>NZ_JBMVFX010000002.1:0-310838 GCF_049538415.1 Cellulosimicrobium sp. AB352 | reverse complement strand
CCCGATCCAGGCCGTCAACCTCGAGATCTCGCCCGCGCCGCCGGGCGGCTCCGTGCAGAAGACGGCCCTGACCGGGACGTCGGTGACGTGGGACGGCCTGCAGAACGGCGTCGCCTACAAGGTGCGTGCCCAGGCCGTGAACCTCGCCCCCGACCCCTCGGACTGGGGCGACTACTCGGCGGCCGAGACGCCCGCGGGCAAGCCGGCGGCGCCCGCGAAGCCGGCGGTGCAGCGCACGTCGATCGGCGACACGTCGCAGATGCAGGTCTCGTGGGGCGCCCCGGACGGCAACGGCGCCCCGATCACGCGGTACACGATCGAGGCGCTGCGGGGCGGGAGCGTCGTGCAGACCTCGACCGCCGCCGGCGGCGCGACGTCCGCGACGGTCGGCGTCCCGGCGGACACGACGGGCTACGCGTTCCGGGTGCGCGCGCACAACAAGGCGACGGACAAGCTCGGCGACGCCGAGTTCTCGCCCGCGTCGGACCCGGTGCGCGCGTTCGCGAAGCCGGGCGCGGTGTCGAACCTCAGCGCCGACGCGAACGGCACGAACGGCGAGATCCAGCTGTCGTTCGGCGCGGCGTCGGGCAACGGCGTGCGGGCCGACGAGATCACCTACCAGTACGACGCCGGCGGCGGCTGGCAGACGCTCGGCGCGAACAAGGTCGTCGGCGGGCTGTCGAACGGCAAGCCGTACTCGATCAAGGTGCGCGCGGTCGCGGGTGTCGACGGCGCGCGCGAGCCGGGCGCTGCGGCGACGGCGAACGAGGAGTCGCCCTACGGGCCCATCCCGGCGCCGGTCGTGTCGATGAACGGCGGCGACCGCTCGATCACGTACAGCTGGTCGACCGCGGGCAACGGGCGCGGGTACTCCGTGCAGGTGCGCGGCGCGGTCCAGTCCACCCAGAAGGAAGGCTCCGGGAGCCTCTCGGTCGGCTACTCCGAGACGCGCGAGATCTGCGTCCGGGTCACCCCGACGGAGGGCGCCGCGAAGGAGACGTGCAGGTCGGCGACGTCCGACAAGAAGCCCGAGCCCGTCCTCACGGTGAGCAAGGGGAGCAACCACAAGCTCCCCGACGGCAACTGGCCGGGATACTGCACCCACTCGTCGTGCGCCGAGCTCTACCTCACCATCAAGGACGGCCCGGCCAACACCGCGTTCCGGGTGACGTGCTACGGCGGCGGGTCGCAGATCGGGTCCGGCAACTACAGCCGCGACGCCCAGGGCCGCGCCCTGCGGACCGACGGCAACGGGAACTACTCCGGCGGCCAGCAGTGCGTCTACGGCCAGCCGGGCGGCTCGGCGCGCATCGAGACGACCATCGGGAGCACGAACACCATGACGTGGTACTAGCGCGGCCCGCGCCGCCCCACCTCGGACAGCACAGCGAACGGAAGCGACGAATGACCACCATGACCCCCGAGCAGGCCACCTGGTTCGCTCAGACCTTCGACCGCCTCGTCGGCAACGTGGGCCAGGCCGTCCTGGGCAAGGCGCACGTCGTGCGCCTGACCCTGACGTGCATGCTCTCCGAGGGCCACATCCTCCTCGAGGACGCGCCCGGCACCGGCAAGACCTCGCTCGCGCGCGCCCTCGCCGCGAGCGTCCAGGGCACGAACAACCGCATCCAGTTCACCCCGGACCTCCTGCCGTCCGACGTCACGGGCGTGACGATCTACGACCAGAAGACGGGGAAGTTCGAGTTCCACCAGGGCCCGATCTTCGCGTCCATCGTCCTCGCGGACGAGATCAACCGCGCCTCGCCCAAGACGCAGTCCGCGCTCCTCGAGGTCATGGAGGAGGGCCGGGTCACGGTCGACGGCGTCGGCCACGACGTCGGCCGCCCGTTCATGGTCATCGCGACGCAGAACCCCATCGAGCAGGCCGGGACGTACCGCCTGCCCGAGGCGCAGCTCGACCGCTTCCTCATGAAGGCGTCGATCGGCTACCCGGACCACGCCTCGACGGTCGAGATCCTCTCGGGCGCGTCCGTCCGCGACCGGAGCAAGACGCTCCAGCCGCTCATCACGACGCAGGCCGTCACGGAGATGGCCGAGCTCGGTGCGCGGGTGCACGTCGACGGCGCGGTGCTCGAGTACGTCTCCCGGCTCGCCGAGGAGACGCGCAACGCGCCCGAGGTGCGCGTCGGCGTCTCCGTCCGTGGTGCGCTCGCCCTCGTGCGCTGCGCGAAGGTGTGGGCCGCCGCGCACGGGCGCAACTACGTCCTGCCGGACGACGTCAAGGAGCTGGCGCAGCCGACGTGGGCGCACCGCCTCGTGCTCGACCCCGAGGCCGAGTTCGCGGGCGCGACGAACGAGGCCGTGCTCGGCCGCCTGCTCGCCGACGTCGCGGCGCCGCAGGAGCGCCGCAGCGCCTGACACGACCGGCGTCCCGCACGCCGGCCGCACGCCGTCCCGCCGCCGGCGGACCGACGGCCCGCACCGACCGAGAGCTCATGCCATGAACGCCACCCCCGGCCCGACCAGCGGGCGCCCCAGCGCCCGCTCCGGCCGCACCGCCAGCGGCGGCCGCCCGGGCGCACCCCGCGCGGGGTCCGCCCTCGCCGGGCTGCTCCGCCCCCTGGCCGCACCCCTCGCGCGGGTCACCGCGCCGGTCGGGCGTGCGCTCGCGCCCGCCGCGCGGACGGTCCGGCCCGTGACGTCCGCCGTCAGCCCGTTCGGCTGGGCGGCGCTCGTCGTCACGGTCGCGGCCTGGTGGGCGGGGCTCGCGCTGTCGTGGCTCGAGCTGCTCGTCGTGGCGGTCCTGCTCACGGTCGCGCTGCTCGCGGCCGTCGCGTTCGTCCTCGGGCGCTTCCGGTACGCCGTCGTGCTCGACCTCGCGCAGCAGCGCGTGACGGTGGGGGACCGCGCGGTGGGCCGGCTCGACGTCCGCAACGACTCCGCCCGCCCGCTGCTCCCGTCGGTCATGGAGCTGCCCGTGGGGCAGGGCATGGCGACGTTCCCCGTGCCGCGCCTGCGCCCGCAGGGGAGCCACGAGGAGATCTTCACCGTGCCGACCCACCGGCGGTCGGTCATCTCCGTCGGCCCGGTGCGCTCCGTGCGGGCCGACCCGCTCGGGCTCCTGCGGCGCGAGGTCGTGTGGACCGAGCCCGAGGAGCTCTTCGTCCACCCGCGGGTCAAGAACCTGTCCGGCTCGTCGACCGGGTTCCTCAAGGACCTCGAGGGCCGCGTGACCACCGACATCTCGAACTCCGACGTGTCGTTCCACGCGCTGCGCGACTACGTGCCCGGCGACGACCGCCGCCACATCCACTGGAAGACGACGGCCCGCACGGGCCAGCTCATGGTGCGCCAGTTCGAGGAGACGCGGCGCTCGCACCTCGCGGTGCTGCTCTCGACGCGGGCCGAGGACTACGCGCACGACGACGAGTTCGAGCTCGCCGTGAGCGCGTGCGGGTCCCTCGGGCTCCAGGCGATCAAGGAGGACCGCGGCGTCACGGTCCTCGTCAACGACGGCACCCTGCGCGGCGACCACCGCACGCGGCTGCTCGACGACCTCGCGCGCGTGGAGACGCAGTCGCAGCGCACGTCGCTCGTCGACGTCGCACGCGTCGCGGGCCTGACGATCACCGACGCGTCCGTCGTGGCGTTCATCGTCGGGAGCCGGGTGACCCCGACGGAGCTCCGTGCGGCGTCGGCGCGCCTGCCGCAGGACGTGCGCGTCATGGCGATCCAGTGCGTGCCCGGCGCGTCCCTCAGCCGGCACGCGATCGCGGAGCTCGTCGTCCTCACCATCGGCGAGCTCGGCGAGCTCCCCCTCGCCCTGCGGAGGCTGAACGACTGATGAGCGCGCCCAGCACCACGACGCGCGGCTCGCGCCGCGCCACGCCGGTCGGCACGCCGGCGCCCTCGTCCGGCACGTCGCAGCGGAACACGACCCGGTTGCGCGGCGCCGACACGCCGCGCGCCCTCACGGCGCTCGGCGCCGTCGACGCGCTCGCGCTCGTCCTCGTCCTCGGTGCCACGGTCGTCGGGTTCGGCCCCGTGTGGGGCTCCTCGGGCTACCTGCTCCCCGCGGCGGGGGGCGCCGTCGTCGGTCTCGCGGTCGCGTGGCTCGGCGCCTGGCGGCGCTGGGCGGCCTACACCGTGCTCCCGGTCGCGGTCCTCGCGTACCTCCTCCTGGGCGGTCTGCTCGCCCTGCCCGCCGACGCCATCGGCGGCGTGCTCCCGTCGCTCACGACGATCGCCGACCTCGCGCGGGGGGCGGTGACGGGCTGGAAGGAGTTCGTCACGACGGTCCCGCCGCTGCACTCGTTCCCGCACCTCGCGGTCGTCCCCTACCTGCTCATGCTCGTCACGGGTCTCCTCGCGGGCACGATCGCGTGGCGCGCGCGTCGTGCTGCGTGGGCGCTCGTGCCCGTGGCCGTCGCGTTCGTGGCGGTCATCCTGCTCGGGACCGTCATCGCGGCGTACCCGGTCGCACAGGGCCTCGTGCTCGGCGGCGTCGGCCTGCTCTGGGCGGGGTGGCGCGTCACCGCCGCGCGGCTCGGCGCGCACCAGATCACGACGGAGGCGAGCCGCGCCGCGACCCGGCGCCTGTGGTGGCACCGCGTGCGTACGGGCGCGGCGATGCTCGTCGTCGGGGGCGTCGCGGCGGCGTTCGCGGCCCCCGCGCTCCTGCCCGACGACCCGCGCACCGTCCTGCGCGAGACGGTCGTCCCGCCGCTCGACCTGCACCAGTACGTCAGCCCGCTCACGGCGTTCCGCAAGTACGCGAAGGACATGCGCGAGGACGAGCTGTTCACCGTCCGGGGCCTGCCCCCGGGCGCGAAGGTCCGCCTCGCCGCGCTCGACACCTACAACGGCGTCGTCTACGACGTCTCGAGCGGGCTGCCCGGCTCGGGCGTCTACACGCGCGCGGGCCAGGAGATCGCGACGGTCGCGCCCGGCACGCCGACGCGCCTCGACGTCCAGGTCGGCGACTACACCGGGGTGTGGGTGCCGGACGTCGGCCAGCTCGCGGGCATCACCTACACCGGCGAGCGGGCGCGCGAGCTCGCCGACACGACGTACTACAACGGCACGACCGGCACGGCGCTGTCGACCGCCGGGCTGCGCCCGGGCGACACCTACACGCTCGACGCGCTCGTCACGGCCGAGCCCACCGAGGACGACCTGCGCGCCGGGGCGATCGACCAGTCGGTGCAGGTCCCCACGCCGCCGAAGGGCGTGCTGCCCGCGTCGCTCGCGGGCAAGGCCGCGCAGTTCATGGGCGAGGAGACCGAGCCCGTCGACCAGCTCTACGCGCTGCGCGACGGCCTCGTCGCGAGCGGCATCTTCTCGAGCGGGCTGGACACGCAGCCGCCGTCGCGACCGGGCCACTCGGCGGAGCGGATCGACACGCTGCTCGCCGACGAGGAGATGGTGGGCGACGACGAGCAGTTCGCCGTCGCGCTCGCGCTCATGGCCAACCAGGCCGGCATCCCGGCGCGCGTCGTCATGGGCTTCTACCCCGACCTGGACAAGAACCCGCTCGAGCCGGGCGAGCCGTACACGGCGACCGGGACCGACGTGCACGCGTGGGCCGAGGTGCCGTTCGTCGGCTACGGCTGGGTGCCGATCACCGCGATCCCGGACGAGGACAACAAGATCCAGCCGGAGCCGAAGAGCCTCCAGGTGCCCAAGCCCCCGATCCTCGAGGACCCGGAGCCGCCGGAGGAGCCCGCCGAGGCCGAGGCCGGGAAGATCGACGACGAGGAGAAGGAGAAGGCCGACAGCGACGGGTTCGACTGGGGGCAGGCCGTCCTCATCGGCGTCGCCGTGGTCGTGCCGCTCGCGCTGCTCGCGCTCCCCGTCGTGCTCGTGCTCGCGTACAAGGCGCGACGCCGGGCCCGGCGCCGCACCGCGGAGCGGCCGGCCGACCGCGTGAGCGGCGGCTGGCGCGAGGTGCTCGACGCCGCGACCGACCTCGGCACGCCCGTCCCCGCCGGCTCGACGCGCCGCGAGGGCGCCGGGCTGCTCGCGCAGGCGTACGGCGCGACGGCGACGATCCCGCTCGCGCACCGCGCCGACGCGACCGTCTTCGGCACCGGGGAGCCGACGGAGCAGGAGATCGAGGCGTTCTGGGCGGACGTCGACTCCGTCGTCGGAGGGCTACGCTCCTCCGTGAACCGTCGCGCGCGGGTGCGCGCCGCGCTCTCGCTGCGGTCCGTGCGTGCGGGCGCCGGTTCCGCGGGCCTGCGCCGGTGGCTGCCCGGCCGCCGCGCCGGTGCGCGGGGTGGAGCCGTGCCCCCGGCGGCAGGGTCGTCGTCGGGGCCGTCGAGACGACAGGGAGACGAGTCATGAGCGACGTGACGTGCCCCGCCTGCGGGTCCGCGCAGTCCCCGGGGGCCGCGTTCTGCGCGGTGTGCGGTCAGCCGTTCCCGCGGACGGGTCGGCCCGTCGCCGCGCCGTCGGCCGGGCCGGTCGGCGGCGTCCAGGCCGTCGCGGGCCGTGGCGGGCCGGACCTGCCGTACGCCGCCGTCGCGCACTCGGCGCCGGACACGACGACCGAGCCCGAGGTCTACGCGGCGACGCAGAAGGCCTTCGTCCCGGTCTCGGCCGGGGCGTCGCCGTCGTCCCTCGCCGCCGCGCCCTTCGCCGGGACCGGCCGCCGCTTCCTCGCGTACCTCGTCGACGCGGCCGTGCCGGCCGTCGTCGCGCTCGTCGTCCTCGTGGCGGGTCTCGCGGTCGTGGGCGCGCCGCTCGGCAGCGTGCAGACGGTGACCCAGGACGAGGCCGCCGCGCTGCTCGGCAAGATCCTCGTGGTCTACGTCGTGGCCGCGGTGCTCGCGCTCGCGTGGTGGGTCGGCGTCTGGTTCTGGGAGGGATCGACGGGCAAGACGCTCGGCAACCTCGCGACCGGCATCCGGACGGTGGACGCGGGCACGCGCGGGCCGGTCGGGTTCGGGCGCGCGGCGCTGCGCTGGATCATCGTGGGCGTCGTGCCGCTGGGCGGGATCCTCGTCGTGCTGCTCAGCCCGCGCTTCGACTCCTCCGGCCGGTCGCAGGGCTGGCACGACAAGGCGGGCCGGTCGCTCGTGCTCGACGTGCGCGGCGTCGCCCCCACGTCCTCGGGGTACGACGGCGTCGCCTCGCTCGTGGCGGGCGGCCCCGCCGGGGGGTACGGCGCCCCGGCCGCCCCCGGCGCGTACCCCGCCGCCCCGGGCGGCCACCCGGCGTCGTACCCGGCGCCCGACGCCGGGCGCCCGCCCGCCCCGTCGGCCGCGACCCCCGCCGCGTCGTTCGCGCCGCCGCCGTCTCCCGCCTCGCCGGCCCGCCCGGGCGAGGCGTCCGGGGCGGTGCCGGCCGCGCCCGTGCCGGACCCCTGGGCCTTCCCGTCCACGCCCGCGCCCGCACCCACCGAGGGCGGTCTCATCACGGGCGTCCCCGGCGTCGGGAGCGGAGCGTCCGCCCCGCCGCCCGCCGCGCCCCCGCCGGCCGCGGTGCCGGCGCCCACGCCCGTGCCGACGCCCGCCCCGGCTGCTGCGCGGTCCGCCACCCCGGCGGCGGGCCCCGAGGCCGCCGAGCCCGAGTGGGACAGCACCCGGATGTCCGCGCGCGACGTGCGCGCGATGGACCCCGCGCCCGACGTGGCCGTCGTCCTCGAGCTCGAGTCGGGGGAGCGGCGCACCGTCGACCGCCCGACCCTCGTGGGCCGCAACCCCCAGGCGCCCGACGACGGCCCGTGGACCCTCGTCGCCCTCGACGACCCGACGCGCTCCGTCTCCAAGACGCACGCCGAGCTGCGCGTCGACCCGAGCGGCCTGTGGCTCACCGACCGCGGCTCGACGAACGGCACCGTCGTGTCGGTGCCCGGAGCCCCGCCCCGCGTCGCCGAGCCGGGGACGCGCGTGCGCGTCCCCGTCGGCGCGACCATCCACGTGGGCGACCGTCGCCTCGTCGTCCACCCGGGAGTCTCGTGACCACCGACCAGCCCGCCGAGGTGCACCTGGCCTGGGGCGCGGCGTCGCACCGCGGCGCCCGCCGCCTCCTCAACGAGGACCGCTTCCTCGCCGCGCGCTCCGTCTTCTTCGTCGCCGACGGCATGGGCGGGCACGAGGCGGGGGAGGTCGCGAGCGCGACGGCCGTCGAGGCCCTGCGCCCGCTCGCCGACCTCGAGGTCGTCACGCCCGAGGAGGTGCGGACCCGGATCGCGGTCGCGCAGGAGAACGTGCAGGCGATCGTCACCGAGCCGGGGCGCGGCGCCGGCACGACCGTCACGGGCGTCGTCGTCTCCGAGCAGGACGGCAACCCGTACTGGCTCGTCGTCAACGTCGGCGACTCGCGCACCTACCACCTGGCGGGCGGCCGCCTGGAGCAGGTGAGCGTCGACCACTCCGAGGTGCAGGAGATGGTCGACGCCGGTCTCCTCACCCCGACCGAGGCGCTCACGCACCCGCGGCGCCACGTCGTCACGCGTGCGCTCGGCTCGCGCAACGCCCCGCAGGCCGACTTCTGGTACCTGCCCATCGAGCGGCACGACCGCGTGCTCGTCTGCTCCGACGGCCTCACCGGCGAGCTGTCCGACGAGCGGATCGCCGAGGTCCTGCTCGCCACGCCGGACCCGCAGGGCGCCGCCGAGCGGCTGGTCCACGAGGCCATCGCGGCCGGTGGCCGGGATAACATCACAGTCGTCGTCGTCGACGCGACGGGCGTGTCCGACGACACGAGCGGCGGGAGCACGACGCCGCGGGACCAGGTGGCGGCGCCGGGTCCGGTCGTCGACGAGGACACGCTGCCCAGGGATGTTCGTCTGCAGATCGGGGGTCTGACGTGACGCTGCGCTACGTCACCGGAACGGCACGCACCGTGGTGCGCGGCGGCGCGGTCGTCGTGCTGCCCGCACCGGTGGAGCCCTCGCTCGTCGAGCAGGTGTGGGACCAGCTCGGCACCGACGCGGGCGTCGTCGAGGTCCTCCAGGTCCTCACGGGCGCGTTCGGCTCGAGCCTGCGCACCGTGCCACCGTTCGTCGTCGCGGTCGTCACCGGCCGCCGCGTCCACGTGGCCGCGCGCGGCCGCCTCTCCGTCACGCTCGAGCTCGACGGCGGCGACCGCGTCCAGGTCGAGGGCGAGGGCGTCACCACCTGGTCGGAGCGGGTCCTCGACGACGTCGTCGAGCTGCTCGTCCGGGCCGACGCGGGCGTGGTGCCCGTCGAGCCCGCACCGCCCGGCGGGCCGCTCCTCGGGGATGCGCTCTCCGTGCCGCTCGAGTCGGGCGTGGTGCTCGCGTCCGCGGTCGCGTGGCCGCTCGTCGAGCGCCCCGAGCGCCCCGAGCTGCCCGTCGCGGGCGGCGAGGACCTCGGCTCCGACCCCGGGCCGGACGACGACCGGCTCGTCACCTCGGAGGCGAGCGCCCGCGAGGACCAGGCCTCGCAGCCCGGTCCGGGTGCGAGCCACGCCGCCGCGGAGACCGCGACGCTCGCCGAGGCGTCCGCGGTGCCGTCGGCGACGACGGTCCTCGGCGGGCTCGGGGCGACGCTCCGGCTCCCGGAGGAGACGATCGCGCCGCAGCCCGACGCCGTCGAGCCGCCGCCCGTCGTCGAGCCGGCCGCGCCGGTCTCCGAGGCGCCCCCGGAGGAGGACGACGACTACGCCCACCTGTGGGGCTCCACCATCCTGCGGACGGTCGAGGACGCCGCGGTCCGGTCCGCGGAGGACGAGGAGACGGACGAGGCCGACGAGCCGACGCCGTCGGCCACGGTGCCGCCCGCGCCGCCCGTCCCGGCCGTCCCCGCCCCGCCGGCGGACGAGGCGCCCGTGCCCGCCCCGCCGCCCGCGCCGGACGGCCTCATCGCGGGCGTCCCGCGCGAGTGGACGGGCGCCACGCCCGCCGCCGCGCACCGGGCGGCGACCGTCACGCCCGACGACGAGCCCGCGCCCGTCGCCGGGCTCGACCACGACGGCCACACCGTGCTGTCGTCGGCGATCGCGGACCTGCGCGCGGCGGCCCAGGAGCCGGCGGTCGAGGACGCGCCCGTGCCGCCCCCGGTCCCGTCCTTCAGCCCGCCGCCCGCACCGGGGCAGCAGCAGATCCTCGCGCGCACGTGCCCCGAGGGGCACGCGAACCCGCCGTCGCGCGACACGTGCGCCGTGTGCGACGCGCCGCTCGACGGCGACGCCGAGCTCGCCGTGCGCCCGCCGCTCGGCCGGGTCGTGGTCTCCACGGGGCAGACGCTCGAGCTCGACCGGCCCGTCGTCGTGGGCCGTCGCCCGCGCTCGCCGCGCACGCAGGCCGCGGAGCTCCCGCGCCTCGTCACGGTGCCGAGCCCGCAGCAGGACATCTCGCGCTCGCACCTGGAGATCACGCTCGAGGGCTGGCACGTGCTCGTGAGCGACATGGCGACGACGAACGGGACCACGCTCCTGCGCGGCGGCCAGCCGCCGCGGCGCCTGCACCCGTCCGAGCCGGTCCTCGTGGTGGACGGCGACGTCGCCGACCTGGGCGACGGCGTGACCCTGCGCTTCGAGGGGATCCGGTGAGCAGCAAGCGCGCACCGTCCCCTCCACCGGAGATCCGCGGCTTCGAGTACGTCTCGCTCATCGGTTCGGGCGGGTTCTCGGACGTCTTCCTGTACCAGCAGCAGCGCCCGCGCCGCCGCGTCGCGGTGAAGGTGCTGCTGCACGAGTGGTCGAGCCACTCGCAGCGCGCGGCGTTCGACGCCGAGGCCGACCTCATGGCGACGCTCTCGACGCACCCGTCGATCGTCACGATGTACGAGGCGGACATCGCGGACGACGGCCGCCCGTACCTCGCGATGGAGTACTGCTCGCGGCCCAACCTCGGCGCGCGCTACCGCACCGAGCGGCTCCCCGTCGCCGAGGCGCTGCGCACGGCCGTCCAGATCGCCGGTGCCGTCGAGACGGCGCACCGCGCCGGGATCCTGCACCGCGACATCAAGCCCGCGAACATCCTCGTCACCGAGTACGGGCACCCCGCGCTCACGGACTTCGGCATCTCGTCCACGGTCGACGACGCGGCGCGCGCCGAGGGCATGTCCATCCCGTGGTCGCCGCCGGAGTCGTTCGCGGAGCCCCCGCGCAGCGGCATCGCGACGGACGTCTGGGCGCTCGCCGCGACGACGTACACGCTGCTCGCCGGGCGCACGCCGTTCGAGGTGCCCGGCGGGTCGAACTCGAGCGCGAACCTCATCTCGCGCATCGAGGGCTCGCCCCTGCCGCCCACGGGCCGCACCGACGTCCCGGCCTCGCTCGAGCGCGTGCTCGCGACGGCGATGGCGAAGAACCCGGCGTCGCGCTACCCGACGGTCCTCGCGTTCGCGCGCGCACTCCAGCAGGTCCAGAACGAGCTGTCGTACGCGGTGACGCCGATCGACCTGCTCGACGACTCGGGCCACGTCCAGGAGGAGGAGCCGGACGACGACGCCGGGACGCGCCTGCGCCAGGTCGTCTCGATCGACCCGTCCGGGACCGGGACGTCCGCGGGGCCCGTGGCACCCGGCCGCCCGACGCAGCCGACGACCCCGCTGCACACCGCCCCGCCCGGTGCGTGGCCCGGGCAGACCGTCGCCCCGGGCACCGCGCCCGGGCAGCCGGCGCCGTACCGCCCCCAGGTGCCGTACGCGCCCGCCGCGTGGGACCAGGGGCCCTCGGCGGGAACGTCCGGCACGGTGCCGACGACCGCCGTCGGGCAGGGCGGCGCGCCCGTCGCGGAGCTCACGGACCCCTCGCGGCTGTACCCCGGCCCGCGGCGTCCCGGTGGCTGGGGGACCCCGCCCGTCGAGGACACCGTGCACCGGACCGCCGGGCCGGACCAGGCGCCCGACGACGCGTCCCCGCAGGAGCAGCGCTCCGGCCGCGGTGCGCTCTGGGCGACGGTCGCGGGCGTCGTCGGCGTCGCGGTCGCCGTCGGGGGCTTCTTCCTCCTGCGGCCCGACGCGACGCCGGACGACACGGAGACCACCGCGGGCGGCGAGAGCTCGGCCGCGCCCGACGACGACTTCGTCCCGTCCGACAACCTCGGCGACCTCGTGCCCCCGGTGAACGACCTCGTCGGCACCTACGACCCGGCGCGCGAGGTCGCGACGTTCACGTGGGCCTACGACTCGGACAAGGCGCTCGAGGACGACTCCTTCTGGTGGCGCAAGATCGACCCGATCGAGGAGACGCCGTTCAAGGAGAACTTCGACAAGACGTCGGTCGAGCTCCGGGCCAAGCCCGGCGAGCAGGTCTGCGTCGAGGTCATCGTCGACCGGGACGGCAAGGTCTCGGCCTCGCCGCAGAAGGCGTGCGTCACGGGGGAGGCGGCATGAGCGAGCTGGCGGTCGAGTTCTGCGGCGAGTGGTTCCGCCCGTCCACCGACGGCGACCCGTTCGACATCGGGCGCGACGGGGACCTCGCGATCGAGGACAACCCGTACCTGCACCGGCGCTTCCTGCGCATCGCGCACGAGGGCGGCATCTGGTGGCTCGCCAACGTGGGGTCGCTCATCTCCGCGACGGTGTGCGACTCCGGCGGCGGCGTCCAGTCGTGGCTCTCCCCGGGCAACCGCCTGCCGATCGTCTTCCCGACGACGTCGATCGTGTTCACCGCGGGGCCGACGACGTACGAGATCACCGCGCAGCTGCGCGGCGCGCCCTACCAGGAGATCCGCTCGGAGGACCCGGAGGCGGGCGGCGCGACGACGATCGGCATGATCACGTTCACGACGAGCCAGAAGCAGCTCATCGTGGCGCTCGCCGAGCCGATGCTGCGGCGCGACGGCACGGGCCTGTCGGAGATCCCGTCGTCCGCCGCGGCGGCGGCCCGGCTCGGCTGGGCGACGACGCGCTTCAACCGCAAGCTCGACAACGTGTGCGACAAGCTCGACCGGATCGGCGTCAAGGGCCTGCGCGGCGGGCCCGGCGCGCTCGCGACGAACCGCCGCGCGCGCCTCGTCGAGTACGCCGTGGCGTCGCGCCTCGTGACGGCGGCCGACCTGCCCCTGCTCGACCTGACCGACGACGGCTGAGCCCGCCCGCTCCTGCGAGCGCGCGCCGCGCGCTCCGGTCGGTCGCGCCCGTCGACCGCTCGCCGTCCGCCGCTGACCACCCGGACCCGAACGAGGAACTCCCGTGCGAATCAAGCTCACGCTGCACCGCCCCGACGCCAGCACGACGAACGTCGCCGTCACGGCCGACGCGACGGCGTCGGTGCGCGACGTCGCCGAGGCGCTGTTCGCGGGCGACCCGACGCGCGCGGGCACCGCCGTGCCGGACCGGCTCACGCTGCAGGTCGGGACGTCGCCGTCGGGCAGCGGCCAGGGCCGCGTGCTGTCGCCGACGAGCGACCTCGTCGAGGCGGGCCTGCGGTCCGGCTCGACCGTCTCGATCGTGCGGGTCTCCGAGCAGTTCGACTCGCCGGGCCAGGACCGCGGGGCCGCCGTCGCCGTGCTGCGTGTGCTGGAGGGCCCCGACGCGGGGCGGGAGTTCTCGTTGCCCGTCGGCACGAGCTACCTCGGGCGCGACCGCAACATGGACATCCGCCTGAGCGACCCGCAGGTGTCGAAGCGGCACGCGCGCATCACGGTCGGCGAGACGATCGAGATCACGGACACGAACTCCGCGAACGGCCTGGTCATGGGCGGCCAGCGGATGCTGCGCTCGACGCTCACGTCCGCGGACACCGTGACGATCGGCTCGACCGTGGTCTCGGTCGTCGCGCTGCACCGCACGACGAGCCTCGCGCCGACGAGCCCGGTCGTGGAGTTCAACCGGTCCCCGCGCGTCGTGGCCCGCTTCGGCGAGCGCAAGCTGCGCGCGCCCAAGCCGCCGCAGCCGCCCGAGCCGCAGCGGTTCCCCTACCTCGCGATGGTCGCGCCGCTCCTCATGGGCGTGATCCTGTACTCCGTCACGCGCAACGTCCTGTCGATCGTGTTCATCGGGCTCAGCCCGATCCTCATGCTCGGCAACTACCTCGACCAGAAGGTGCAGGCGCGGCGCAAGCTCAAGGCGCAGCGCGAGCAGTTCGAGGCCGCCGTCGTCGCGATGCGCGACACGATCGACCGCACGCACGCGGTCGAGCGCGCGGTGCGGCTCTCCGAGGCGCCCTCGGTGGCCGACACGGTCGACGCGGTGCGGCGCCTCGGCGGCCTGCTGTGGACGCACCGCCCGGAGCACGACGCGTTCCTCTCCGTCCGGATCGGTCTGGGCTCCGCGCCCGCGCGCACGCAGCTCGAGCAGCCGAACGAGAACAACACGCTGCCGGAGTACTGGAACGAGCTCGAGAAGCTGCACGCGCAGTGCGCCACGATCTCCGGCGTCCCGGTCGTCGCGCGGCTGCGGACCGACGGCGCGCTCGGGGTCGCGGGGGCGGGCGCCGCGGTCGACGCCGTCGCGCGCGGCGTGCTGGTCCAGCTCGCGGGCCTGCACTCGCCGTCGGAGCTCGTGCTCGCGGCCGTGACGTCGCAGCGCTCGCGCGCGGACTGGGAGTGGCTCGAGTGGCTCCCGCACACCGGGTCGGCCCACAGCCCGCTGGGCGGCGAGCACCTCGCCGACAACCCGGGGGCCGCGCAGTCGCTCCTGTCCCGGCTCGAGGACCTCGTCGAGCTGCGCGGCGCCGACCTCGGCACGCACGCCGAGCTGCGCGGGCCGATCGACCCCGAGGAGGGGGAGGACACCCCCAAGCCGGTCCTGCCGACCGTCGTGGTGCTCGTCGAGGACGACGCCCCGGTCGACCGCTCGCGTCTCACGCGCCTCGTCGAGCGCGGCGCGGACGCGGGCGTGCACGTCGTGTGGGTCGCGCCGTCCGTCGAGCAGCTCCCGGCCGCGTGCCGCACGTTCGTGCTCGTGGACACCGCGGACACCGCCGACACCGCGGGCGGCTCCGCCGGCGCGACGAGCGGCGAGGTCCGCGTCGGGCGTCTGACCTTCCCCGTGGCGTGCGAGACGGTGGACCTCGCGACGGCGCACGAGGTCGCGCGCATCCTGGCCCCGGTGGTCGACGTCGGCGCGCCCGTCGACGACGACTCCGACCTCCCGCGCTCGGTCTCCTACCTCGCGCTCGCGGGCACGGCGCTCGCGGAAGACCCGAGCCGGCTCATCGACGCGTGGCGCGAGAACGGGTCGCTCACGCCGCGCGACGGCTCCCCGCCGGTGCGGCGCTCCGCGCCGACCAACCTGCGCGGGCTCGTCGGCCACTCGGGCACCGAGCCGCTCTACCTGGACCTGCGCACGCAGGGCCCGCACGCGCTCGTGGGCGGGACGACGGGCGCGGGCAAGTCCGAGTTCCTCCAGTCCTGGGTGCTCGGCATGGCCGCCGCGCACAGCCCGGACCGCGTGACGTTCCTGTTCGTCGACTACAAGGGCGGCGCCGCGTTCGCGGACTGCGTGAACCTGCCGCACACCGTCGGGCTCGTCACGGACCTCTCGCCCCACCTCGTGCGCCGCGCGCTCACGTCGCTGCGGGCCGAGCTGCGCTACCGCGAGCACCTGCTCAACCGGAAGAAGGCCAAGGACCTCGCGTCCCTCGAGCGCACGGGCGACCCGGACGCGCCGCCGAGCCTGCTCATCGTCGTCGACGAGTTCGCGGCCCTGGTCAACGAGGTCCCCGAGTTCGTGGACGGCGTCGTGGACGTCGCCCAGCGCGGCCGGTCCCTCGGGCTGCACCTCATCCTCGCCACGCAGCGTCCCGCGGGCGTCATCAAGGACAACCTGCGCGCCAACACGAACCTGCGCGTCGCGCTGCGCATGGCCGACGAGGACGACTCGACGGACATCCTCGGCATCCCCATGGCCGCGCACTTCGACCCGTCGATCCCGGGCCGCGGCGCCGTGAAGACCGGCCCCGGCCGGATCACGCCGTTCCAGACCGGCTACGCCGGCGGCTGGACGACGTCGCGCCCCGAGCGTCCCCGGATCGACGTGCAGGAGATGTCGTTCGGCACCGGGGTGCGCTGGGAGCTCCCGGAGCCCGAGGTCGAGGAGGTCACGGACCCCGGCCCCAACGACATCGCGCGCGTCGTCGCGACGATCTCGCGGGCCGCGACCGAGGCCGCCGTCCCGATGCCGCGCAAGCCGTGGCTCGCCGAGCTCGCGCCGACGTACGACCTCGCGCGCCTGCCCAACCCGCGCACGGACACGATGCTGCTGCTCGGCGTGGAGGACGACCCGAAGTCGCAGGCCCAGCCGACGGTGTTCTACGAGCCCGACCGCGACGGCAACATGGCGATCTACGGCACGGGCGGCTCGGGCAAGAGCGCGACGCTGCGGACGATCGCGGTCTCGGCCGCCATCACCGCGCGCGGCGGCCCCGTTCAGGTGTACGCGATCGACGCGGGCGCGAGCGGCCTGCGGATGCTCGAGGACCTGCCGCACGTCGGCGCCGTCATCTCGGGCGACGACGAGGAGCGCGTCCAGCGCCTGCTGCGCACCCTGCGCGACCTCGTGGACGAGCGGTCCGCCCGCTACGCCGCCGTCCGCGCGGGCAGCCTCGACGAGTACCGCCGGCTCGCCGGCGCGCCCGACGAGCCGCGCATCCTGCTCCTGGTCGACGGCATCGGCGCGTTCCGCGAGTCGTACGAGTTCCGGCCCGCGCACGCGTTCCCCGTGTGGGGCGCGTTCACGGCCGTCGCGACCGACGGGCGCCAGGTCGGCGTCCACGTCGTCGTCGCGGGCGACCGCGCGGCGTCGGTCCCGACGTCGCTCGGCTCGACGATCCAGAAGCGGCTCGTGCTGCGCCTCGCGAGCGAGGACGACTACCTGACGCTCGGCGTCCCGAAGGACGTGCTGTCGCTGACGTCCCCGCCCGGTCGCGGCGTCCTCGACGAGAACGAGGTCCAGGTCGCGGTGCTCGGTGGCGACCCGAACGTCGCGCTCCAGGCGCGCGAGCTCGGCAAGCTCCGCGACGCGATGACGCGGCTCGGCATCCCGCAGGCGCCGGGCGTCGAGCGGCTGCCGGACGGCTTCGCGCTCGAGTCGCTGCCCGAGGTCACGGGCGGGCGCCCCACGATCGGCCTCGACGACCTCGACATCGCGCCCGTGGGGCTCCCCGCGCGCGGCACGTTCATGCTCTCCGGCCCTCCCGGGGGCGGCCGCACGACGGCGCTCGTCACCATCGCGCAGGCCGTGCGCCGGGCGCGCGCGGGCCGGGTCGTGTACCTCTCGCCGCGCCGCACGAGCATCTCGGCGCTCGACGCGTGGGACACCGTCGCGACGTCGCCCGAGGAGGTCGTGACGCTCCTCGAGACGCTCACCCAGGCGATCGAGGGCGGGTCGCTGCGCCCGGGCACGCTCACGGTGCTGGTCGAGTCGGTGACCGAGTTCACCGGCACCCCGGCCGAGCAGCCGCTCGTCGCGTTCGTGCGGGCCGCCACGCGGGCCGAGCAGCTCGTCGTGGGCGAGGCGGAGTCCTCGACGTGGGGCCAGGCGTGGGCGATCGCGCAGCCGTTCAAGGCGGGCCGCACCGGCCTGCTCCTGACGCCCGGCGACCTCGACGGCGACACGCTGCTCGGGACGGGGCTGGGCCGCATCCGCCGCGCGGACTTCCCGCCGGGACGCGGCTTCCTCGTGGTCTCGGGCAGGGCGCGCAAGCTGCACGTCGCGCTCCCGCGGTAGCGACGTGACGACCACGGGCACCTCATGGGGACACCTCCCCATCGACGGCGCTCGTGGGCCGATGGTTGAGTACTGCCATCGACAACGGGACGACGTCCACGCAGGGTGGGGGTCGAGACACAGAAGGAGAACACCATGGCTGGTGGCATGTGGGGCGCGAACGTCGAGGAGCTCCGTGGGCTCGGTCAGACGCTGCAGCAGAAGGCGGACGAGATCCGGACGACGATGCAGAACCTGAACTCCCAGATCCAGAGCGTGCCGTGGGAGGGCCCCGACGCCCAGCAGTTCAAGGGCAGCGACTGGCCGGCCGCGCAGACGCAGCTGAACAACGTCGCGCAGACGCTGACGGACGCGGGCCAGAAGGCCACGCAGAACGCGCAGCAGCAGGAGCAGGCTTCGAACAGCTGATCCGGCTGAGCTCCGCCGAGGGCGCGGGACCCCGAGAGGGTCCCGCGCCCTCGGCGTACGCACGCCCGGCGTCGGGTGCGAGACTGCTGACGCGCCCCGTGGCGCCCACCCCCGACGAGAGGACCTGACGCATGACCGAGCTGCGCTACCCGAGCGACGACTTCCCCGCGCCCGTGGGGGTGCGCGTGGTCGCGCCGGAGAGGTGGGTCCCGCTCCCGCACGTGGGCCTGCCGCTAGCGCTCGGCCGCGAGGTCGAGCCGGGGGAGTTCAACCCGAACGTCATCGTCACGGTGTCGCGGATCCGGGCGGAGCAGACGCTCGAGGACGCGCAGGCCGAGGTGCTCCGCAAGCTCCGGCCGATGCCGCGCCTGCGCGAGCTCGACGGCGGCGAGGTGGACGTCGACGGCCTGCCGGGGCGCTGGCTGGAGGCGTCGTTCAAGGGGGGCGGGGGCACGGTCCTCGTGCAGGCGGTGCGCACCGTCGTGGTCCCGCGCGGCCCCGTGGCCGACCTCGTGCAGACGACGGGGACGTGCACGCTGACGCAGCACCCGTGGGCCGCGGCGGAGATCCGCGCGGTCCAGGAGAGCCTCCGCGTCGACCGCTGACCCCCGGCGTTACATTCGCCCGGACCGCAAGACGGGGTATCCAGCAGGCGAGACCGGTGTCAGGCTGGTCACGGAGGAGAGGGTCCGAGTGAGGCAACCCTCACCCCAGTCGTACAATCGAGAGGTCTCCTGCGGCCGGTACCCACCGGTCGACGCGGAACGGCCCGTCGGCCGCGCGGGAGAGACCCCCGTCCTCGACCGGAAGGCGCCCTGTCCTGTGAGCAGCATCCGTCCACTGCGCGTCGCGATCGTCGGCGCTGGTCCCGCCGGGATCTACGCCGCGGACATCCTGTCCAAGACCGACCTCGACGTGAGCATCGACCTGTTCGAGCGCCTGCCCGCGCCGTTCGGCCTCGTGCGCTACGGCGTCGCGCCGGACCACCCGCGCATCAAGCAGATCATCGTCGCGCTCCACAAGGTGCTGAGCCGCGGCGACATCCGCCTGCTCGCGAACGTGGACTACGGCGTCGACCTCAAGCTGGACGACCTGCGCCAGTACTACGACGCGGTGATCTTCTCGACCGGCTCGATCCGCGACGCGGCGCTCCCGATCGAGGGCATCGACCTCCCGGGCTCCTACGGCGCGGCGGACTTCGTGTCCTGGTACGACGGCCACCCCGACGTCCCGCGCACGTGGCCGCTCGAGGCCCAGCAGGTCGCGGTCCTCGGTGCCGGCAACGTCGCGCTCGACGTCGCGCGCGTGCTCGCCAAGCACGCGGACGACCTGCTGCCGACCGAGGTCCCGCAGAACGTCTACGAGGCGCTCAAGGCGTCGCCGGTCACCGACGTGCACGTCTTCGCCCGCCGCGGCCCGGCGCAGGCCAAGTTCTCGCCGCTCGAGCTGCGCGAGCTGGGCCACGTCCCGGACGTCGACGTCATCGTCTACCCGGAGGACTTCGAGTTCGACGAGGGCTCGATGGCCGCCATCAGCTCCTCGAACCAGACGAAGCAGGTCGTCAAGACCCTCACCGACTGGACGCTCAAGGACCCGAGCGAGAACACGGCGTCGCGCCGCCTGCACCTGCACTTCCTCCACGCGCCGTCGGCCGTCCTCGGCGACGGCAAGGTCGAGGCGCTGCGGACCGAGCGCACGCGCCTCAACGGCGACGGCACGGTGTCCGGGACGGGCGAGTTCCACGAGTGGCCCGTCCAGGCCGTGTACCGCGCCGTCGGCTACTTCGGCTCGCCGCTCCCGGAGATCCCCTTCGACGAGCTCAAGGGCGTCATCCCCAACCGCGAGGGCCGCGTCGTCGACATCGACGGCGAGCACCTCCCCGGCGTGTACGCGACGGGCTGGATCAAGCGCGGCCCCGTGGGCCTCATCGGGCACACGAAGTCCGACGCGTCCGAGACCGTCCGGCACCTCGTCGAGGACGTCACGGGCGCGGGCGACGGCGGCGACGTCGCGGCGGCCGGCCTCACGGCGGGCCGCGTCGCGCCGCTCGGCGAGCCCGAGGCCGTCCTGGACTTCCTGCGCGAGCGCGGCGTCGACCCGATCGAGTGGTCGGGCTGGGAGCTCCTGGACGCCTACGAGCGCTCGCTCGGCGAGCCGCACGGGCGCGAGCGCATCAAGGTCGTGCCGCGCGAGGACATGATCCGCGTCGCGCGCGGCCAGTCGCAGGCCGGCTGACCGGCCCCGGCCGCACGCCCGACGGCGCCCCACCCGCACCCGGGTGGGGCGCCGTCGTCGTCCCGGGGGTGGTCCGGGGCCTCCCTCGCCGCAGGTGCCCGACGCCGTCGCCCCGCCCGGGAACGGGACGGTCGCCTCGGGCGTTCATCCAGGTGGGCGTCGGCAGGGTCGGCGCCCGTCGGGCGCCCGGCACACCGCGCGGGCGGGCCCGGGGCGCGGAAGGGAGCACAGCGTGGGGCGTCAGCACTTCAACGGTCTCAAGACGGCAGGCCTGTTCGGCGTCATGTGGGCCATCGTCCTGGGCCTGTGGGCCCTGTTCGGCGCGCGCGCGAACCTGCTGTGGGTGTTCGTCGGCATCGGCCTCGTCACGACGTTCTACGGCTACTGGAACTCCGACAAGATCGCCATCCGCGCGATGCACGCGCGCCCGGTGAGCGAGCTCGAGCAGCCCGCCATGTACCGGATCGTGCGCGAGCTCTCGACCGAGGCGCGCCAGCCGATGCCGCGCCTGTACGTCTCGCCCACCCAGGCGCCCAACGCGTTCGCGACGGGTCGCAACCCGAAGAACGCGGCCGTGTGCTGCACCGAGGGCATCCTGCGCCTCCTCGACGAGCGCGAGCTGCGCGGCGTCCTCGGGCACGAGCTCATGCACGTGTACAACCGAGACATCCTCACCTCGTCGGTCGCGGGCGCGCTCGCCGGGGTCATCACGTCGCTCGCGCAGTTCCTGCTGATCTTCGGCGGCGACCGGGACCGCGGCGGCAACCCGCTCGCGGCGATCGCCATGGTGGTCCTCGCGCCGATCGCGGCGATGCTCGTGCAGCTCGCGATCTCGCGCACGCGCGAGTACGACGCGGACGAGGACGGCGCGAAGCTCACCGGCGACCCCCTCGCGCTCGCGTCCGCGCTGCGCAAGCTCGACGCCGGGACGCAGCGCGCCCCGCTGCCCCAGAACCGCGACCTCGTCGACGTCTCGCACCTCATGATCGCCAACCCGTTCCGCGGCGCGGGCGTCGGCAAGATGTTCGCGACCCACCCGCCGATGGCGGAGCGCATCAAGCGCCTCGAGGCGATGGCCGGCCACGGCCCGGGCTACGGCGGCATCACCTACCACTGACCGGCGCGCACCGGAGTGCGGGGCCTGGAGCCCGGTGGCCGCGCTCAGCGGGCCGTCGACGTCCTCCCGGGTGCGTGGCGCGGTGCCTCGACGGCGTCGAGCAGGACGCGCGCGACGCCGCCGTCGTCGTTCGAGACCGTGCGGTCGGTCGCCGCCGCGAGCACGTCGGGGTGCGCGTTCGCGACGGCGAACGAGCGCCCCGCCCAGCGCAGCATGGGCAGGTCGTTGGGCATGTCGCCGAACGCCCAGACGTCGCGCGGCTCGACGCCGAGACGCGCGCACCAGCGCGCGAGCGCGGCGTCCTTGGTGACCGTGGGGGCGAGCAGCTCGGCGAGCCCCGCCGCGCCGGAGTAGGCGAGGTGGGCGCGGTCCCCGACGGCGGCGCGCACGCGCGCGAAGAACGTCTCCTGCGCCGTCGTCTGCCCGTCCGCGACGACGACCGGCTGCGTCGCGGGGGCGTCCTCGACGGGCACGGCGGGGTCGCGCGCGAGGATCTTGCCGACGGGCTGCCGTCCCGCGTCGCCCGGCGCGTCGTCGTGGCCGAGCGTCGTCTCGACCACGGCGACGACGTCGGCGTCGTCGTCCGGCGTGGAGCGGAAGCCCGGGTCGAAGGTCGGGCCGTCGACGCGCTCGAACGCGAGCGCGACGCCCGGGACGGCGGCCCGCAGGTCTTCGACGAGCGTCGAGGCCTCGCTGTCCGTGAAGCCGCACACGTCGAGCGGGCTCGCGGTCGCGAGGTCCCAGACGGCGGCCCCGCCGAGGCAGATGACGTGCCCGTGCCCGCCCACGACGTCGGCCAGCGCGCCGAGCCAGCGCGGCGGCCGGGCGGTGACGAACACCACCTCGACGCCCGCGTGCTCGGCCGCGCGCAGGGCGGAGCGGGTGCGCTCCGAGACGGTGCCGTCGGAGCGCAGGAGCGTGCCGTCGAGGTCCGTCGCGACGACGCGCGGGAGCCCGCTCGGCGACGCGGCGGGACGGCCCGGCGCGACCGGGCGCGGGCCGCCGTCGGGCACGGTCACGGTGGCTACCGGTAGTTCGTGAACTGCAGCGCGACGTCGAGGTCGGCGCCCTTGAGCAGCGCGATGACGGTCTGGAGGTCGTCGCGCGACTTGCTCGTCACGCGCACCTCGTCGCCCGTGATCTGGGTCTTCACGGCCTTGGGGCCCTCGTCGCGGATGATCTTGGTGATCTTCTTCGCGTTCTCGCTCGACAGGCCCTCCTTGAGGGTCGCGACGAGGCGGTACTCCTTGCCCGACGCCTTGGGCTCCTTGTCGCCCGTGTCGAGGGACTTGAGCGAGATGCCGCGCTTGATGAGCTTGGTCTCGAACACGTCGAGGATCGCGAGCACGCGCTCGGCCGAGTTGGCGACCATGACGATCGTCTCGCCGCTCCAGGCGATCGACGCGCCGACGTTGCGGAAGTCGTAGCGCTGCGAGACCTCCTTGGCGGCCTGGTTCAGCGCGTTGTCGACCTCCTGGCGGTCGACCTTGCTGACGATGTCGAACGACGAGTCGGCCATGGGTGGTCCTCTCTCGGGCCGGGAACGGTGCTGGGTCCCACCGTAGTCGAGCGTGCTCAGCGACGGGCCGCGAGGCGCGTCGCCCGGGCGGTGCGCAGGCCGTCGACCGACAGCACGACGAGCGCGAGCCAGACGAGCCCGAAGCCCGCCCACCGCGTCGGCGACATGGGCTCGTGGAACACGAGCAGGCCGAACAGGAACTGCAGCGCGGGGCCCAGGTACTGCAGGAGGCCGACGACGCTCAGCGGCAGCCGCCGGGCGGCCGCGCTGAACAGCAGCAGCGGCAGGGCCGTGACGATCCCGGCGGAGGCGAGCAGCAGCGCGTGCCCGACGCCCTCGGTGCCGAACGTGCCGGCTCCCGTGGCGCCCAGCCACCCGAGGTAGACGAGCGCGACGGGCGTGAGCACCGCCGTCTCGACGGCGAGCCCCGGGAGCGCCTCGACGGTGCGGCCCACGCGGTTCTTCACCAGGCCGTAGAGGCCGAACGAGCCGGCGAGGACGAGCGCGATCCACGGCAGGCCGCCGGCACCGGTGCTGATGACGACGACGGCGGCCGCGCCGACGCCGACCGCGACCCACTGCGCGGGCCGCAGCCGCTCGCGCAGGACCGCCACGGCGAGGAGCACGGTGACGAGCGGGTTGATGAAGTACCCGAGCGCGGCGTCCAGCACGTGGCCGGAGAGGACGCCGTACACGTAGACCGTCCAGTTCGTCACGATGAGGACGGCGGCGACGGCGAGCGTCCCGAGCGTCCGGGGCGACCGGAGGGCGGCGACGAAGCCCCCGAGCTGGCGTGTCGCGGCGAGCAGCACGAGACAGAAGAGCAGGCTCCACACGACGCGGTGGGCGATGATCTCGAGCGGTGCGGCCGGCTCCAGGAGCGGGAAGTACAGGGGCATCGCGCCCCAGAGGAAGAACGCGCCGGCACCGAGCAGCAGGCCCCAGCGGTCCGTCGGGGCGGGTGCGCCGCGGTCCGTGCCCGACGGCGCGGGTGCCGAGGCGTCGGACGGTGCGGCGGGGACGGACGGGGCGTCGGGGGGCGCGGGCGTCCCGGTGCCGGGGAGGTGGTCCGGCGCGGGGAAGGGGTGGGTCACCGCACCACTGTACGGAGGGGCGCCCACACGCGGATTTCGCACCTGGTCCGCTCGGGCTGTATCGTTGGCTCGCCCGCACGGCAGGGGCTGCACCTGGTGCAGCGACCACCGGCGAGCGACAACTCCACACGGCAGGTTGCCCGAGCGGCCAAAGGGATCTGACTGTAAATCAGACGGCTCAGCCTTCGGGGGTTCGAATCCCTCACCTGCCACCGGAGCGACGGGGCGTCACCCACGGGTGGCGCCCCGTCGTCGTGCCGGTCCGGTGCGTGGGGCGTGCCCCGCGGAGCGCGTCGCCGGGCGCGGTCCGACGGCCCGGAAACGGCGGAACGACGCCGATTTCTCTCGGCGCCATGTTCCGTGTAGAGTTTTCCGCGCTGCCCCGATAGCTCAGTCGGCAGAGCGTCTCCATGGTAAGGAGAAGGTCAAGGGTTCGATTCCCTTTCGGGGCTCTGTGGTGACGCGGGGTCGTCTTGCTGGAATACTGCAAGGCGACCTCGCGTTCAGTCACGCGGCGGGGTAGCTCAGATGGTTAGAGCGCACGACTCATAATCGTGAGGTCGCGGGTTCGATCCCCGCCTCCGCTACCACTTTCGACAACCTCGTACGGCGGCCGGCGTCGTGCGACCTGCACAGCACATGCGCCCTCCGGAGGCGCGAGAGGTGGCTCACTACCGTGGCAAGCAAGAGCGCTGACGTTCGCCCCAAGATCACGCTGGCCTGCGTGGACTGCAAGGAGCGCAACTACATCACGAAGAAGAACCGTCGCAACGACCCGGACCGCCTGGAGCTCGCGAAGTTCTGCCCGCGCTGCGGCAAGCACACCGCGCACCGCGAGACCCGCTGAGCCTCCGGCTCCGCACCCGCGACCCGCAGTGAGCGTCAACCTGGCCTACGTCGGCCGCGAGTACCCCGCCAACGCGCCGTACTCGGTGGGGCGCGAGAAGCTGCGCGAGTTCGCGGGCGCCGTCGGCGCCACCCACCCCGTGCACCACGACCTCGTGGCGGCGCGGGGTGCTGGCTATCCGGACCTCGTCGCACCTCCGACCTTCGCGGTCGTCGTCGCCCAGCGGGCGGAGGGGCAGCTCATCGAGGACCCGGGGGCAGGCATCGACTTCTCGCGCGTCGTCCACGCGGACGAGCGCTTCACGCACCACCGGCCGATCGTCGCGGGCGACGAGCTCGTGACCGTGCTGCACGTGGACTCGATCGTCGAGCGAGCCGGCCTCGCGATGGTCACCACGCGCTGCGAGATCGCGGCACTGTCCGACGGCGGCACCGAGCCCGTCGCGACCGTCACCTCGACCCTCGCCGTCCGCGGGGAGGGCGCATGAGCACCGACGTCACCGGTCCCGTCCTCGCCGACCTCTCCGTGGGCGACGTGGTCGGTACGCGCACGGTCGAGGTCGACCGCGCCCGCCTCGTGCGGTACGCCGGCGCGAGCGGCGACTTCAACCCCATCCACTGGAACGACGCGTTCGCGGCCGAGGTCGGCCTGCCGGGTGTCATCGCGCACGGCATGTTCACCATGGGTGCCGCCGTCGCGCTGGTGGAGGACTGGGCCGGGGGCCCGGGTGCGGTCGTCGACTACCAGACCCGGTTCACGCGCCCCGTGCCCGTGCCGAACCCGGGCGTCGCGACGCTCGAGGTGACGGGCACCGTCGGCGCGATCGACGCCGAGGCGGGCACCGTCCGTGTCGACCTCACGGTCATCTTCGAGGGCGCACGCGTGCTCGGCAAGACGCAGGCCGTCGTCCGCCTCTGACGCGCGGTCGCCCTGGGCGACCACGCGCCCCTGACGCCACGAGGGCGCCGCACCCGGCCGGGTGCGGCGCCCTCGTCGTCTCGCGAGGCCTCAGCAGGTCTTCCAGCAGTCGGGGCCGCCGCTCGCCGGGGGCGGCCCGGCGACCTCTCCCTCGTCGAGATACGTGGTGTGCAGCACGACATGCTGCAGTGCGGCACCGTCGCCGTCCGACCCCGCGGTCGGGGCGTCGGCGACGGGCTCGGAGCCGGACGTGCTGAGATCGACGTCGAAGGTGAGCTCGAGGAGCCGGTGCTCCGCCGTGTCGTAGACGAGCCGCACGATCCGGTTGCTCTGGTCCTGGCCGACCCATTCGAGGCCCTCCCCGGTGCGCCCCTGCGTGTCCTGGACGGCGCCGAGCGGGGTGCTGGCCGCCAGCCCGGTGAGCGTCGCCCAGAGCCCGTCGCGCGCGGCGGGCGAGGTGGGGCCGCTGTGCAACAGGTTCCACGTCTTCTGGGCGAGCGCGTCCTCGTTCACGGTCCCGACCTCCGCCCGGACGCTGTCGCGCAGGAGCGCGTCGAGCTCCGCCGGGTCCGTCGGGAGCGTGGCGAGCTCGTCCCAGCCGAGCCGGACGTGCTCCCCGTCGATGACGAGCGACCCGAACGTCGAGCCGGGCGAGGGTTCCATGGCGTCGTCCCCCTCGAAGGCTCGGTACGAGTCGCCCTCCGGATCACGCGCGGTCCAGTACGTGATGCCCTGCGAGCGCTCCTCGGTCCGTCCGTCGCTGGTCGTCTCCGTGCTGGTCGTCAGGGTGCGGACGCGCCAGTACGGCCCGTCGGCCGGGCCGTTGCCCTGCGGCCTCCCGTCGGGGACCGGCGCCGCGGCGTCGCCGCCGCTCGCCGGAGCGATCTGCGAGGGGTGCGTGGGACTGGGCTCCGACCAGTAGGACGCCGTACCCACCCCGCCGGCGACGACCGCGAGCGCGCACAGGCCCGAGACCACGGTGCGGCGCCGTCGTCGGCTGCGGCGGGCCGTCGGGAGCACGCGGTCGGTGTCGACGTCGATGCGGGGGGCGAGCGTGTCGACCCGTGCGCGCAGCGCGCGCACGAACGTCTCGTCGTCGGTCGGAAGGGTGCCGGTCATGGCTGCCTCCTGTCGGTCCGGTCGGTGGGGCGGTGGTGCGGCGCGCCGGCGGTGCCGAGGACGGAGCGGAGCTGTCCGAGCCCGCGGGACGCCGTGGACTTCACGGTGCCGACGGAGACGCCGAGGTCGTCGGCGACCTCCCTCTCGCTCAGCCCGACGAGGTGGCGCAGCACGACGACCCGGCGCTGGCGGGCCGTGAGCGTCGCGAGCGCGCGGACGAGGGCGTCCCGCTCGGCGTGCTGGTCGGCCCGGGCGTCGCTCGCCGTCTCGGGTAGGTCGGGCGGAGCGACGAGCACCTCCCGTCGTCGGCGGCGCCACGTGTCGACCCGCAGATTGGCGAGGGTGCGGCGGGCGTACGCGTAGGGATCGCGCTCACGGGCCGTGCGCCAGTGCAGGTACGTGCGGGTCAGGGCCTGCTGGACGAGCTCGTCGGCCAGGTGCGCGTCGCCGCACAGCAGCCACGCGGTGCGCGCGAGCCGGGGAGCGGCGCTCGCCATGAAGTCGCTGAACTCCTGCTCGTGCGACGTGACCACCCGGACGACGGGGAGCAGGGCGTCGGGTGGTGGGCTCTCGTCGGGCTGGTCGTCGGCCGAGAGGGCGATCGCGTTCACGGTCATGACTGTCACACGCGCGAGGGCTCCCGAAGGTTGAGTCTCCGGCGTGCGATGCGGCGCACCGGGTTCGATACGTCTCGCCTCGGCACACCCCTTTCGCCGTGAGAGCGCTCCCACTATGGTGGGTCGCGCCACTCACGACGTCGAAGGAGACGCTCATGACCCAGCTCGACGGCCGCTCTGGACGGCCCGACCTCACCGCGCACGACCCCGGTCCCGCTCGCGGCGTCGACCGACGCACCGTCCTCGCCCTCGGCGGCGCGCTCGCGCTCGCGGGGCTGACCGCGACCCCGGCGGCGGCCCGCTCGGGTGCGACCCTGCCTGCGGCGACGGGCGCCGTCGGGCGGACGGCCGGCGTCCCGGCGCGGGGCCGCGCGGCGTCGGTCCAGCGCGCGCACGGCTTCCTCGCCGCGGCGACCGACGCCTACCCGGAGGTGAACCCCGGCCCGCGGCTCGCGCAGTCCTACGCCGACCAGCTCGGGCTGTTCTCCACCGCGTTCGTCTACGACAACGCCCTCGCGATCCTCGCGACGCTCACCGCGGGGCGACGCCACCTCGACCGCGCGCGGGCGCTCGGCGACGGGCTCGTCTTCGCGCTCGAGCACGACCCCGACCACGACGACGGCCGGCTCCGGCAGGCGTACAACGTCGGGCCCTACACGTTCTACGACGGCACGCCGCAGGAGCACGGGCTCGTGCTCCCCGACGGGACGGCGAACGTCGGGTGGCAGTTCGGCTTCCTCGGGACGGCGGTCGGGGACATGGCCTGGCCGGGCATCGCCCTGCTGCACCTGCACGCCGTGACGCGCGAGCGACGCTACCTCGACGCCGCCCGGCGGATCGGCGAGTGGATCGTCGCGAACACGTGGTCGCAGGCACCCCTCGGCGGGTTCTCGTTCGGCGTGGACGGCGGCAACGCCCCGATACCCAACGGCTCGACCGAGCACAACGTCGACTGCGTCGCGTTCTTCCGCCAGCTCGGGTCCGTGACGCGCGACCGGCGCTGGAGCCGTGCCGCCGAGCACGCGCGCGCGTTCGTCGCCCGCATGTGGGAGCCCGACGGCGGCTACCTCTACACCGGCACGAACGACGGCACCGAGATCAACCGGGACCCGCTCCCGCTCGACCCGCAGACGTGGGGGTGGCTCGCGCTGCGCGAGCGGCGCTACGCCCGTGCCCTGGACTGGGCGGACGACGCGCTGGCCGCGCGCGACGTCGCGGGCGAGGGGGTGTCGCAGCTCCCGGCGGGCACGGTCGTCGAGGGCGTGACGTTCTCGAGCGCGAGCCTCACGTCGACGGCCTCGTACAACGACCTGCCGGTGCACCCGCAGGGCGTGTGGCTGGAGGGGACGGCGCAGCTCGCGTCGGCGCTCGCGGACCGCGGGGCACGCGGGCGGGGGAGTCGTCACGACCGGCGGCGGGGACGCCGGGGCTGCGAGCGGGACGACGACCGGGTCCGCGCCGAGGGCCTGCTGCGCGAGGTCCAGGGCGTGCAGGAGGGCGTCGGCGCCGGTCAGACGATCGGGGGCGCGCCGCTGCCCGAGCGCGCGGGCGTCGTCGCGGCGTCGAGCCTGCTCGACTCGGGGTTCGGGTTCGGGTACTTCCAGGTCCAGCACGTCGGCGCGACGTCGTGGTACCTGCTCGCCGCGGCGCGCGCGAACCCGCTCCAGCCGGGCCGGCTGGGCTGACGCGCGGGCTCAGGTGGTGGGGGCGGCGCCCGTCGTCGTCCCCACCACGAGCTCGACGTCGAGCTCGACCGTGGTGGGCGCCTCGCCTGCGAGCTGACGGATGACGGCCAGCCCGAGCTCGGCGCCCTTGCGCGCGAGCGGCTGGTGCACGCTCGTCAGCACGTCGGGGGCCAGCCACGGGAGGTCGAGCCCGTCGAACCCCGCGACCGAGACGTCGTCGGGCACGCGCAGCCCGAGCTCGCGCGCGGCGAGCAGCGCGCCCGCCGCAAGGAGGTCGGAGTGGGCGATGACGGCGGTCGGCCGGGTCGCGGGGTCGGCCGGCTCGGTCGTCCCGTCGGCCGCGGTGCGGCCGAGCAGGGCGAGCGTGGCGGACCGGCCGTGCTCGACGAGCGAGGCCTCGGTCTCCCAGCTCGCGACCGGCTCGACGACGTCGCGCACGCCCGCGAGGCGGTTGGCCGTCGGGGTGCGGTCCACCTGCGCGAGCCGCGCGGCGTCGAGCGGTCCGCTGCGGTCGGACGTGTCGAGGGGGAGCGAGACCTCGGCGATGCGCGTGTGCCCGAGCTCGACCAGGTGCCGCACGGCGTCCGCGGTGCCCGCGCGGTCGTGGATGAGGACGAGCGGGGCGCCCTCGACGGGGCGGCCCTCGCCGACGACGACGGGCACGCCGCGCCGCTGGAGCGCGGCGAGCGTCGCGTCGTCCGTGCCGACGCCCCACACGAGCACCGCGACGTCCATGGCCGCGCTCTCGACGAGCGGGTCGACGGCGCGTGCGGGGTCGTCGGACGGGATGCCGGGGATGAGAAGCACGCCGAGGCCGTTCTCGCCCAGGGTCGAGACGAGGCCGTCGAGCACCTGGACGGCGACCGGGTCGCGGAACGCGCGGCGGAGCTGGTCGCCGACGACGACCCCGACGACGCCCGACCGGCCGGAGCGGAGCTGGCGGCCCAGCGGGTTCGGTCCGGTGTACCCGAGCTCCTTCGCGGCGTCGAGCACGCGCGCACGGGTCTCCGGGGTGATCGGCCCGGCGCCGGAGAACGCGAGGGAGGCCGTCGAGACGGAGACCCCCGCGAGCTCGGCGACCTTGGCGAGCGTGGGCCGGTGAGCCGGCGCGGCGGGCGCCGCGGGCTCCCGGTTCCCGGGGGTGTCGCTCATCACGCTCCCTGCCTCCCGCGGGCGCGGGATTCTCGATTGACGCGCGGCCAGCGTACCCGCACACTGGTGACCATGCCTCGAATCGATTCGAAGAGCACTCTCGTCCGTCGGATCGAATCGATTCGAGGAGGTGCTGCGCAGTTCCCGTCCGGCCCCGAGTCCGACGCCCGCGCCCTGGCCAGGGCCCGCTGGGTGCTCCTCGGGGTGTTCGCGCTCAACGGCGTCATGATGTCGAGCTGGCTCGCGCGCCTCCCCTCCGTGCGCGACGCGCTCGGCCTCGGCCCCGCAGACCTGGGCGTCGTGCTCCTCGCGGGCGCCGTCGGGGCGCTCCTCACGGTCACCGCGGCCGGACCCTTCGTCACGCGGTTCGGCGGCCGGGTCGCGTTCGCCGTCTCGGCGGGCCTGTTCGGCGTCGCGTTCCTCCTGCTCGGGCTCGGTCCCGCCACCGGGTCGGTCGCGCTCCTCGCCGCGGGTATCTTCGTCAACGGCATGGCGTTCTCGCTCGGCAACGTGCCGATGAACGTGGAGAGCGCGGGCATCGAGCGGCGCGTCGGGCGCACGATCCTGCCCCAGTTCCACGCCGCGTTCTCCGTCGGCGCCGTCGTCGGCTCGCTGGTCGGCGCGGCGTGCGCGCACGCCGAGGTGCCCGTCGTCGTGCAGTTCGTCGCGACCGGGGTCGTGGCCACCGTGTGGCGGCTCGCCGCGATCCCCGCCACGGTCCACGACACCCTCCCGACGCGGACCCCCGCGCCCGGCACAGCGGCGCCGGCCCCGGTCGACGCGCTCGGCGACGCCGTCGTCGACGTCGAGACGGCGGGCCTGCGCGCGCGCCTCGCCCGGCGCGGTGCCCGGCTCGGCGCCGCGCTGTCGGCATGGCGCGAGCCGCGCACGCTGCTCATCGGGCTCGTCATCCTCTCGGCCGCGCTCTCCGAGGGCTCCGCCAACGACTGGCTGTCCCTCGCCGTCGTGGACGGGTTCGCCCAGACCGAGGCCGTCGGCGCGGTCGTCTTCGGCACGTTCGTCGCCGCCATGACCGTGATGCGCCTCGCGGGCACGCGCCTCATCGACCGGTTCGGCCGCGTCACCGTGCTCCGCGCGTCGGGCGTCGCGTCGATCGCCGGTCTCGTGCTGTTCGGGTTCGCGCCGACGCTCCCGCTCGCGGCCGTCGGGGTCGTCCTGTGGGGCTTCGGCGCCGCGCTCGCGGTGCCCGTCGGGATCGCCGCGGCGTCCGACGAGCCCCTGCGGGCCGCGAGCCGCGTCTCGGTCGTGTCGGCGTTCTCCTCGATGGCGTCGCTCGCCGCGCCGCCGCTCCTCGGCCTCGCCGCCGAGGCGATGGGCGCGCGCCACGCGCTCGTCCTCATCGTCGCCGCGATGGTCCTCAGCGTCCTCCTCGCGCGCCAGGTCGCACCCCTGGGCACCGCCGCCGCCCGTGCGGCGCGCCCGGCGCTCGGCACCGACGACGCCGCACCCGTCGCGGTGCAGGATGGTCCGGTGGACGTCCTGACCCCCGGCGCGCACGCCCCGGACGCCGTGGGCGGCCCCGCCCTGGCCGACGGCGCCCGTCGTCGCCGCCCGTGGCGCAGCGTCCGCGCGGGGTCCTCCGCCACCGCCCACCGGGCCGCGTCCCGCCGCCCCCGCACCCGCCCGTCGCACCGCCGCGAGGAGACCTCCGCATGACCACCGCCCGCCCCGACCGCCGCGTCGTCGCCCTCGCCACCTGGTCCGTCTTCGCGGTCTTCTTCCTCAACGGGTTCAACTTCGCGACGTGGGCCTCCCGCCTGCCCGCGGTGCGGGACTCGCTCGGCTTCACCGAGGCGCAGATGGGCCTCCTGCTGCTCTTCATGGCGGTCGGGTCGCTGCTCGCGCTGCCGCTGTCCGGGATGGTCGTCCAGCGGCTCGGTGCCTCGAAGGCCGTGACGGTCTTCGCCGTGACCAACGTCGTCGGTCTCGTCACCGCGGTCACGGGCGTCGCGACGGGGGAGGACGTCGTCGTGCGCGTCGGTCTGTTCCTCGCCGGGATCGGCACCGGCGTGTGGGACGCCGCGATGAACCTCGAGGGCGCCGCCGTCGAGCAGCGGCTCGGCAAGGCGATCATGCCGCGCTTCCACGCCGGGTTCTCGTTCGGCACCATGGCCGGCGCCGGCGTCGGTGCGCTCATGGCCGCGCTCCACGTGCCGGTCCAGGTGCACCTCACGGCCGCCGTCGTGCTGAGCCTCGTCGGCGTCCTGTGGTCCGTGCGGTTCTTCCTCCCCGCGGGCCAGGTGGACCACGCGGTCGCCGACGCCGTCGAGGACGCCGCCGGCGCCGACCCCGCCGCCGCGGCCGGGAGCGGGGCGTCGCACGGGACGGGCAAGGACGCGCGCGGGGCCCTCAGCGCGTGGACCGAGCCGCGCACCCTCCTCATCGGCCTCGTCGTCCTCGCGGCCGCGCTCACCGAGGGCGCCGCGAACGACTGGGTGAGCCTCGCCGTCGTCGACGGGTTCGGCACGTCCGACGCCATGGGCGCCGTCGGCCTCGCCGTGTTCCTCACCGCCATGACCGGGATGCGCCTGCTCGGGACGGGCCTGCTCGACCGCTACGGCCGCGTCGCCGTCCTGCGCCTGGGCGCCGCGCTCGCGCTGCTCGGCCTGCTCGTGTTCACGCTGTCCCCGAACCTCTGGGTCGCGCTCGTCGGCGTCGTCGCGTGGGGCATGGGTGCGGCGCTCGGGTTCCCCGTGGGGATGAGCGCCGCGTCCGACGACCCGGCGCGCGCCGCCGTGCGCGTGAGCGTCGTCGCGACGATCGGGTACTCCGCGTTCTTCATGGGGCCGCCGCTCATCGGCTTCCTCGCCGAGCACGTCGGCTACCGCGGGGCGCTCCTCGTGATCGCCGTGCCCGTCGTCGTCGGCCTGCTCGTCGTCGGCGCGACGCGACCGCTCCCCACGGCCGCCGGTGCCGCGGGCCAGCAGGCCGCCCAGGGCGCGGACCGCGCGGGGCGCGCCGACTGACGGGGAACCCGAACTACGCTGGACGGGTGACCTGCGAACCTGCCGCCCCCGTGGACCGTGACCTGCCCGAGATCGTCGGGACCGCCCCGGGGCTGCGTCCCGAGGCCGTCGGGACGCCGTCGCTCGCCGAGCTGACGACGCTGCGCGTGGGCGGGCCGGCGGACCGGTACGTCGAGGCGCACAGCGAGGCCGAGCTGCTGGAGATCGTCCGGGCCGCCGACGAGGCGGGGGAGCCGCTCCTCGTGGTCGGCGGAGGCTCCAACCTGCTCGTGGGCGACGAGGGGTTCGGCGGCGTCGTCGTGCGCGACCTGCGGCGCGGGATCACCGTCGACGCGGAGGACTCGTGCGGGGGCGCGAGCTTCCACGCCCCGGCGGGCCAGGACTGGGACGAGCTCGTGGCGCGCGCGGTCGCGGAGGAGTGGGTCGGGGTCGAGGCGCTGTCGGGCATCCCGGGCACCGTGGGCGCGGCGCCGGTCCAGAACATCGGCGCGTACGGGCAGGACGTCGCGGGCGTGGTCTCGACCGTGCGGGTCTGGGACCGCGCGCGCTCGCGGGTGCGCACGCTCGCCCTGGGCGAGCTCGCGTTCGGCTACCGGACGTCGCTGCTCAAGCGCAGCATGCACGTGGACGCCGGCGCCGGGTCCGACGACGACGGCCCCTGGTACCCGTCGCCCCGCTACGTCGTGCTCGACGTGGGCTTCCAGGCGCGGCTCGGGTCGTTGTCGGCGCCGGTCGCGTACCCCGAGCTGGCACGCACGCTCGGCGTCCAGGTCGGGGACCGCGCGCCGAGCGCGGACGTGCGCGCCGCGGTGCTCGCTCTGCGCGCGCGCAAGGGCATGCTGCTCGACGGCGTCGGCCCCGACGTCGACCCCGCGGCGGGGCCCGACCACGACCGTTGGAGCGCCGGGTCGTTCTTCACGAACCCCGTCGTCCCGGCCGAGCAGGCGGACCTGCTCCCGGCCGAGGCCCCGCGGTACCCGGTCCGCACGGCGACGCCGACCCGGACCACCGGCCCGAGCCTCGGCGAGATCGACCCGACGCTCGTGAAGACGTCGGCCGCGTGGCTCATCGAGCACGCGGGCTTCACCAAGGGGTTCGGCGTGCACGGCCCGTCGAGCCTCGCGCGGCTGTCGACGAAGCACACGCTCGCGCTGACGAACCGCGGCGGGGCGAGCGCGGAGGACGTCGTCGAGCTCGCGCGCGCGGTGCGCGACGGCGTCGTCGAGGCGTTCGGCGTCGAGCTCGTGCCGGAGCCGGTGCTCGTCGGCGTCGCGCTCTGACCCGCCCGACGCGCGGGGCTCAGTAGACGAGGACCGTGGTGCCGGGGTCGGCGCGCCAGGTGTCCCAGAGCCAGTTCATCGCCGAGTTCGCGACGCGGACGCACCCGTGCGACGCGGGCCACGGCGGGATCGACCCCGAGCCGTGCACCGCGATCCCTCCGGTGAAGAACTTGGGGCGCCACATGTCGCCGAGCTCGAGGCTGGACGAGTGGTTCCCGTCGACCTGCCGGCCCACCTGGAACGTGCCGCGCGGCGTGCTCGCGCGGTAGGTGCGCCCCTTCGCCTCGTACGACTCGCCGTTCCCGGACGACGCGTTGACCACCGTGACGACGCGACCGTCCTCGACGGCGAGCAGGAGCTGACGGTCGAGGTCGATCTCGACGACCTTGCCCGATCCGCTGCGCGGCTGCGGCGTGACACCCTCGTCGAGCGCGGCCTGGGTCGCGGGCCCGACGACGCCGTCGCGCGAGAGGCCCGCCGCCTTCTGCAGGGCCCACACGGCCTGCTGCGTTCCGCCGCCGAAGTCGCCGTCGGGCGCGCCGATGAAGTAGCCGAGGTCGGCGAGGCGCTGCTGGAGGGCGACCACCCGCTCGCCGGTCGCCCCGCGCGCGAGCTCGACCGGCTCCGGCGGGGCCTCGGGCGTCGGCTCCGGCGTGGGCTCGGCGGCGGGCGGCGGGGTGCTGGGCTCAGGCGTCTCGGTGGGCGTCGGCTCGGGCTCGGGCGTCTCGGTGGGGGTGGGCTCCGGGGTCGTGGTGGGCGCGGACGGGCTCGGGCTCGTCGGCTCCGGCGAGGCCGGGCTCTCGGAGGCCGACGGCGTCCGCCCGGGCTCCATGTCCGGCAGGCCCGCCTGGCAGCCCGCGAGAGCCAGCGCGGCGGCGAGCGCAGGCACGACGGCGCGCGCGACCGCCCGCCGGACGGGCCCGTGGCGGCGCGGTGCCGCCGTCGGTCGCGCGCCGGGCGCGGGTGCGGTCACGGTCGAGCGGACGGTTCCCTGCTCCACCTGGTCCCCCTTCGTCTGCCGCGGCGTCGCCGCGATGGTCCATCATGCGCCGTCCGCCGCGCCCGGTCGGACGACGGCGCCGGTTCTCGGCGGATCGTGACCCGGTCGTGACGCACGGTCTGTGCCGGTGGTCCGTGCCGGTGGTCCGTGCCGGTCGGTGCCGGTGGTCAGTGCGGCGCGCCCCGGTCCGGGCGGTGCGCGTCGAGCAGCGCGCCGCGCAGGACGTCGACGATCGCGTCGTCCGACAGCCCGGCCTCGCGGCCGGTGCGCACGAGCTCGTGCGCGGCGTGGCGCGCGGCGACGTCCGTGGGGGAGACGCCGTCGGCCACGACGGTCCCGGCCCGGCGACGCGTCGTGACGACCCCGGCCGCCTCGAGCTCCCGGTAGGCGCGGGCCACCGTCCCGGGGGCGAGACCGAGGTCCGTCGCGAGCGCGCGGATCGTGGGGAGGCGGTCCCCGACGCGCAGCCGCCCGGCCGCGACGTGCGCGACGACCTGGCTCCGGATCTGCTCGTACGGGGCGAGGCCGGTGCGCAGGTCGATCTCGACGCGCAGCTCACCCATCGCGACGCCCGTGCCCCGCGGACGCCGGGGCGGCGACCTCCGCGTCGGGGTCGGGCGCGGGACGCACGCCGACGGCGACCGCCACGAGGGCGATCACGACGGCGACGACCACGAGCACGACCGCCCCGGGGTAGCCCGCCCGGGCGGCGGCGTTCGCACCGTAGGCGAGCGTGCCGGCCGCGGTGAGCCCGAGCGCGAGCTGGGTGCCGCGCAGGACGCGGTGCGCGGACGCGCGGCGCAGCGCGAGGTCCCACCCGGGCTCGACGCGCGGGACGGCGGGGCGGCGCGCGACCAGCCGGAGCACGCCCTCCGCGCCGGCCACGAGCAGCACCCCGCCGGCGGCGAGCCACGCGCCGTAGAACCACCCGGGGTAGGGGCCGGCTGTGGACGTGACGTCGCCCAGCACGCGCGTCACGGACCGCCCGTCCGCCCCGGCGGTGAGGCCGCCGACGACGGTGAGCACGAGCACGAGGGCACCGAGGGCCCAGGTGAGGCGGCGCAGGCCGCGCGGCGCGACGTCGGACACCGTGCGCGGGCGCAGCGTCGCCGCCCGGACCGCCGTGCGCTGGCGCGGCCAGGTGCGCTCGCCGACGGCGTGCGCCCCGAGGAACGCCAGGCCGACGAGCGCGGGGGAGAGCCCCACGAGCACGCCCTCCGCGAGGCCGCCGACGGCGGTCGTCACGGCCTGCACGAGGACGGCGCCCACGAGCGCGGCGGCGGTCGCCGCGGCGACGCTGACGGTCGTCGCGTGCCGTCGGGCGGCGCGCCGCACCGGGTCGCCGTCCGCGAGCCCGTGCAGGGCGGGTGCCGGCTCGCGCGTCAGCGCACGCACGGCGAGCACGACGAGGGCGCCGACGCCCGCGAGCGCGGCGAGGGCGACGACGCTCCACAACAGGTCGTACGCGGCGGGGAAGAACAGATCGACCCCGTCCGGCTCCTCGGAGACACTTTGTATCAACACATCGATACATTCCCACGGACCCGCCCGCGGGTCAAGGGTGGCCGGGCGGCCTGGTGCGGACTCGATGAGAGGACTCTCATCGCGCTCTCACCCCCGTTCCACGCGCGCACGGTGCCGTGGGCGCATGACGATCGCCCCCGCCGTCCCCGACCAGCGCGCCTGGCTCGATCTGCTCACCGGTCCCGACGCGGGCGGCCTCCTCGACGCGGCGCTCGGGGCCGACGGCGCCGCGCTCGGCACGTGGCGCGTGCACCAGGTGCACGCGCGCCCCGGCGCGGAGGTCACCGTCGGGTACGACGTCGTCGCGCGCCGCACGCTCCCGACCCGGCCCGGCGGGGCGGTCGCGACCGTCGACGCGACCGCGTACCTGCTCGCCACGACGGCACCCCTGCCGCCCCACGCCGTCGGGCCGGGCGTCGCGCGCCTGGAGGACGGGCCGCGCGTCGTGCACGTGTGGCGGCACCCGGCCGACCCGGCGCTGCCCGCGCTCGCCGCGGCGTGCGACGCACCCGGGCTCACGCGCCGCCTGGACGACGCGGGCGTGCTCGCCCCGGGCGAGGCCGTCGAGTCGGTGACGATGGTCGCCTACCGGCCGCTGCGGCGCGCGGTGCTCCGCGCCCGGACGCCCTCCCGCACGCTCTACGTCAAGGTCGTCCGGCCCGGCCGGGCGCGCGCGCTCGCGCGCCGCCACGACCTCCTCCAGGACGGAGCCGTGCGCGCCCCGCGGTGCCTCGCCCGGGACGACGACGGCCTCGTGGTCCTCGAGGAGGCGCGCGGCCCGTCGCTCGCGCAGCACCTCGCGGCGTCGGGACCGGAAGCGCAGCCCGAGGCGATCGACCCGCACGAGCTGCTCCGTGCGCTCGACGCGCTGCCGGAGCGCGCGACGACGCTGCGCCGTCGGCCCGCGTGGGCGGAGCGCGTCGAGCACTACGCGACGTCGGCCCTCGCGGTCCACGGGCTCGACGCCGAGCGGGTGCGGCGCGTGGCGCGCGCCGTCGGGGACGCGGTCGCGACGCGCGACCCGGGCCCCGTGGTCGCGACGCACGGCGACTTCTACGAGGCGAACGTCCTGCTCGCCGTCGGCGCGGACGCCGACGACGTCCCGGGGGCGACGGCCCGGCCGCGCGTGGCCGCGCTGCTCGACGTGGACACGCTCGGGCCGGGCCACCGCGTGGACGACCTCGCGTGCTTGGTCGGGCACCTCGCCGTCCTGCCCGCGCTCGCGCCGACCGTGTACGGGGGCGTGGGCGGGCTCGTCGAGCGGTGCCTCGCGGTGTTCGGGACCGCCGTCGACCCGGTGGGCCTGCGTGCCCGGGCCGCGGGCGTCGTGCTGTCCCTCGTGCCGGGCGCGGGCTCGCGCGAGCTCGCGGAGGCCTGGCTCGCGGTCGCCGACGGGCTGCTGCCGGTTCCTGAGAGCACTCTCATGACGACCTCCTCGGCCTCTCACGCGTGAGCGGGAGGCTCGAGACCTGCACGGCCGAGGGGTCGTGCGCACCATCGGACGAAGGAGAAGCACCATGAAGGCACGCAGCGCATGGATCGTCACCGGGGCGCTCGGGGCGGTCGGTCTCGGGGCCACGATGGCCGCCGCCCAGGGCGCGCTCGACGCCCCCGACGAGGCGGTCGTCTCCCCGTCGGTCGAGGTGACGACGTCCGACGCCGCGACGGCCGCGGCGACCGCGTCGGCCACCCCGAGCCCGACGGACGTCCAGAACGGGACGTCGATCACGACGGTCACCGCGGGCTCCGCGAACACGTCCGCGTCGCCCACGACGGCGGCCTCCGCCGTGACGAGCCAGACGGCGAACACCGCGAGCACCGCCCCGACGGCCGACACGGCGGGCACCGCGCAGACGGCGAGCACGCCGGCCAGCCCGGTGACCCCGCCGTCGCCGCAGTCCGCGACCTGACCGGGCCCGGGCCTCGCCGCCCGCGCCCGCACGACGCCCGCCCCGGCCTCCGGGGCGGGCATCGTCGTCGGTTCAGGAGCGCCGTGGCGCGTCCGCGAGGCGGTAGCCCATCCCGCGCACGGTGACGAAGTGCTCCGCGCCGAGCTTGTTGCGCAGGTACCGCACGTACACGTCGACGACGTTGGAGCCGGGGTCGAAGTCGTACCCCCACACGCGCGACAGGAGCTGCTCGCGGCTGAGGACCTGCCCGGGGTTGCGCAGGAACGCCTCGGCGAGCGCGAACTCGCGCGCGGAGAGGTCGACCTCGCGGTCCGACGTCCGGGCCCGCCGCGTGCGCAGGTCCAGGCTCAGCGCGCCGTGCGTGAGCACCGTGACCTCGCCCGCGGGCTCGCTGCGCAGCCGGAGCCGGATGCGCGCGAGGAGCTCCTCGAAGCGGAACGGCTTGGCCATGTAGTCGTCGGCGCCGCCCTCGAGCCCGGCGACGGTGTCCGTGACCGACGTGCGCGCCGTGAGGATGATGACGGGGATCGCGTTCCCGGTCTCCCGCAGCCGGCGCAGCACGGTGAAGCCGTCCTGGTCCGGCAGGCCGAGGTCGAGCACGAGGAGCGCGAAGTCGCCGCTGCTCGCGAGGTCGAACGCCTCGCGGCCCGTCGCGACCGTGGTGCTCGCGTAGCCCGCGGCGCGCAGCCCCTTGGCCACGAACGACGCGATGCGGGTCTCGTCCTCGGCGACGAGGATCTGGCTCACCGGGTGGTCCTTCCGTCGGGGTCGGTGCCGGTCTCGGTGCCGGTCTCGGTGCTGCTCCGGGCGCCGTTGTCGGCGCCGTCGTCGGTGCCGGTCCGGGTGCCGGTCCGGGTGCGGGTCTCGGAGCCCGCCCCCGGGCTGGTCGGCGGCGCGTCCGGCGTGTCCGGCGGCAGCTCGGGGGTCGCGGCGGACGGCGCCGTGGATGCGGTCGGCGCGGTCGCCCCGTACGGGACCGCGGCGTCGCCGGCCGGCCCGGCGGCCTGCCCGGGGACCGGCACGAGCGGCAGGTCGAGCGTGAACGTCGACCCGACGCCCGGCGTCGAGGCGACGTGGACGCGGCCGTCGTGGCCGTCGGCGATCGCGGCGACGATCGCGAGCCCCAGCCCGGCACCCTCGGGGTGCGCCGCGCCGGGCGTGGTGGCCTGCGCGAACCGCTCGAAGATCCGTTCCTGCTGCTCGGGGGCGATCCCGACGCCCTCGTCGCGGACCCAGACGCGCACGCGCGCGCCGTCGTCGGACACGGCCGAGCCGAGCGCGACGGCCGACCCGGGCGCCGAGAACTTCACCGCGTTGGCCGCGAGCTGGAGGAGCGCCTGCGTGAGGCGCTGCGCGTCGGCCCGCACCGCGACGTCCGCGCGCGCGTCGACGAGCCACCGCCGGTCGCCGAGCGTGCGGACCTTGTCGTGGACGTCGTCGAGCAGCCGTCCGAGGTCCGTGTCGAGGGGGCGCACGAAGTCCGGGCGCCCGGCGGTCGCGAGCGTCACGAGGTCGTCCACGAGGCGGTTCATGCGGTCGAGCTCGTCGAGCGCGAGGTCGCGCGTCTCGGTCGCGTCGGTCGCGTCGTGCGGGTCCATGAGCTCGAGGTGACCCCGCACCACGGTGAGGGGCGTGCGCAGCTCGTGCCCGACGTCGTCGATGAGCCGGCGCTGCGAGTCGAACGCGCCCTCGAGCCGGTCGAGCATGCCGTTCACGGTGCGGGACAGGTCGGAGAGGTCGTCGTTACCCGTGACCGGGATCCGCGCGGAGAGGTCGGTCTCGCCGATGCGCTGCGCGGTGCGCGAGAGCGTGCGGATCGGGAGCAGGAGCCGGCCGGCCACGACCCAGCCGACGACGCCGATGAGCACGAGCGCGCCGAGCGCGACGACGGCGTACGTGCGGAAGACCTGGGCGAACTCGGCGTGCTCCGCCGAGCGGTCGTAGGCGAGGACGAGCGCCGCGGGGGGCCCGGCGCCGTCCGCCCCGGTCGCGCGCACAGGTGCGACGAGCGCGCGGTAGTCCGCGGTCGCCGTCCCGACCGAGCGCAGCACCACGTGGTCGCCCGCCACGAGCGGCGACAGCGCGGCGACGAGCTCGGCGTCCTCCTCGAGGCGCAGGCGCACGTCCTGCTGCGACACGAGCGGCGTGCGACCCTCGCGCAGCCCGAGCACGCCCTCGTTCTGCGCGGGCACGGTGAGCTGGATCGACGCGACGACGACGTCCTCGGCGGACCGGAACGGCTCGCCCGTCACGGGGTTCACGCCGGAGCCCGCGATCCGCCGCAGCTCGTTCGCGCTCCGCACGAGGCTCTCGTCGATGCGCGCGTCGAGCTGTCCGCGCTGCAGGAACCACGCCGCGCCGCCCGCGAGGAGGAGCGCGAGGGCGGACAGGCCGAGGAACGCCGCGAGCATCCGGGTGCGGACCGTGAGTCCCGCGCCGCGCGCCCGGCGCCTCACCCGTCGCCCCGGTCGGGGCCGTCGCGGTCGTCGTCCTGGTCGTCGGTCGCGTCGTCGTCGGGGTCGTCGCCCGAGTCGTCGTCCGAGTCGTCGTCCCGGTCGTCGTCGCTCGACGGCGGGGCGGGCGTGACGCGGTCGTCGTCCGTGTCGTCGCCGTCACCGTCGTCGTCGGTCGGGCTGGGCGTCGGGGCCGGCGTCGTCGGGGTCGCGGCCGGGGGAGCGGGCGTCACGACGACGGCCACGCCGACGTCGCGGTCCTGCGGCCGCGCGGCGAGCGCGCCCGCCGCGGCGGCGCCGGCGAGGACGAGCACGAGCGCCCCCACGAGCCACGCGACGGTCCGGCGAGTCATGGACCCAGTATCGGAGAGCCGGATGAGACGCACATGAGAGTCCGCGCGACGAGCCGGGAGGACGTGTGTATCTTGATGTCAAGATTGTTGACGTCTAGATACTGCGACAGGACGGAGTCGTCATGCCACGCGACTGGGACCCTGCCCTCTACCTCCGCCACGCCGACGAGCGCACGCGCCCGATGGCCGACCTCGTGGCACGCGTCCCCGTCGACGCGCGCACGGTCGTCGACCTGGGGTCCGGCCCCGGCCACCTGACCCCGCTCCTGCACGCGCGCTGGCCCGACGCCGCGATCACCGGCATCGACGCGTCGCCGGCCATGGTGGCCACCGCCCGGCGTGACGCGTCCGCCCCCTGGGTGCGGTACGAGCTCGCGGACGTGCGCTCGTGGGCGCCGCCCGCGCCCGCCGACGTCCTCGTGAGCAACGCGACGCTCCAGTGGGTGCCCGGTCACCTCGACCTGCTTCCCCGGCTCGCCGACCACGTCGCCCCGGACGGCGCGCTCGCGTTCTCCGTCCCCGGCAACCACGACGCGCCGAGCCACCGGCTCCTGCGCGAGCTCGCCGCCCGACCCCCGTACGCGGCGCACGCCGCGGGCGTCGAGCGCCCCGCGGCGCACGATCCCGAGGTCTACCTCGACGCGCTCACCACGCTCGGCTGGACCGTCGACGCCTGGGAGACGACGTACCTCCACGTGCTCCACGGCCCGGACCCCGTGCTGCGCTGGGTCTCCGCGACGGGCGCCCGTCCGGTGCTCCAGGCCCTCCCCGACGACCTGCGCGACGCGTTCGTCGCGCAGTACGCCGCCGCGCTGCGGGACGCGTACCCGGAGCGCGGCGCAGGCACGCTCCTGCCGTTCCGTCGCGTCTTCGTCGTCGCGACGCGCGCGTGACCGCTCGCGTCAGCCCGCCGATCCCCGGCGGCCCGCACGCACGCGGGCGTCAGCCCGCCGCGAGCCAGTCGTCCACGCCCGCGAGCAGCCGTCGCTTGGTGCCCGACGACGCGCGGCTCGCCCGGATCGACGACCGCGCGAGGTCGGCGAGCTCCGCGTCGGAGAACCCGTGCTCGCGCCGCGCCGTCTCGTACTGCCCGACGAGCCGGGACCCGAACAGCAGCGGGTCGTCCGCGCCGAGCGCGACCTGCGCGCCCGCGTCGACGAGCGCGCCGAGCGGGACCTGCCCCGCCTCCTCGTAGACGCCGAGCGAGACGTTCGACGCCGGGCACACCTCGAGCGCGATCCCCCGGTCCACGACGTCGTCGAGGACGCGCCGGTCCTCCGCCGACCGCACCCCGTGGCCCAGGCGGTCCGGGACCAGCTCGCGCACGACCTCGTGCACGTGTCCCGGGCCCAGCAGCTCGCCGCCGTGCGGCACCGACGCGAGGCCCGCCCGCCGCGCGATCGCGAACGCGCGCGCGAACTCGGCCGTGTCGCCGCGCCGCTCGTCGTTGCTCAGGCCGAACCCCACGACCTCGCCCGCGCCCTCGCCCGCGTACTGCGCCGCGAGCCGCGCGAGGGTCCGCGCGTCGAGCGGGTGCCGCGTGCGCGACGCCGCGACGACCACCGCGACCTCCGTCCCCGTCGCGGCGCTCGCGGACCGGGCGGCGTCGAGCACGATCTCCACGGCCGGGGTGATGCCCCCGACGAACGGCGCGTACGACGTCGGGTCCACCTGGATCTCGAGCCGCCCCGACCCCTCCGCGGCGTCGTCCTGCGCCGCCTCGAGCACGATGCGCCGCATGTCGGCCTCGGACCGCACGCACGCGCGCGCCGCGTCGTACAGGCGCTGGAACCGGAACCAGCCGCGCTCGGTGGGCGGCAGGCGCAGCGGGTCGCCGTCGACGAGCGCGTGGGGGAGCCGCACGCCGTACTGCGTGGCGAGGTCGCGCAACGTGTCGGGCCGCATGGACCCCGTGAAGTGCAGGTGCAGGTGGGCCTTCGGGAGCGTCGCCAGGTCTCGCACAGCGGGAGTCTGTCACGAGCGCCCGGCGCCCGCCGTCGGGCGCGGGACGACTGCGGCGCAGGTCCCGCCGCAGGTCGGGGTGCCGACGGCGCCCGCGCGCGTCACGCCCCGGGGAGGAACCCGCGCTGCATCGCGACCGTCACGGCGGCGGTGCGGTCGTCCACGCCGAGCTTGGCGAAGGCCCGCAGCAGGTGCGTCTTCACGGTCGCCTCGGCGATGAACAGCTCGCGTCCGACGGCCGCGTTCGACAGCCCGCGGGCCACGAGCCGCAGCACCTCGACCTCCCGGTCCGTGAGCCGCTCCGTCCCGCGCACCGACGTCACGAGCCGCGTCGCGACGCTCGGCGCCAGCACCGTCTGCCCCCGCGCCGCGGCGCGCACGCCCGCGACGAGCTCCTCGCGCGGCGTGTCCTTGAGCAGGTAGCCGGTGGCGCCCGCCTCGACGGCCCGCAGGATGTCGGCGTCGGTCTCGTAGGTCGTCAGCACGACGACGCGCGGCCCCGCCGCCCTGCGCCCACGGCCCGGTGCACCGAGGATCGCCGCGGTCGCGCCCACGCCGTCGAGCACGGGCATCCGCAGGTCCATGAGGACGACGTCGGGCGCCAGCTCGCGCGCGAGCTCCACCGCCTGCGCGCCGTCGCCCGCCTCCCCGACCACCGCGAGGTCGGGCTCGGCGGCCAGCATCCCCACGATGCCCGAGCGCACGACCGGGTGGTCGTCGACCACGAGCACCCGCACCGCGCCGTCCCGGCCCGTCGTCCTCGTCACCGCACCGCTCCTCGCCTCGTCGGGGCCGTCCGGCCCGTGCCCACGCCCGTCGCGGGCAGCCGCACCGCGACGCGCGTGCCCCCGCCCGGCGCGGGCCCGACCTCGAGGCTGCCGCCCTCCGCGGCGACGCGCTCGCGCATGCCTCGCAGACCGTAGCCCTCGGCCGCGTCGGCGGGCAGCCCGCGACCGTCGTCGCACACCTCCAGGAGGGTCCCGTCCGCGTCGCGGCGCAGCACGACCCGCACCGCGCCCGCCCCGGCGTGGCGCCGCACGTTCGTCAGCGCCTCCTGGGCCGAGCGCAGCAGGACCACCTCCTCGGCGCTCGACAGCCCCGGGACGTCGTCGGCCGCGAGCTCCGTGCGCGTCCCCGTCTCCTCGGTGAAGCGCGTCGCGAGGCGGCGCAGCGCCTCCCCGAGCGTGCTGCCCTGCAGCGGGGCCGGCGCGGAGGCCGCGACCAGCGCGCGGGCCTCGGCGAGGTTGTCGCGCGCCGTCGACTCGACGAGCGCGAGGCGCTCGCGCGCCGCGTCCGGGGCGCCCCGGTCCAGGTCGGCGCCCGCGGCCTGCGCCAGCATGACGACGCTCGTGAACCCCTGGGCGAGCGTGTCGTGGATCTCCTGGGCGACCCGCTCGCGCTCCGCGAGCACGCCCGCCTCGTGGTGCGAGCGCGCGAGCTCGGCCTGCGTCGCGCGCAGCGCGTCGACGAGGCGCTCGTGCCGCTCCGACTGCCGCATCGTGTGCGCCGTCCACAGCCCGAGGCTCAGCGCGAACGCGAGCGCGACGCCCATCTGCGGCGCGGCGCTCGCGAGCTCGTCGGGCTCGACGCGCCCCGTCGCCGGGTCGAACGCGAGCGCGAGCGCGGTGCCCGCCGCGAGCGCGACGCACAGCACGACCTGCGCCCAGAGGTGCTCCGAGAGCATCCAGATCTGCGTGAAGACGGCGAACAGCAGCAGCGTGCCGAGCGCGTCCTGCCCGACGACGACGAGCGTCCCGGCGATCGCGACGACGAGGTAGAGGTGCGCCGGCACCTGGGCGCGCGTGCGGGCCGCGCGCCGCCCCCACGCGAGGTAGGCCAGGAGGATCGTCCCGAGCGCGGCGAGCGACACGAGCAGGGCCGTGCCGGCGACGCCCGCGGTGAGCAGCGCGAGCGCGCTGAGCACGACGATGACGTAGAACGCCACGTCCCACCAGCGCACGTCGCGCGCCCACGTGCCGTCGAGCTGGGCCGTGGCCGCACCGTCCCCGGCCCCGTCCTCGCCCCCGGCCCGGTCCCCGGCTGCCGGGAGCCCGCCCGCGGGCGACGGCGGGTCAGCCGTCGTCACGGCGCCGCCACCGGAACGACCGCGCGCCCACCACGAGCCCCAGGACCAGCCATGCGACCAGTACAGCAGCGGTCGCGCCGTGCTGCCACGACCCGGACGGCTCGAGCGCCGCGGCCTGCTCGGGGAGGAAGACCGAGCGCATGCCCTGCGCCATCCACTTGAGCGGGAACACCGAGGCGACGGTCTGCATCCACGCGGGCAGCGCGAAGAACGCGAAGAAGACCCCGGAGATGAACTGCAGCACGAGCACGACGGGCGTGACGACCGCCGTCGCGGACCGGCCCGAGCGCGGCAGCGACGAGAACGCGACCCCGCACACGGCGCCCGCGGCGCACCCGAGCACGAACACCCACGCGAACGTCGTGAGCCGGGTCGCGGCGTCGGGCATGTCCCAGGGCATCGGGACGTCGTACACGACGGCCGCGAGGAGCAGCAGGAGCGCCGTCTGCACGATCGAGGTCGCGAGGACCAGGCCCACCTTGCCGTAGAAGTACGCCGACGCGGGCAGCGGGGTCGCGCGCAGGCGCTTGAGCGCGCCGTCGTCGCGCTCGACCGCGATCGAGATCGCGAGCGACTGGAAGCTCGTGAGCATGACGCCCGTCGCGATCATCCCCGGCAGGAAGTACTGCGCGAAGGGCACGGAGTAGCCCGCGTCGCCCTGGTCCTGCCCGTCGAACACGGTCGCGAAGATCGCGAGCATGATGAGCGGGTACGTGAAGATGAAGACGACCGCGTCGCGCTCGCGGAAGAACCCGCGCAGCTCGGCGCGCGTGCGCTCGACGCCGAGGCGGGCGGGCCCGGGCAGGGCGGCGCGCGGTGCGCGCGTGGTCGGGGCGACGGTCACGGTCGGGCCTCCTCGGGGACGACGACGGTCGCGTCGTCGGGCGTGCGGGCCGCGGCGGGTGCGCCGGGCCGGTCGGGGGCGGGCGCCGGGCCGCTCGACGCGGCCGGCTCGCCGATGAGCTCGAGGTAGACGTCCTCGAGGCTCGGGCGTGTCACCTCGAGCCCGGGGACCTCGCCGTCGGGGTACCGCGCGGCGAGCGCCGCGACGACCGCCGTGGGGGAGTCCGTGCGCTCGGAGCGCCGGGTGCCGCCGTCGAGCCACCGCACGACGGGGCGGCGCGCCTCCGCGCCCCCGAGACGGTCGGGCGCGTCGAGCGCGACGACCCGCCCCGACCGCACGACGGCCGCGCGGTCGGCCAGGTAGGCCGCCTCGTCGAGGTAGTGCGTGGTGAGCAGGATCGTCGTGCCGTCCTCGCGCAGCGACCGGACGAGCGCCCAGAACGCGCGGCGGGCCTGGGGGTCGAACCCCGTCGTGGGCTCGTCGAGGAACAGCAGCTCCGGCCGGCCGACGATCCCCAGCGCGACGTCGAGCCGTCGGCGCTGCCCGCCGGAGAGCTGGCGCGTGCGCGTGCGGGCCTTCTCCCGCAGCCCGACGGCGTCGATCACCTCGTCGGGGTCCCGCGGCGTCGGGTAGAACGTCGCGAAGTGCCGGACGAGCTCGGCGACCGTGAGCTCGGCCTGGTCGCGCGAGTCCTGGAGGACGACGCCGAGGCGCGAGCGCCAGGCGCGGCCCGCGGACTGGGGGTCCTCACCGAGCACGCGGACCTCGCCCGCGTCCCGGCGGCGGAAGCCCTCGAGGATCTCGACCGTGGTGGTCTTCCCGGCGCCGTTGGGGCCGAGGACCGCGAAGATCTCGCCGCGCTCGACGCGCAGGTCGATGCCGTCCACGGCCTGCTTGGGGCCGTAGCGCTTGCGCAGGCCGCGCACGTCCACGGCCGGTCCGCTCTGCCCGGCGCCGGCGCCGGGGCCGGAGCCGGCGCCGCGGGGGCCGGCGGGGAGGGGTGTCGTCGTCATGGGACCAGCGTGTCGGCGCGGGGCCCCGGCCCGCGACGCCCGTTCGTCCGGACCTCGTGTCCACCGATCGGTGGACGGTGGTTCGACCAGGGGCGCCGCGTCGCGTACAGTGATCCCTCGGTGGTTGACGCCCGCCACGCTGGTCCGCGCCCGTGAGACGACTTTCGTCCGGGGAGCGAGGCCGTGCGAGGCGCCGTCGGCACGAAGGGTAGTGGCGCAATTGGTAGCGCAGCGGTCTCCAAAACCGCAGGTTGCAGGTTCGAGTCCTGTCTACCCTGCACGGCGTGGCTCTCGCGGGACCTTCCCGGGATCCGCGCGCGGCCCGACACCGGGTCGCACCGAGGGTTCGAGCAGGTCCCGTACGTGAGCGATGGGGAAGATCGAGTGAGCGAATCGCCGTCAGAGGCCGTGGGCGCAGGCGGTGCACGCGCCGACGAGGTGAAGAAGAAGGGCGGTCCGTCCGCGGACAAGAAGCCCAACGTCTTCGCGCGCATCGCCCTGTTCGTGCGCCAGGTGGTCGCCGAGCTCCGCAAGGTCGTCACGCCGACGCGGTCCGAGCTCATCACCTACACGACGGTGGTCCTCGTCTTCGTGGTCGTGGTCATGGCGTTCGTGACCGTCCTCGACCTGGGGATCGGCCAGGCCGTCCGGTGGGTCTTCGGCTAGCGCACGACCTTCCCCGGCCAGGCCGGGTCAGCACGGCAGCCGGCGCCTCTCGGGGCGCCGTCGGCGCTTCCAGAAGAAGTCTTCGAGCAGTTCGTTGAGAAAGCAGGTTCGTTCGTGTCCCAGGAGTCGCTGGACCAGACGGAGAACGTCGACCCGACGCAGCCCGAGGGTGCCCAGGACGACGTCGACGAGACCACGGACGTCCCGGCGGTCGACGGAGCCGACGAGGCCCTCGACGCCGCTGACGAGACCGACGACGACGCGACGGACGACGCCGCTGACGAGACCGACGACGCGTCGGACGACGACGAGGCCGACGAGGTCCGCCCGGCCGACGAGGACGGCGACGTCATCGAGGACCCGGTCGCGGAGTTCAAGCGCACGCTGCGCTCGCAGCCGGGCGACTGGTACGTCATCCACTCCTACGCGGGCTACGAGAACCGTGTGAAGGCCAACCTGGAGAACCGCATCCAGAGCCTGAACATGGAGGACTACATCTTCCAGATCGAGGTCCCCATGGAGGAGGTGGCCGAGATCAAGAACGCGCAGAAGAAGATCGTCCGACGCGTGCGCATCCCCGGCTACGTCCTCGTGCGCATGGACCTCACCGACGAGTCGTGGGGCGCCGTGCGCCACACGCCCGGTGTCACCGGCTTCGTCGGCCACACCCACCAGCCGGTGCCGCTGACGCTCGACGAGGTCTTCTCGATGCTCGCGCCGATGCTCACCCCCGCCCCGGAGGCCGGCAAGCCCGCGCAGGCCGCGGCGAAGGCTCCCGTCGAGGTCGACTTCACGGTCGGCGAGTCGGTCACCGTCACGGACGGCCCGTTCGACACGCTGCCCGCCACGATCTCCGAGATCAACGTCGAGAACCAGAAGCTCAAGGTCCTCGTCTCCATCTTCGGCCGGGAAACCCCGGTCGAGCTGTCGTTCAACCAGGTCGCCAAGATCTGACGCGCGGGCGGCCCGAGCCGCCCCGCGTGAGCGCAGTACTGCAACCGGGTCATCGCCCACGGCGTCGGCCCACGAGAAGAAAGCCAGGGAAGAGTCATGCCTCCCAAGAAGAAGGTCTCCGGCCTCATCAAGCTCCAGATCCAGGCCGGTGCGGCGACGCCCGCGCCGCCGATCGGCCCCGCGCTCGGTCAGCACGGTGTGAACATCATGGAGTTCTGCAAGGCCTACAACGCGGCGACCGAGTCGCAGCGCGGCAACGTCATCCCCGTCGAGATCACGGTCTACGAGGACCGCTCGTTCACCTTCGTGACGAAGACCCCGCCGGCGGCGGAGCTCATCAAGAAGGCCGCGGGCGTGCAGAAGGGCTCGGCGACGCCGCACACCACCAAGGTCGCGAAGATCACCGCGGACCAGGTGCGCGAGATCGCCCAGACCAAGCTCGAGGACCTCAACGCGAACGACCTCGATGCCGCGTCGAAGATCATCGCCGGCACGGCCCGCTCGATGGGTATCACCGTCGAGGGCTGAGCAGAGCGAGCGCGGAGGTAGGACGAGCGCCAGCGAGTCCTGCCGGAGCGTGAGCGGCGCTCAGCCCGAGCAGACCATGCATCGGGCCGAGCGTGGCAACATCGGAAGTGTCCGTCCACGACCGTGGGCGGCAGTGGCAGGGTCCGCGCGGACCCGCTGACCACGACTGCAGAAGGAGAAGCAGATGGCAACGCGCAGCAAGGCGTACCGCAACGCCGAGGCGAAGATCGACCGTGAGCGTCTCTACGCGCCGCTCGAGGCGATCCGTCTCGCCAAGGAGACGTCGACCGTGAAGTACGACGCGACCGTCGAGGTCGCGTTCCGCCTCGGTGTCGACCCCCGCAAGGCGGACCAGATGGTCCGTGGCACGGTCAACCTCCCCCACGGCACGGGCAAGACCGCCCGCGTCATCGTCTTCGCGAACGCGGCGAAGGCGGAGGAGGCCCGTGCGGCCGGTGCCGACGAGGTCGGCGGCGACGACCTCATCGAGAAGGTCGCCGGCGGGTACACCGACTTCGACGCCGCCGTGGCGACGCCGGACCTCATGGGCAAGGTCGGTCGTCTGGGCAAGGTGCTGGGCCCCCGTGGTCTCATGCCGAACCCGAAGACCGGCACCGTGACGATGGACGTGGCGAAGGCCGTGTCGGACATCAAGGGCGGCAAGATCGAGTTCCGTGTCGACAAGCACGGCAACCTGCACTTCATCATCGGCAAGGTCTCGTTCGACGAGAAGGCGCTCGTGGAGAACTACGCGGCGGCTCTCGAAGAGGTCCTGCGTCTCAAGCCGTCGTCCTCGAAGGGCCGGTACATCACCAAGGCCACGCTGACGACGACGATGGGCCCCGGCATCCCGCTGGACCAGTCCAAGACGACGAAGCTGCTCGAGGACGACGCCGCCTGACGGCAGTCCTCCCCGCGGACGGTCCTCCGTCCGCACCACGCACGACGGCGCGGCACCCGACCAGGGTGCCGCGCCGTCGTCGTCTCAGCAGGTCGCCCGAGGGTCCGCCGGCCGGGTCAGCAGGCGCCGAGGTCCTTCCAGACGCCCCACTGCCCGCTCTGCGCGGGGTTCTCGTTGGTGGTCCACCACTTGGCCTCGTAGGTGCGGCCCTGGTGGGAGACGCGGGCGCCACCGGTGTAGACGGCGGAGGCCGACCACGCGGTCGCGGTGCAGGTCCCGGGGTTGGTGGGGTTCGTCGGGTTGGTGGGGTTGGTGGGCTCGGTGGGGTTGGTCGGCTCCGTGGGCGTGGTCGGACCGCTCGCGAGGCGGCCGCCGATCACGGACGCGACCTGGTAGCCGTTGGTCTTGTCCCAGTTGATCGACCAGGTCATGACGCCGCCGATCTTGCCGTACGGCTTCGCGGGCTTGAAGGCGCCGCAGCCGGTGCCGACCTCGAGGCAGTCGACGGCCTTGACGACGTTCGCGAGCGGCTGGTAGCCGCCGCCCGCGGCGCGCGGCACGGCCGGGACGCCGATGCCCACCTGGTCGGGGCGCAGGCCCATCTCGAGCTGGATGCAGGTGAGCGCGGTGAGGAAGTCGACCGTGCCCTGCGAGTAGACCTGCTGGTTGCAGCCCATCATCGAGCCGGAGTTGTAGTACTGGGTGTTGACGATCGTGAGGATGTCCTTGATCGCGAGGGTGAGCTGGTAGTACCCCATGCTCGTCGCCTGGTAGTCGATCGTCTGCGGCGCCATGGTGAGGATCAGGCTCGGACCGACCTTCGCCGCGAGCTGGTGGAGGGCGCTCGACATGTACGTGGCGTTGATGCCGTGCTCGAGGTCGATGTCGACGCCGTCGAACCCGTACTTCTGCATGAGCGCGTACGTGGTGTCGGCGAAGTTCTTCGCCTCGGTCGCGTTCGAGACGATGACGTTCCCCTTCTCGCCGCCCACGGAGATGACGACCTTGCGGCCCTGGGCCCGGATGGCCGCGACGTCGGCCTTGAACTGGGCCTCGGTGTAGCCGCCGAGCTCCGCGCTCGCGAGGTTGAAGGTGATGCCGCCGGGGGTCCCGGCGAGGTTGTCCGCGAACGCGATCGCCACGAGGTTGTACGCCTGGGGGACCTCGGACAGGCGCATCGTCACGGAGCCGTTGTCGAAGTTGTGCCAGTAGCCGGTGAGCCACTGCGTGCTGCCCGACGGCGCGGCGGCGCTCACGGGAGCGGCGGCGGGGGCGGCGGACGGCGCCGCGGCGGTCGCGGGCGCGGCCGCGAGCGCGCCGCCCGCGACGACGGTCGCCGCGGCGACGACGGACGCGAGGGCGCGCAGCGCGCGCCCGGTGAGGCCGCGCGTGCGGCCGGGGAGGACTGTTCTCACGGAGGTGCTCCTCGTGCTCGGGCGGGGCGCGTCGTCGCGCCTCGCCGGTCCGCACCCGCGGTGTGGGTGCAGGGGTCGCTCCCGACGCTAGGCCCGGTGCCCGCCGCGCGGCATGAGGGATTCCCCGGAACTTCGGACCCCGCGGTTACGGGAGAACTCGTACCCTCCGGGAGGCGTGGCGCCGCTCCGGGCGCAGCCGCCGTCGGGCCCTCACGGCGCGGTGCCGGGGCCGCCGTCGTGGGCCTGGCCGTGACTCGGCAGGTGCCCCAGGGCGGGCAGGTGGGACCCGTGCGGGACGGCGTGCCGCGCGGCGTCGGTCCCGCCGAGACCGAACGTCGCGACGGCGGCGACCACGACGGACACCGAGAACAGCGCGACGAGCCGCGCCCCGGCGCGCGGCGGCGGGCCGTCGGCGGGGACGCGCGCCGGTCGGGCGAGGACGCACGCCGACGCGACCCGCAGGGCGGCCGCGGCGGCCGCACCCGCGGAGAGCGGCACGCCGGACACGACGGGCACGGCCACCCCGGCGACGGTCGCGACGAGGAGCAGGGCGATCCCGAGGCGCGGGACCGCCGTCGGGCGCCCGGGCCGCGGTCCGCGGGCGAGGAGCACGAGCGCGACGACGAGCTCCCCGGCCCCGGTGGCCAGCGCGAGCAGGCCGGACGGCGCCGGGAACGCGCCCCGGACGAGCCCGAGGTCGACGATCCCGGCGCCGAGCAGCGCGAGCGCGGCGCCGACGCGGCCGGTCGGGACGGGCGTCGTCATGCCGTGACGGCGCGGCCCGCGTCCTCGCGGTCCGCGGCGAGCCCGACGCCGAGGAGCAGCAGCGCGCTGGCGAGGTGCAGCACGTTGTCGGCGCCGTTGAGCGCGATGATGTTGGCGCCGGTGTCGACGAGGAACAGCCCCACCACGCCGACGAGGAGGTACACCGCGCCGATCGCGACGTTCGTGCCGCGCGCGGCCCGGACGCTGCGCGACGCGAGCAGCAGCGCCGCCCCGATGCCGAGGTGGACGATGTTGTGCAGGGGGTTCACCTCGAACAGCAGGAGGTTGCGGCCCTCGGTGGCGGCGAAGCCGACCCCCGACGTCACGACGAAGCCGGCGAGGCCGACCAGCAGGTAGACGGTGCCGAAGACGGCTGCGAGCAGGCGGTTCGGGGACGAGGTCATGGTGGTCTCCGCTCGGTGGTCGCGCGGCCTCTCCGCGCGTCGCCCCGGGTTCGGAGCGGTGCGCGATCCGGACGGGTCCGCCGGTGCGGGTCCCGGACCGGGATCGCTCCGGACGGAGCAGACCGCGATGTATCAGACGGGCGGTCCGCCCCTCTCGTCCGGGTGGAGGAGCGCCGACCGGACGCTCCCGCCCGTGTGCCGGAGGGACGAGATGCGACGCAACCGCACGAGCCGGGAGGGGTGTGACCAGTGACGATGGTTGTCGACCCCACCGGCCCGGCCGTAGAATCAGGCGCTTCCGGGGACCCCCCGCTGATGCCTGACCGGACGAGCGTGCCGAGGACAGTGCGCCCCATGACCAGAACGACCGACGAGGTGGCCGACACCGGCGAACCGGGCCTCAGCCTGGGGGACCGGGGCGCGTTCGCGCTCCTGGAGTACCGCGACGGCCGCCCGGAGGCGCTCGGGGACTTCGTCCGCGAGGCGTCCCCCCTCCTGTGGCACACGGTGCGCGCGCAAGGCGTGGAGCGCGAGCAGGCCGACGACCTCGTCCAGACGGTGTGGGTCGCGCTCGTGCGCAACGCGATGACCATCAAGGAGCCGCACGCCGTCCTCAAGTGGCTGCTCATCACGGCCAAGCGCGCGGCCTGGGAGGCCGTGCGCAAGCACCGCGACGAGGCCCGACGGCGCACCGAGCTCCCGGACGACACCGACGAGGGCGTCCCCGAGCTCCCGTCGGGCGACCCGACGCCGGACGTCGAGGTGCTCCGCAACGAGCGCGACCGCTCCCTCTGGGCCGCGCTCGACCGGCTGCCGGAACGCTGCCGCCAGCTCCTGCACCTCGTGTCGCTCGCCGACCGTCCGGACTACAAGGCCATCTCGGCCGCCATCGGCATGCCCGTCGGGAGCATCGGCTCCACGCGGGGCCGCTGCCTCGCCAAGCTGCGCGACATCATCGACGACCAGGGGGAACCGTGGGAAGCATCATGAGCACCGAGCCGACGCACAGCCCCGACGAGCCGCTCGACGCCGTCGACCTCGCCCTCCTGGCCGACCTCGCGCGGATCGCCGAGGAGATCGACCCCGTCCCGGACGGCCTCGTCGAGCGGTCGCTCTTCGCGATCACGCTCGCCGGGCTCGAGGCCGAGGTCATGGAGCTGGAGTACGTCCAGGCCCCCGCGACGTCCGTGCGCGGCGACGCGCCGCCGGTCGAGGCGCGCACGATCACGTTCACGTCCGAGTCCGTCACGGTGATGATCTCGCTGTCCCCGACGGACGACGGCCGCATCCGCATCGACGGCTGGGCCGCCCCCGCGACGGCGCTGCGCGTCGAGCTGCACCGCCCCGGCGTGGTGAGCGAGACGACGAGCGACGACGACGGCCGCTTCGTCTTCGAGGCCGTCGACCGCGGCCCGGCGAGCCTCGTGGTCCGCCGCGCCGACGGCGCCGGCGGTGCCGTGAGCACGCCGGTCGTCGAGCTCTAGCACCCGGTGGGCCGCCGGCGACGCCCGCGGCCCACCGACCGCAGCACCACCAGCAACCCTTCCCCGCGCAGCGGTGCGCGGGCGGCCGCCCGTCGACGACGACGCGCGCGGTACCGGACGAACGTCATCTCCCGAGGAGGAGCACGTGAGCGAGACCCCTGAACCCCCCGCCGCGGCGGACCCCGGCTTCTTCGGCGACCGGCCGAGCCGGCTCCAGTGGCGCACCCGCACGATCGACCCGGTCGCCGCGCAGCGTCGCGCCGGGCAGCAGTCCCCGCACCCGACCTGGTACGTGGGCGACCGGATCCTCATCCCCGAGTCGCCGTTCGACCGCGAGGGGAACCGCTCCCTGCGGTGGCTCGAGCGCGCGGCCGAGCGCCTCCGCCTTCGCGTGGAGGTGCAGCAGGAGAGCATCGACGACGCCGAGCTCGTGCGCGAGGCCGACCTCGACCCGGAGACGACGACCGACCTGCTCCGCACGTTCGGCTACTCCGTGCGTCTGCGCTACCGCGACGACACGCAGGGGGAGCTCCCCGACGCCTGGCGCCTCGTCGAGGAGCTGAGCGGACGACTGTGCCCGGACGACCGGCACAGCCCGCGGCTCGCGCTCGACCACATGGTCGCGCCGACCCCGTTCATCGGCGGCCAGCCGTACACCCAGCCGTTCCCGTACACGCAGCCGCACCCGTACACCCAGCCCCATCCCTACACGCAGCCGCACCCGTACACCCAGCCCCATCCCTACACGCAGCCGCACCCCTTCGCGGGCACCGCGGAGTACTCCCTGCCGGGCTCGGGCGGCCGCACGCCCGTGAGCTGGATCGGGCCCGTGCCGCGCCGTGCGCTGCCCGCGGGGGACACGCCGTGGGTCGCGGGCGACGGCGTCCGTCGCCCCGTCGTCGCCGTGCTCGACACCGGCGTCGGCGAGCACCCGTGGTTCGACGACGACCTCGAGACGCGCGGCACGATCGTCGTGCGCGACCCCGAGCTGCTCGGTCAGCCGCTGTCGACCCTCCCGCCGACGGAGTACCCGTACGAGGACCCGGAGATCGGCGGCGTGTCCGTCTCGCCCCTGACCGGTCCTCTCGACCCCGTCGCGGGCCACGGGACGTTCATCGCGGGCCTCGTGCACCAGCTCTGCCCGGACGCCGTCATCCTCGCCCCGCGCCTCTACGGCGGGTCGGGCATCGTGCCCGAGCGCGACCTGCTGCGGACGCTGCGCCGCGTGCTCCTGTGGCACGTGCTCGGCCTGGCCGGTCGCGACGGCTACGCGCCGATCGACGTCCTCGTGCTCTCGCTCGGGTACTACCACGAGCGCCCGGAGGACGCGGACTTCGACGCCCCGTTCGGAGCGCTCATCCGCGCGCTGCGCCGGTACGGGGTCATCGTCGTCGTGTCGTCGGGCAACGACGGCCAGACCCGCCCGACCTACCCCGCGGCGTTCGCCCCCCGCATCAACCGGAAGGCGGAGCCGCCCGTGCCGCTCGAGGGGGTGACGCTGCTCCTCGACGAGCCGCCGGTCCTCACGGTCGGTGCGGAGAACCCCGACGGGACGGTGTCGCTCTTCAGCAACGACGGCCCATGGATCACGTGCACCCGCCCGGGCGCGGCCCTCGTGTCCACGATCCCGCGCACGATCGACGGCGCCGTCGCGCCCACGCGCCACGTCCAGGAGCTGTGGGGCCCGGGATACCGCGCCACGATCGACCCCGAGGGGTTCCAGGGCGGGTTCGCGACGTGGAGCGGGACGTCGTTCGCGGCACCCGTCCTCGCGGGCGAGCTCGCGGCCTCCCTGCTCGAGCGGATCGCCGACGACCCGACGGACCCGGGCGTCCTGGAGCCCGGCCAGGGCGCGCCGGACCGCTGCGCGTGGCTGTGGCCGTCCATTACCCTGGCGACGGGTCTGGTCCCGACCCCGGGTGACGACGCATGAGGTGATGAGCGGTGGTGCGCAGCGGCCGGGAGGTGCTCGAGGCCCGACTGGCTGCTGCGCAGGCCGTGAACGCGCGCGGCCAGCACCGGCGCGCGAGCCGCGCGTTCGCGCAGATCGTCCAGGACGTCGACGCCGCGGGCGGGGGCGCGAGCCGGGACGACGCCTATCTGGCCGCGCGCGCCCTGCTGGGGCTCGCGCTCGCCGAGTTCGAGCTGACGGGCGACGTCGACGGCGCCTACGAACGGCTCGCCGAGGTCGAGGCGCGCGGCGCCGCGCTGGCCATGCGCGACCTGGCGCTCGTCGTACGGTCGCAGCGCGGGCTCCTGCGGCTGCGGACCGGTGACGTCGCCGCCGCGCTGGACGAGATGGAGACGGCGGCCGAGGTCATCGACGACGCGCGCCCCCTCGACGCGGCCGTCCTGCTGCTCAACCTCGGCTCCCTGCGCCTCGAGCTGGGCGACGCCGAGGGGGCGAGCCGCGACCTCGACGACGCCGTCCACCGGGCCACCGCGCTCGGGGACCAGCTCCTGGTGTCCAAGGCCCGGCACAACCTCGGGTACGCGGAGTACCTGCGCGGCGACCTGCCGGTCGCCCTGCGCGCCATGGACGAGGCCGCGGCGCAGGCGCCGGACCGGCACGCCGCCGTCGGGCTCATCGACCGCGCGCAGGTGCTGCTCGACGCCGGCCTGCTCACGGAGGCGGACGAGGCGCTGAGCGAGGCGCGCGAGCACCTCTCCCGCTACCGCATGCTGCGCGACCTCGCGGAGGTCGAGCTGGTCCGGTCGCGCGTCGTGCTCGGCCTGCGGCGGTACGCCGAGGCGCGGCGCCTCGCCCGCTCGGCGTCGCGCCGGTTCGACCGCCTCGGCAACAGGCCCTGGGTGCTGCGCGCCCGCGTCGCGGAGCTCCAGGCGGCGCTCACGGAGCACCGCGCGACACCCGTGGGCCCGGCGCGCGCCCGTCGGCACGCGACCTGGGCGCTCGACCTCGCGCACGACGGCGAGACCCTGGGCAGCGTCTCGGGCCTCGGGATCAAGGTCCCGGCGCAGCTCCTCGCCGTCGAGTGGCTCGTGTCCGCGGGCGACGTGCGCGGGGCGCAGGAGGTCCTGCGGGCCGTGCCCCCGCGGCTCGGCCGCGCGCCGCTCCCCGTCCGGCTCCAGCACGAGGCGGTCCTCGCGCAGCTCGCGTTCGTGGCGGGCGACCGGCGTGCCGGCGTCCGCGCCGTGCGGCGGGGCCAGGCGGCGCTCGCGGACCACCGCGCGCGGCTGGGGTCCGTGGACGCGGTGACGGCGTCCGCGGTGCACGGCGTGCGGCTCGGCAACGTCGACGTCGAGGCGGCGCTGCGCACCCGGCGCCCCGGGACGATCTTCGACGCCGTCGAGCGCGGCCGGGCGGCGTTCGCCGGGACAGGCCGCGTGCGCCCGCCCGCGGACCCGGTCCTCGCGGACCTCCTCGCCGCCGCCCGGCGCGAGGTCGAGGCGGCCCGCGCGCTGGGGGCGCCCTCGGACGCGGCCAGCCTCGCGCGCCGGCAGGACCACCTCCAGGCGGCGCGGCGCCTCCAGGACGACGCACGACGGCGCTCCTGGCAGCACGGGGGAGGGGCCGCCGCCCCGGTCCCCGCGTCGGAGCGGCGGCTGCGCGCCATGCTGGCCGACGCCGGGTCCGACGCGGTCGTGGCCGACCTCATGCTGGACGGCGACGACGTGCTCGCCGTCCGCGTCAGCGCCCGGGGCTCCCGGCTCGTGCGCCTCGCGTCGCGCGCGGCGGTCGCCGAGCAGGTGCGCCGTGCGCGCGCGGACTTCGCGGTCCTGTCGAACGTGCTCATCCCGGTCCCCATGCGCGAGGCCGCGGTCGGCTCGCTGTCCCGGACGCTGGCCGCGCTCGACGACGCGCTCGTCGTCCCGCTCGAGGCGGACGGCGACCTCCACGTCGCTGCCCGCGACCTGCTGCTCGCGCTGCCGTGGGCCTCGCTGCCCTCGCGGCGCGGGCTGCGCACGTGGGCGAACTCGTGGGTGGACCTGCGCGTCGGCGAGCCGGTGCGCCGGGCGGACGAGGCGCTCGTCGTCGCCGGACCGGGCCTGCGCTTCTCCGGCGCCGAGGCGAAGCTCGTCGCGTCCGTCTGGGAGGGTGCCGAGGCGCTCACGGGGGAGGAGGCGACGTGCGAGGCCGTCGTCGACGGGCTGCGCACCGCGGGGGTCGTGCACCTGGCCGCGCACGGCACGCACGAGACCGACAACCCGTTGTTCTCGTCGCTGCGGCTCGCCGACGGTCCGCTGTTCGCGCACGAGCTCGACGGGACCGACCTGCACGGCGTGGTCGTCGTGCTGTCGGCGTGCGAGGTGGGGCTCTCGACGCCGCGCATCGGCGGCGAGTCGCTCGGCCTGACGAGCGTCCTGCTGCGGCTCGGCGCCCGCGCGGTGATCGCGAGCGTGGCCCCGCTGCGCGACGACGTCGCCGCCCGCGTCATGCCGTCGCTCCACGCCGAGCTGCGCGACGGCGCCATGCCGGGGACGGCGCTCGCCCGGGCCGTGGCCGACGAGCCCGAGCCGGTGCCGCTGGTCTGCTTCGGCCCGCTGGTGCTCTGACGGCACGGGCCGCGGTTTGGAGCACGCGCCGTCGTCCCGTACGATGAGCGTGTACCCAAGACCGCCGGTCGTCCGACGCTGCCCGCAGACTCCGTCTGCAGGACGTGACGGACCGAAGTCCCGCCCACGAGGTGGAGGCCAGCGCAGGTAGCGAATCGACGACGTCCGCCCGGCCCCGCCGCGCGTGCGACTGCGAGCCCCGCGCCTGCGCGGGGCTCTTTCTCGTTCCGGGACGGACGCCGGTGGTACCACCACCGGAAGGATTGCCATGGCGAGGCCGGACAAGGCAGCCGCAGTCGCCGAGATCTCGGAGAAGTTCCGCGACTCGAACGCTGCCGTGCTGACCGAGTACCGCGGGCTCACCGTCGCGCAGCTCAAGCAGCTGCGTCGGTCGCTCAGCGGCAACGCAACCTACGCCGTGGTGAAGAACACGCTGACCGCCATCGCGGCCAAGGAGGCCGGTGTCGAGGGACTCGACGCCGACCTGCAGGGTCCTTCGGCCATCGCCTTCGTCACCGGGGACCCGGTCGAGGCAGCCAAGGGTCTGCGTGACTTCGCCAAGGCGAACCCCGCGCTGGTCATCAAGGGCGGTGTCCTCGACGGGCGCCCCCTGACCGCCGCGGAGGTCACGAAGCTCGCGGACCTCGAGTCCCGCGAGGTCCTGCTGGCCAAGGCGGCCGGCGCGATGAAGGCCAAGCTCTTCCAGGCTGCCTACGTCTTCACCGCGAACACCGCCCAGGCCGCCCGCGTCATCGATGCCCTGCGTCAGAAGCAGGAATCGGAGGGCGCTGCCGCCTGATCCCGTGACCGGGCTCGCCCGGTCCCGCGACCGACGCAGCGCAAGCACAACACCCCGCTTCTGGCAGGCCCGCCCCGGGCCGCTGCCGAGCACCGACCGAAAGGAACGCCATCATGGCGAAGCTCAGCACCGACGAGCTCATCGAGCAGTTCAAGGGCCTCACCCTCATCGAGCTCAACGAGTTCGTGAAGGCCTTCGAGGAGACCTTCGAGGTCACCGCCGCCGCCCCCGCCGCCGTCGCGGTCGCCGCCCCCGCGGGTGGCGCCGGTGGCGACGCCCCGGCCGAGGAGGAGAAGGACGAGTTCGACGTCATCCTCGAGGCTGCCGGCGACAAGAAGATCCAGGTCATCAAGGAGGTGCGCGCGCTCACGTCCCTCGGCCTGAAGGAGGCCAAGGACCTCGTGGACGGTGCCCCGAAGCCGGTCCTGGAGGGCGCGAACAAGGAGACGGCCGAGAAGGCCAAGGCTGCCCTCGAGGGCGCCGGCGCCACGGTCACCCTCAAGTGATCCCACCGGTCCCGTCCTGACGGGACCGGTCGCACGCCGCACGAGGCCCGCACCCCGCCCGGGGTGCGGGCCTCGTCGTTCCCCGGGGGCGGCGCCGGGCGGGCGGGAGGGCCCGGGGGGCGGCCCGCGGCGTCGCGCGGCGTCGCGCGGCGTCGTGGGGCGACCGGGATCCGACGGCGTCGGCGCACCGGCTTCACGGAACGGCCACGAGTGTGCCACCATGTGCGGGTCGACGACGCAGGACAGCGAGGTCGACAGCAGCAGGTGCAGGGCCCGCACGGCGGGCCGGAGGGCGGGCGACGAGGCCCGTGCGAGTACCGGCGAGGCGCGCAGCGTCCGGGGCCGGGCGGGGGAGTGTGCCCCGAGGTTGTGTGGCGACGCCTTCTTGGGGTATGCTCACGCTTTGCGCTGTCCTGTGCCCCCGATCTCATATACCCCCGACCCCCTCGACGACGTACGTGCGCGTCCGCGAGGTGTCGTGGCGGCGGTGATCGTGTCCAGCCCGGCCGGTGCAGCGTTCTTTCGATCTGCAGGGAAGGACCCCTCTTGGCTGCCTCGCGCACCCCTTCTGCTCCGTCCGCCGACGCCATCGCGAACCGCACCGCATCGCGTCGCCTCTCCTTCGCCAAGATCTTCGAGCCGCTCGAGGTCCCCGACCTGCTGGGCCTCCAGACCGAGAGCTTCGACTGGCTGCTCGGCAACGAGGCGTGGCAGGCGCGCGTCGCCGCCGCGGCCGAGGCCGGGCGCCAGGACGTGCCCTCGACGTCGGGTCTCGAGGAGATCTTCGAGGAGATCTCCCCGATCGAGGACTTCGGGTCCTCGATGTCGCTGTCGTTCTCCAACCACCGCTTCGAGCCGCCGAAGTACACGGCCGACGAGTGCAAGGAGAAGGACTTCACGTACGCCGCGCCGCTGTTCGTCACCGCGGAGTTCGTCAACTACAACACCGGTGAGATCAAGAGCCAGACGGTCTTCATGGGCGACTTCCCGCTCATGACCGAGCGTGGCACGTTCATCATCAACGGCACCGAGCGCGTCGTCGTCTCGCAGCTCGTCCGCTCGCCCGGCGTCTACTTCGAGCGCGCCGCCGACAAGACGAGCGACAAGGACATCTTCTCCGCGAAGATCATCCCGTCGCGCGGTGCCTGGCTCGAGTTCGAGATCGACAAGCGCGACGCCGTCGGTGTGCGCGTCGACCGCAAGCGCAAGCAGTCCGTGACCGTGCTGCTCAAGGCGCTCGGCCTCACGGAGTCCGAGATCCGCGAGCAGTTCGCGGACTTCCCGTCCGTGCTCGACACGCTCGAGAAGGACCACGTCCACACGCAGGACGAGGCGCTCGTCGACCTCTACCGCAAGATCCGCCCGGGCGAGCCGCCGACGGTCGAGGCCGGCCGCGCGCTCCTCGAGAACTTCTACTTCAACCCGAAGCGCTACGACCTCGCGAAGGTCGGCCGCTACAAGGCGAACAAGAAGCTCGGCATCGACGCGCCGCTCAGCGACTCCACGCTGTCGGTCTCGGACGTCGTCGCGACGATCAAGTACCTCGCGGCGCTGCACGCGGACCACGCGAGCATCCCGGGCACGCGCAACGGCGAGGCCGTCGAGGTGCGCGTCGAGACGGACGACATCGACCACTTCGGCAACCGCCGCATCCGCGCCGTCGGCGAGCTCATCCAGAACCAGGTCCGCACGGGCCTGTCGCGGATGGAGCGCGTCGTGCGCGAGCGCATGACGACGCAGGACGTCGAGGCGATCACGCCGCAGACGCTCATCAACATCCGCCCGGTCGTGGCGTCCATCCGCGAGTTCTTCGGCACGTCGCAGCTCTCGCAGTTCATGGACCAGAACAACCCGCTCGCGGGCCTGACGCACAAGCGTCGTCTCTCGGCCCTCGGCCCGGGTGGTCTGTCGCGCGACCGCGCCGGCATGGAGGTCCGTGACGTCCACCCGTCGCACTACGGCCGCATGTGCCCGATCGAGACCCCTGAGGGTCCGAACATCGGTCTGATCGGCTCGCTCGCGTCGTACGGGCGCATCAACCCGTTCGGCTTCATCGAGACGCCGTACCGCAAGGTGACGGCGGGCAAGGTGACCGACGAGGTCGTCTACCTCACGGCCGACGACGAGGACCGCCACGTCATCGCGCAGGCGAACCAGACGCTCAACGCCGACGGCTCCTTCGCGGACGAGCGCGTGCTCGTGCGCACCAAGGGCGGCGAGGTCGAGATCGTCCCCGGCGCGCAGGTCGACTACATGGACGTCTCGCCGCGCCAGATGGTCTCGGTCGCGACGGCGCTCATCCCGTTCCTCGAGCACGACGACGCGAACCGCGCCCTCATGGGTGCGAACATGCAGCGCCAGGCCGTGCCGCTGGTCCGCTCCGAGGCCCCGCTCGTCGGGACCGGCATGGAGTGGCGCGCGGCCGTCGACGCGGGCGACGTCGTCGTCGCGACGAAGCCCGGTGTCGTCACCGAGGTCTCGGCCGACCTCGTGCTCGTCGCGAACGACGACGGCACGACCGGCAGCTACCGGATCGCGAAGTTCCGCCGCTCGAACCAGGGCACGAGCTACAACCAGCGCGTGCTCGTCGACGAGGGCCAGCGCGTCGAGCCCGGCTCCGTCCTCGCGGACGGCCCGGCGACCGACGAGGGCGAGCTCGCGCTCGGCCGCAACCTCCTCGTGGCGTTCATGTCGTGGGAGGGCCACAACTACGAGGACGCGATCATCCTCAGCCAGCGTCTCGTGCAGGACGACGTGCTCTCCTCGATCCACATCGAGGAGCACGAGGTCGACGCGCGCGACACCAAGCTCGGCCCCGAGGAGATCACGCGGGACATCCCGAACGTCTCCGAGGACGTCCTGGCGGACCTCGACGAGCGCGGCATCATCCGCATCGGTGCCGAGGTCGGCGCGGGCGACGTCCTGGTCGGCAAGGTCACGCCGAAGGGCGAGACCGAGCTGACCCCGGAGGAGCGCCTCCTGCGCGCGATCTTCGGCGAGAAGGCGCGCGAGGTGCGCGACACGTCCCTCAAGGTGCCCCACGGCGAGTCCGGCACGGTCATCGGCGTGCGCGAGTTCAACCGCGAGGACGGCGACGAGCTGCCCGCGGGCGTGAACCAGCTCGTGCGCGTCTACATCGCGCAGCGCCGCAAGATCACGGACGGCGACAAGCTCGCCGGCCGTCACGGCAACAAGGGCGTCATCTCCAAGATCCTGCCCGTCGAGGACATGCCGTTCCTCGAGGACGGGACGCCGGTCGACGTCGTCCTCAACCCGCTGGGCGTCCCCGGTCGTATGAACGTGGGCCAGGTCCTCGAGACCCACCTCGGGTGGGTCGCGAAGCAGGGCTGGGACATCTCGCTCGCCGACGGCAAGGACCTCTCCTGGCGGGAGAACGTCCCGGAGATCGCCGCGACGTCCGAGCCGGGCCGTCCCGTCGCCACCCCGGTGTTCGACGGCGTCCACGAGGACGCGCTCACGGGCCTGCTCTCGACGACGATCCCGAACCGCGACGGCGACCGCATGGTCGGCGCCGACGGCAAGGCGCGCCTCTTCGACGGCCGCTCCGGCGAGCCGTTCCCCGAGGCCGTGTCGGTGGGCTACATGTACATCCTCAAGCTCCACCACCTGGTCGACGACAAGATCCACGCGCGCTCGACCGGCCCGTACTCGATGATCACCCAGCAGCCGCTCGGTGGTAAGGCGCAGTTCGGCGGTCAGCGCTTCGGCGAGATGGAGGTGTGGGCCCTCGAGGCGTACGGCGCGGCCTACACGCTCCAGGAGCTCCTCACGATCAAGTCGGACGACGTGCCCGGTCGCGTCAAGGTCTACGAGGCGATCGTCAAGGGCGAGAACATCCCCGACTCGGGCATCCCGGAGTCCTTCAAGGTCCTCCTCAAGGAGATGCAGTCGCTGTGCCTGAACGTCGAGGTGCTCTCGAGCGACGGCGTGTCCATCGAGATGCGGGAGTCGGACGACGACGTGTACCGCGCAGCCGAAGAGCTCGGCATCGACCTGTCGCGCCGCCCCAACGCGGCGTCCAGCGTCGACGAGATCTGATCTCGGGCAGGTGGGAGCGGGTCACCCCGCTCCCACCGACGACCCCCACACCAACCGTCTTTTTGGCGTCGGGGCCGGCCACGGCCGGTCCCGGCAGGCGAAGGAAGTAGGACAACTTGCTCGACGTCAACGTCTTCGACGAGCTGCGTATCGGCCTGGCCACGGCCGACGACATCCGTGCGTGGTCGCACGGTGAGGTGAAGAAGCCCGAGACCATCAACTACCGCACCCTCAAGCCCGAGAAGGACGGACTCTTCTGCGAGAAGATCTTCGGCCCCACCCGGGACTGGGAGTGCTACTGCGGCAAGTACAAGCGCGTGCGCTTCAAGGGCATCATCTGCGAGCGCTGCGGCGTCGAGGTGACGCGCTCGAAGGTGCGTCGTGAGCGCATGGGCCACATCGAGCTCGCCGCGCCGGTCACGCACATCTGGTTCTTCAAGGGCGTGCCCTCGCGCCTCGGCTACCTGCTCGACCTCGCCCCGAAGGACCTCGAGAAGGTCATCTACTTCGCGGCGTACATGATCACCTCGGTCGACGAGGAGGGCCGCCAGGAGGACCTCCCGAACCTCCAGAACGAGATCGACCTGGAGAAGAAGGAGATCGCGGACGCCCGCGACAACGACATCAACTCCCGTGCCCAGAAGCTCGAGGCCGACCTGGCCGAGCTCGAGGCCGAGGGTGCCAAGGCCGACGCGCGCCGCAAGGTCCGCGACTCGGCCGAGCGCGAGATGGCGCAGATCCGCAAGCGCGCCGACGCCCAGCTCGACCGTCTCGAGCAGGTGTGGGACCGCTTCAAGAACCTCAAGGTCGCCGACCTCGAGGGCGACGAGATGCTGTACCGCGCCCTCCAGGACCGCTACGGCACCTACTTCGAGGGCTCGATGGGCGCCGCGGCGATCCAGAAGCGTCTCCAGGACTTCGACCTGGAGGCGGAGGCCGAGTCCCTGCGCGAGACCATCCGCTCGGGCAAGGGCCAGCGCAAGACGCGTGCCCTCAAGCGCCTCAAGGTCGTCAACGCGTTCCTCACCACGACGAACTCGCCCACGGGCATGGTGCTCGACGCCGTCCCGGTCATCCCGCCGGACCTGCGCCCGATGGTGCAGCTCGACGGTGGCCGCTTCGCGACGAGCGACCTCAACGACCTGTACCGCCGCGTGATCAACCGGAACAACCGCCTCAAGCGTCTCCTCGACCTGGGTGCGCCGGAGATCATCGTCAACAACGAGAAGCGGATGCTCCAGGAGGCCGTGGACTCGCTGTTCGACAACGGCCGCCGTGGTCGTCCGGTCACCGGCCCGGGCAACCGCCCGCTCAAGTCCATCTCGGACATGCTCAAGGGCAAGCAGGGTCGTTTCCGTCAGAACCTGCTCGGCAAGCGCGTCGACTACTCGGGCCGTTCGGTCATCGTCGTCGGCCCGCAGCTCAAGCTGCACCAGTGCGGCCTGCCGAAGCAGATGGCGCTCGAGCTGTTCAAGCCGTTCGTCATGAAGCGCCTCGTGGACCTCAACCACGCGCAGAACATCAAGAGCGCGAAGCGCATGGTCGAGCGTGCCCGCCCGGTCGTGTGGGACGTGCTCGAAGAGGTCATCACCGAGCACCCCGTGCTGCTCAACCGTGCACCGACGCTGCACCGCCTGGGCATCCAGGCGTTCGAGCCGCAGCTCGTCGAGGGCAAGGCGATCCACCTGCACCCGCTCGTCTGCGCCGCGTTCAACGCGGACTTCGACGGTGACCAGATGGCCGTCCACCTGCCCCTGAGCGCCGAGGCGCAGGCCGAGGCCCGCATCCTCATGCTCTCGAGCAACAACATCCTCAAGCCGTCGGACGGCCGTCCGGTGACCATGCCCTCGCAGGACATGATCATCGGTCTGTACCACCTGACGAGCGACCGCGAGGGCGCCGAGGGCGAGGGTCGTGCGTTCGGCTCGGTGGCCGAGGCGATCATGGCGTTCGACCAGGGCACCCTGGACCTCAACGCCCGGGTGAAGATCCGCACGACGGACCTCGTCCCGCCGGTCTCCGGCTTCGAGGCTCCCGAGGGCTGGGAGGAGGGTCAGCCGATCCTCTTCGACACCACGCTCGGTCGCGCGCTGTTCAACGAGACGCTCCCCGTCGACTACCCGTACGTGAACTCGGTCGTCGACAAGAAGCGCCTCTCGGCGATCGTCAACGAGCTCGCGGAGCGCTACCCGAAGGTCGAGGTCGCGGCGTCGCTCGACGCGCTGAAGGCCGCCGGCTTCCGCTGGGCGACCCGCTCGGGCGTCACGATCGCGATCTCCGACGTGGCGACGCCCAAGGAGAAGGCCGTCATCCTCGAGCAGCACGAGGAGCGCGCGCTCAAGGTCCAGCAGCAGTACGACCGTGGTCTCATCACGGACGACGAGCGCCGTCAGGAGCTCATCGAGATCTGGACCCAGGCGACGGACAAGGTCGCGTCGGTCATGCGCGAGAACCTCGAGGCGAACGACCGCAACACCGTGTACCGCATGGTCGGTTCGGGTGCGCGTGGTAACTGGATGCAGGTCCGTCAGATCGCCGGTATGCGCGGTCTCGTGGCGAACCCGAAGGGCGAGATCATCCCGCGCCCGATCAAGTCCAACTACCGCGAGGGCCTGTCCGTCCTCGAGTACTTCATCGCGACGCACGGTGCCCGCAAGGGTCTGGCGGACACCGCGCTGCGGACCGCCGACTCGGGCTACCTCACGCGTCGTCTCGTGGACGTGTCGCAGGACGTCATCGTCCGCGAGGAGGACTGCGGCACCGAGCGCGGCCTGACCCTGCCGATCGCCGAGGAGCTCGCGGGCAAGCTCGTGCGCCACCCCAAGGTGGAGACGAGCGTCTACTCGCGCACCCTCGCGGCCGACCTGGTCGACCCCGACGGGAACGTCGTCGGCAAGGCCGGCGACGACGCGGGCGACGTCCTCATCGACGCCGCGGTCACCGCGGGCGTCCGCGAGGCCAAGGTCCGCTCGGTCCTCACGTGCGAGTCGCGCGTCGGCACGTGCGCCAAGTGCTACGGGCGCTCGCTCGCGACGGGCAAGCTCGTCGACATCGGCGAGGCGGTCGGCATCATCGCCGCCCAGTCGATCGGTGAGCCCGGCACGCAGCTGACGATGCGTACCTTCCACACCGGTGGTGTCGCCTCCGCGGACGACATCACGCAGGGTCTGCCGCGTGTCACGGAGCTCTTCGAGGCCCGCACCCCCAAGGGTGAGGCGCCCATCGCGGAGTTCTCGGGCCGCATCGCGATCGACGACTCGGAGCGCTCGCGCCGTCTGGTGCTCACGCCGGACGACGGCTCGGAGGAGATCGCCTACCCGGTGACGAAGCGTGCCCGCCTGCTCGTGCAGGACGGCGACCACGTGAACGTCGGCACGCAGCTCGTCCAGGGTGCGGTGGACCCGAAGAAGGTCCTGCGCATCCTCGGCCCGCGCGCCACGCAGAAGCACCTGGTGGACGAGGTCCAGGAGGTCTACCGCTCGCAGGGCGTGGACATCCACGACAAGCACATCGAGGTCATCGTGCGGCAGATGCTGCGTCGCGTGACCGTGCTCGACTCGGGCGACTCGCACCTCCTGCCGGGCGAGCTCGCCGAGCGCGGCCGCTTCGAGGACGCGAACCGTCGCGCGGTGGCGGAGGGTGGCCAGCCGGCCTCCGGCCGTCCGGAGCTGATGGGCATCACGAAGGCGTCGCTCGCGACGGACTCGTGGCTCTCGGCCGCGTCGTTCCAGGAGACGACGCGCGTGCTCACCGAGGCGTCGATGAGCGGTCGTCGTGACCCGCTCCTCGGCCTCAAGGAGAACGTCATCATCGGTAAGCTCATCCCGGCCGGTACCGGTCTTCCCCGGTACACCAAGGTCCAGGTCGAGCCGACCGAGCAGGCCAAGACGGAGCTCTACCCGAGCTTCGGCTACGACGAGATCGACTTCCCGGCGCTCGGCATGGGCTCCGGCGAGGCGATCCCGCTCGAGGACCTGGACTTCGGCGACTACCGCTGACGTCCCACGACGGGTGCCCGTCGGCTGCCGCGCCTCGTACGCGGTGGCCGGCGGGCACCCGTCGTCGTCCCTCCTGCGGGACGACGACGGGCCTGGGGGAGCGGCCGTGCTCGCGACCTGCTCCTTTGACTCCTTGCCGGGTGGCAGGTAACCTGGTAAACCGTGCCCGCGCCGTCGGGCCCTCCGTGATGTCCCTGGCGGGACGGTGCGGGCGAGCGATCGTCGCACACCGCCGCGTGGCGGTCTCCGGACGGGCCGATGTGAGTGCCCGGGCACTCCGGATCCCGGTCCTGGTGGCGCGCTCGCGCCCACGGCCCGGAGCCGGACCATCGAGCCGGTGGTAGGTGGCTGCTGCAGCGTCTCTCGCGCTGCGGGTGCCTCGTGCGATCGGCTCCAGCAGCCCGCACGACCACCATCGGGGATAGCCCCGGTAGCTCGAGAAGACACGGAGACGTAGTGCCTACGATCCAGCAGCTCGTCCGCAAGGGGCGGACCTCGAAGGTGGGGAAGTCCAAGACTCCCGCCCTCAAGGGCTCCCCGCAGCGGCGCGGTGTGTGCACGCGCGTGTACACCACCACCCCGAAGAAGCCGAACTCCGCGCTGCGCAAGGTCGCTCGCGTGAAGCTCTCCTCCCAGGTCGAGGTCACGGCCTACATCCCCGGCGTCGGCCACAACCTCCAGGAGCACTCCATCGTGCTCGTGCGCGGCGGTCGTGTGAAGGACCTCCCGGGTGTGCGCTACAAGATCGTGCGCGGCGCGCTCGACACGCAGGGCGTGAAGAACCGCAAGCAGGCCCGCAGCCGCTACGGCGCCAAGAAGGAGAAGAGCTGATGCCTCGCAAGGGCCCGGCCCCGAAGCGGCCGCTCATCGTCGACCCGGTCTACGGGTCTCCCGTCGTCACGCAGCTCATCAACAAGGTGCTGCTCGACGGCAAGAAGTCCACCGCCGAGTCGATCGTCTACGGCGCCCTCGAGGGCGTCCGGGCGAAGACGGACGGCGACCCGGTCGTCGTGCTCAAGCGCGCGCTCGAGAACGTCCGCCCGGCGCTCGAGGTCCGCTCGCGCCGCGTCGGTGGTGCGACCTACCAGGTCCCGGTCGAGGTGCGCCCGGCGCGTGCGACGACCCTCGCGCTGCGCTGGCTCACGGACTACTCGCGCGCCCGTCGCGAGAAGACCATGACGGAGCGCCTCATGAACGAGATCCTCGACGCCAGCAACGGCCTCGGCGCCGCGGTCAAGCGCCGCGAGGACATGCACAAGATGGCGGAGTCCAACAAGGCCTTCGCCCACTACCGCTGGTAGTCCGCACGACGGGCCCCGGGGACCGGAGCGTCCCCGGGGCTGTCGGCGGGTCCGAGGCCGGTCATCCCGGTCCGAGCAGCGCCCCCGACTCAACCCATCTAACGAGGGAAGCAGACCGTGGCACTTGACGTGCTGACCGACCTGAGCAAGGTCCGCAACATCGGCATCATGGCCCACATCGATGCCGGGAAGACCACGACCACCGAGCGCATCCTGTTCTACACGGGTGTGAACTACAAGCTCGGCGAGACGCACGACGGCGCGTCCACGACCGACTGGATGGAGCAGGAGAAGGAGCGCGGCATCACCATTACGTCCGCCGCCGTCTCGTGCTACTGGAACAAGAACCAGATCAACATCATCGACACGCCCGGCCACGTCGACTTCACGGTCGAGGTCGAGCGCTCCCTGCGCGTGCTCGACGGCGCCGTCGCCGTCTTCGACGGCAAGGAGGGCGTCGAGCCGCAGTCGGAGACGGTGTGGCGCCAGGCGGACAAGTACAACGTCCCGCGCATCTGCTTCGTCAACAAGATGGACAAGCTCGGCGCGGACTTCTACTTCACCGTCGACACGATCATCAACCGCCTCAAGGCGAAGCCGCTGGTCATCCAGCTCCCGATCGGGGCCGAGAGCGACTTCACCGGTGTCGTGGACCTGCTCGAGATGAAGGCGCTCGTCTGGCACGGGGAGACCCAGCTCGGCGAGGCGTACGACACCGAGGAGATCCCCGCGGACCTGGTCGAGAAGGCCCAGCAGTACCGCAGCGAGCTCGTCGAGGCCGTCGCCGAGGCCGACGAGGAGCTGCTCGAGAAGTACCTCGGTGGCGAGGAGCTGACGATCGCCGAGCTCAAGGCCGGCATCCGCAAGCTCGTCATCGCGGGCGAGGCGTTCCCGGTCCTGTGCGGCTCCGCGTTCAAGAACAAGGGCGTCCAGCCCATGCTCGACGCGGTCATCGACTACCTGCCGTCGCCCCTCGACGTGCCGGCCATCGACGGTCACGACCCGAAGGACGAGGAGAAGGTCATCCAGCGTCACCCCGACGCCTCGGAGCCGTTCTCCGCGCTCGCCTTCAAGGTCGCGGCGCACCCGTTCTTCGGCAAGCTCACCTACGTCCGCGTGTACTCCGGTCGTGTCGAGCCCGGCCAGCAGGTCGCGAACTCGACCAAGGGCAAGAAGGAGCGCGTCGGCAAGATCTTCCAGATGCACTCCAACAAGGAGAACCCGGTCGACGAGGCGAGCGCCGGTCACATCTACGCGGTCATCGGCCTCAAGGACACCACGACCGGTGACACGCTGAGCGACATGGCGAACCCGGTCATCCTCGAGTCGATGAGCTTCCCCGAGCCCGTCATCGACGTGGCGATCGAGCCGAAGACGAAGGCCGACCAGGAGAAGCTCTCCACGGCGATCCAGAAGCTCGCCGAGGAGGACCCGACCTTCCGCGTGAAGCTGGACGACGAGACCGGCCAGACCGTCATCGGCGGCATGGGCGAGCTCCACCTCGACATCCTCGTCGACCGCATGCGTCGCGAGTTCAAGGTCGAGGCGAACGTCGGCAAGCCGCAGGTCGCGTACCGCGAGACGATCCGCCGCAAGGCCGAGAAGATCGAGTACACGCACAAGAAGCAGACCGGTGGGTCCGGGCAGTTCGCGAAGGTCCAGGTGACCTTCGAGCCGCTCGACACGTCCGAGGGCGAGCTCTACGAGTTCTCCAACGCGGTCACCGGTGGTCGCATCCCGCGCGAGTACATCCCCAGCGTCGACGCCGGCATCCAGTCCGCGATGGAGCTCGGCGTGCTCGCCGGCTTCCCGCTGGTCGGGGTGAAGGCGATCCTGCTCGACGGCGCCTACCACGAGGTCGACTCCTCGGAGATGGCGTTCAAGATCGCCGGCTCGATGGTCCTCAAGGAGGGCGTCAAGCGGGCGGACCCGGTTCTGCTGGAGCCGGTGATGGCGGTCGAGGTGCGTACGCCCGAGGAGTACATGGGCGACGTCATCGGCGACCTGAACTCACGTCGTGGAATGATCCAGTCCATGGAGGACGCGACGGGTGTGAAGGTCGTCCGGGCCCACGTACCGTTGTCAGAGATGTTCGGGTACATCGGTGACCTCCGGTCCAAGACCCAGGGTCGTGCGGTGTACTCGATGCAGTTCGACAACTACGCCGAGGTTCCTCGGAACGTTGCCGAAGAGATCATCAAGAAGACCCGGGGCGAGTGAGTCCCCACAGGTCGAAGACCCGCACAACCATCAACCTGTAGGAAACCGCAACGCCCCGCGGATGTAGGATCTCTCGGTCGACATTCGCAACGTTCGGCACATCTACCCAAGTCCCAGGAGGACCCCAGTGGCTAAGGCCAAGTTCGAGCGGACCAAGCCGCACGTCAACGTCGGCACCATCGGTCACGTCGACCACGGTAAGACGACGCTGACGGCAGCGATCTCGAAGACGCTCGCGGACACGTACCCGGACCTGCCGGCGAACACGCAGCGCAACTTCGACGAGATCGACGCGGCTCCCGAGGAGAAGCAGCGCGGTATCACGATCAACATCGCGCACATCGAGTACGAGACGCCGAAGCGCCACTACGCGCACGTCGACGCCCCGGGTCACGCCGACTACATCAAGAACATGATCACCGGTGCCGCCCAGATGGACGGCGCGATCCTGGTGGTCGCCGCGACCGACGGCCCGATGGCCCAGACGCGCGAGCACGTCCTGCTCGCCCGCCAGGTCGGCGTGCCGTACCTGCTCGTGGCGCTCAACAAGTCCGACATGGTCGACGACGAGGAGATCCTCGAGCTCGTCGAGATGGAGGTGCGCGAGCTCCTCTCCTCGCAGGAGTTCGACGGTGACAACGCGCCGGTCGTGCGCGTCTCCGGTCTCAAGGCGCTCGAGGGCGACCCCGAGTGGACCGCGAAGATCCTCGAGCTCATGGAGGCCGTGGACGAGAACGTGCCCGAGCCCGTCCGCGAGCTCGACAAGCCGTTCCTCATGCCCGTCGAGGACGTCTTCACGATCACCGGTCGTGGCACCGTCGTCACCGGCAAGGTGGAGCGTGGCACGCTCGACCTCAACTCGGACGTCGAGATCGTCGGCATCCGCTCGCCCCAGAAGACCACGGTCACGGGCATCGAGACGTTCCACAAGCAGATGGACCAGGCTCAGGCCGGCGACAACACCGGTCTGCTCCTGCGCGGCATCAAGCGCGAGGACGTCGAGCGCGGCCAGGTCGTCGTGAAGCCGGGCTCGATCACCCCGCACACGCAGTTCGAGGCGCAGGTCTACATCCTGGGCAAGGACGAGGGCGGCCGTCACAACCCGTTCTACTCGAACTACCGTCCGCAGTTCTACTTCCGCACGACGGACGTCACCGGCGTCATCACGCTGCCCGAGGGCACCGAGATGGTCATGCCCGGTGACAACACCGAGATGACGGTCGAGCTGATCCAGCCGATCGCCATGGAGGAGGGCCTCGGCTTCGCCATCCGTGAGGGTGGCCGCACCGTCGGCTCGGGCCGCGTCACCAAGATCCTCAAGTGATCTGACGCTGCCTCCGCAGCACCTCGTCGAAGGCCCGGTCCCGTCCGCGGGGCCGGGCCTTCGGCCTGCGGTCACCGTCACACCGGCGTCGCGTCGTCCCGACTTGGACGACGGCGGCTTCGTGTGGCAGACTGTTCAGGTTGCCTGTTACGGGTGCGCTCTTTCACGTGTCGAACAGTGTGTTGAACCGGTCCTCTCGCCGAGGGCCAGGACCCCGGGACTTCTCCCGGGTCTGCGGGTTGAGCTCTCTGTGTCGCCATGGATCGAGTACCCCGCGGAACACACGTTCCGACAGGCTCGCACAAACGTTGTGGTCCGGTTCGCGGAGCCGTGCGTCAGCACGGAGCCCGGCGGGAGTCCACATATCCAACGGCCCTGCGCCTCTCGGCGTGTGCGCCCAGGTGCGTCGCGACTACGCGACACGCCCGAGCGCGGGGGTCGGACAGCTAGCGGTTCGAGAGAGAGAGTCAGACGACGCCATGGCGGGACAGAAGATCCGCATCCGGCTCAAGTCCTACGACCACGAGGTCATCGACAGCTCGGCGCGCAAGATCGTCGACACGGTGACGCGCGCTGGTGCAACGGTCGTGGGTCCGGTGCCGCTGCCGACGGAGAAGAACGTCTTCTGCGTCATCCGGTCGCCTCACAAGTACAAGGACAGCCGCGAGCACTTCGAGATGCGCACGCACAAGCGGCTGATCGACATCATCGATCCCACGCCGAAGGCGGTCGACTCGCTCATGCGTCTCGACCTGCCGGCTGACGTGAACATCGAGATCAAGCTCTGAGGCTGGAGGACATCATGACTACCCCCCAGCAGAACGCGCGCCCGGTCACCGCGGTGCTCGGCACGAAGCTCGGGATGACGCAGCTCTGGGACGAGGCCGGGCGCCTCGTGCCCGTCACCGTCGTCGCGGTCGGCACGAACGTCGTGACGCAGGTGCGCACGTCGGACGCCGACGGCTACGCCGCCGTGCAGCTCGCCTACGGCCAGATCGACCCGCGCAAGGTCACGAAGCCGCTCAAGGGCCACTTCGAGAAGGCCGGCGTCACGCCGCGTCGTCACGTCGCCGAGGTCCGCACCACCGACGCCACCGAGTACTCGCTCGGCCAGGAGATCACCGCGGAGGCCTTCGAGGCCGGCGCCGTGGTCGACGTCGTGGGCACGACCAAGGGCAAGGGCACCGCCGGTGTCATGAAGCGTCACGGCTTCTCCGGCGTGGGTGCCTCCCACGGCTCGCACCGCAACCACCGCAAGCCCGGCTCGATCGGTGGGGCCTCGACCCCGTCGCGAGTCTTCAAGGGCCTGCGCATGGCCGGTCGGATGGGCAACGTCCGTCAGACCACCCAGAACCTGACCGTCCACGCGGTCGACGCCGAGAAGGGTCTGCTGCTCGTCAAGGGCGCGGTTCCCGGCCCCAAGGGCGGCGTCGTCCTCGTGCGCAGCGCCGCGAAGGGAGCGTGAACCCCATGTCCGCTCTGACCGTTGACGTGCTGGACCCCAAGGGCAAGAAGGCCGGCACCGCCGAGCTCCCCGCCGAGGTGTTCGACGTCGAGCTCAACGTCCCGCTGATCCACCAGGTCGTCGTCGCACAGCGTGCTGCCGCACGCCAGGGCACCCACGACACCAAGTCCCGCGGCGAGGTCCGCGGTGGTGGTCGCAAGCCGTACAAGCAGAAGGGCACCGGCCGCGCCCGCCAGGGTTCGACCCGTGCGCCGCAGTTCGCCGGCGGTGGCGTCGTCCACGGCCCCACGCCGCGCTCGTACGACCAGCGGACGCCCAAGAAGATGAAGGCCGCCGCGCTCCGCGGTGCCCTCTCGGACCGCGCCCGCAACGGCCGCGTCCACGTGGTGACCGGCTTCGGCGTCGACGGCGTGCCGTCGACCAAGACCGCCGTCACGACGCTCGCCAAGCTCTCCGGGCGCAAGCACGTCCTCGTCGTCACCGAGCGTGGCGACGAGCTGACGATCAAGTCGCTGCGGAACGTCGAGCAGGTCCACCTCCTGGTGGCCGACCAGCTCAACACCTACGACGTGCTCGTCTCCGACGACGTCGTCTTCACGCAGGGCGCGCTCGACGCGTTCCTGACGGGCCCGGCCACGGGTCGCTCCGCGAAGGCCGTCGCCACCTCCACCGAGGCGGACGAGACTGCTGCCGAGGAGGCCGCGAAGTGACCACCGTGACCAAGGACCCCCGTGACGTGATCCTCGCGCCGGTCGTCTCCGAGAAGAGCTACGGCCTGCTCGACGAGGGCAAGTACACGTTCGTCGTCGACCCGCGGGCCAACAAGACCGAGATCAAGATCGCCGTCGAGCAGATCTTCTCGGTCAAGGTCGCCTCGGTGAACACGATCAACCGCAAGGGCAAGACGCGTCGCACGCGTTTCGGCCTGGGCAAGCGCAAGGACACCAAGCGTGCGATCGTCACCCTCCGCGAGGGCACGATCGACATCTTCGGCTGAGCCGACGAGAGCAGATTGAGGACAGATCCCCATGGGAATCCGTAAGTACAAGCCGACGACGCCCGGCCGCCGCGGCTCGAGCGTCGCCGACTTCGCCGAGATCACGCGCTCGCAGCCGGAGAAGTCTCTGGTCCGCCCGCTCTCCAAGAGCGGCGGCCGCAACAGCTCCGGTCGTATCACCACCCGTCACAAGGGTGGTGGCCACAAGCGTGCGTACCGCGTGATCGACTTCCGTCGTCACGACAAGGACGGCGTGCCGGCGAAGGTCGCGCACATCGAGTACGACCCCAACCGCACCGCGCGCATCGCGCTCCTGCACTACGCGGACGGCGAGAAGCGCTACATCGTCGCGCCGGCCAAGCTCAAGCAGGGCGACGTCGTCGAGGCGGGCGCGGGCGCGGACATCAAGCCCGGCAACAACCTGCCGCTGCGCAACATCCCGACCGGTACGGTCATCCACGCCATCGAGCTCAAGCCCGGTGGCGGCGCGAAGATCGCCCGCTCGGCCGGTGCGTCCGTGCAGCTCGTCGCCAAGGACGGGCCGTACGCGCAGCTGCGCATGCCCTCCGGCGAGATCCGCAACGTCGACCTGCGCTGCCGCGCGACGGTCGGCGAGGTCGGCAACGCCGAGCAGTCGAACATCAACTGGGGCAAGGCCGGCCGCATGCGCTGGAAGGGCAAGCGCCCGACCGTCCGCGGTGTCGCCATGAACCCGATCGACCACCCGCACGGTGGTGGTGAGGGCAAGACCTCCGGTGGTCGCCACCCGGTGAGCCCCTGGGGCCAGCCGGAGGGTCGTACCCGCCGTCCCAACAAGCCGAGCGACAAGCTGATCGTGCGTCGTCGCCGTACCGGCAAGAAGCGCTGATAGGAGCCTGGAGACATGCCTCGTAGCCTGAAGAAGGGCCCCTTCGTCGACGACCACCTGCAGAAGAAGGTGGACGCTCAGAACGAGAAGGGGACCAAGAACGTCATCAAGACCTGGTCCCGTCGGTCGGTCATCACGCCCGACTTCCTCGGTCACACGTTCGCCGTGCACGACGGTCGCAAGCACACGCCGGTGTTCGTCACCGAGTCGATGGTCGGCCACAAGCTCGGCGAGTTCGCTCCCACGCGGACCTTCCGCGGCCACGTGAAGGACGACAAGAAGGGTCGTCGCCGCTGACCCCCGGGTCAGTCTGGTGACGACCTGGACGGTCAAGAGACAAGAAGGCAGGACAGCAATGGAAGCCAAGGCGCAGGCGCGGTTCGTCCGTGTCACGCCCCAGAAGGCCCGGCGCGTCGTGGACCTCATCCGTGGCAAGCAGGCCTCCGAGGCCGTCGCGGTGCTGAAGTTCGCACCGCAGGCGGCGAGCGAGCCCGTCCGCAAGGTCGTGGAGAGCGCCATCGCCAACGCCCGGGTGAAGGCGGACCGCGCGAGCGAAGCGTTCGAGGAGCAGGAGCTCGTCGTGCGTGAGGCGTTCGTCGACGAGGGCCCGACCCTCAAGCGTTTCCGCCCCCGGGCCCAGGGCCGTGCGAACCGCATCCTCAAGCGCACCAGCCACATCACCGTGGTCGTCGCTCCGCGTGAGAACACGAAGGGAAGTGCCCGATAGTGGGACAGAAGGTTCACCCGCACGGGTACCGCCTCGGCATCACCACCGACCACCGGTCGCGCTGGTTCGCCGACAGCACCAAGCCCGGCCAGCGGTACCGCGACTACGTCCGCGAGGACGTCCAGATCCGCAAGCTCATGAGCACGGGTCTCGAGCGCGCCGGCATCTCCAAGGTCGAGATCGAGCGCACCCGTGACCGCGTCCGCGTGGACATCCACACGGCGCGCCCGGGCATCGTCATCGGCCGCCGCGGCGCCGAGGCCGACCGCATCCGCGGCGAGCTCGAGAAGCTCACCGGCAAGCAGGTGCAGCTCAACATCCTCGAGGTGAAGAACGCCGAGACGGACGCGCAGCTCGTCGCGCAGGGCATCGCCGAGCAGCTCGCGAGCCGCGTCTCGTTCCGTCGTGCCATGCGCAAGGGCATCCAGTCCGCGCAGCGCGCCGGCGCGAAGGGCATCCGCGTGCAGGTCTCCGGCCGCCTCGGTGGCGCGGAGATGAGCCGGTCGGAGTTCTACCGCGAGGGTCGTGTGCCGCTGCACACGCTGCGCGCGTACATCGACTACGGCTTCTTCGAGGCCCGCACCACGTTCGGCCGCATCGGCGTGAAGGTGTGGATCTACAAGGGCGACGTCACCGAGAAGGAGTTCGCCGCGCAGCAGGCCACGGCCGCTCCGCGCCAGGGCCGTGGCGGCCCGCGCGGTGAGCGCGGCGGCGACCGTCGTGGTGGCGGCCGTCGTCCCGAGCGTTCGGCCGAGCGGACCCCCGCGTCCGAGTCGCCGGCGGCGCCCGAGCAGGCTGCTCCCGCCGCAGAGGCGAAGGCCCCTGAGACCGGAACGGAGGCCTGAGTCATGCTGATCCCGCGCAGGCTCAAGCACCGCAAGCAGCACCACCCGTCGCGCTCCGGTGCGGCGAAGGGTGGCACCCAGATCTCGTTCGGCGAGTACGGCATCCAGGCTCTCGAGCCGGCGTACGTGACGAACCGCCAGATCGAGGCTGCTCGTATCGCGATGACCCGCCACATCAAGCGTGGCGGCAAGGTCTGGATCAACATCTACCCGGACCGTCCCCTGACCAAGAAGCCTGCCGAGACCCGCATGGGTTCCGGTAAGGGTTCGCCCGAGTGGTGGGTCGCCAATGTCAAGCCCGGCCGGATCGTCTTCGAGCTGGCGGGTGTCCCGGAGGACCTGGCTCGCGAGGCCATGCGCCGCGCGATCCACAAGCTCCCGATGAAGTGCCGTTTCGTGGTGCGCGAGGGTGGTGGCAACTGATGGCAATCGGAACGAAGGGGCTCGCCCCCGTCGACCTCGACGCCATGGACGACGAGACGCTCGTCGCCGAGCTCAAGAAGGTCAAGGAGGAGCTCTTCAACCTCCGCTTCCAGTCGGCCACCGGCCAGCTGGAGAGCCACGGGCGCCTCAAGGCCGTCCGCCGCGACATCGCGCGGATCTACACGATCCTGCGTGAGCGCGAGCTCGGCATCCGAACCGCGCCGAGCGCCGAGTGAGTGAGGCTGGAATGAGCGAGAACGCAACGAACGCGCCCGAGGCGGCCGAGGAGCGCGCGCACCGCAAGACGCGCCGCGGCTACGTCGTGAGCGACAAGATGGACAAGACCGTGGTGGTCGAGGTCGAGGACCGGGTCAAGCACCCGCTCTACGGCAAGGTCATCCGCCGCACGAGCAAGGTCAAGGCGCACGACGAGCAGAACTCTGCCGGCGTGGGCGACCTGGTGCTCATCATGGAGACCCGCCCGCTGTCCGCGACCAAGCGGTGGCGCCTCGCGGAGATCCTCGAGAAGGCCAAGTGATCCACCGGTCGTGACGGGCGGGCCCCGGCTCGCTCGTCACGACCGCTCTCGTGCCGCACCGCGGTGCGGCAACCAGTGAGGACAGGTCGGGCGGGTCCACCGCCCGGTCCTGGCCGGTTCACCCGCGAGGGACCCGGCACTGACAGCTATCCGTTCGGCAAGGCTCGCCCACGGCGAGAACCGGCTCGACGACAGGAGTTCATTACATGATCCAGCAGGAGTCGCGACTTCGTGTCGCCGACAACACGGGTGCCAAGGAGATTCTCTGCATCCGTGTTCTCGGTGGCTCGGGCCGTCGCTACGCCGGAATCGGCGACGTCATCGTCGCAACCGTCAAGGACGCGATCCCGGGCGGCAACGTGAAGAAGGGCGACGTGGTCAAGGCCGTCGTCGTCCGCACCGCCAAGGAGCGCCGTCGTCCGGACGGTTCCTACATCAAGTTCGACGAGAACGCCGCCGTGATCCTCAAGAACGACGGCGAGCCGCGCGGGACGCGCATCTTCGGCCCGGTCGGGCGCGAGCTGCGCGACAAGCGGTTCATGAAGATCATCTCGCTGGCTCCGGAGGTGCTCTGACCATGGCCAAGATCAAGAAGGGCGACCTCGTCGTCGTCATCGCGGGCAAGGACAAGGGCAAGCAGGGGCGCGTCCTCGAGGTGCTCACCGACCGTGACCGCGTCATCGTCGAGGGCGTCCAGCGCGTCACCAAGCACACCAAGGTCGGCCAGTCGCAGCGCGGCACGCGGACCGGTGGGATCGAGACCGTCGAGGCCCCGATCCACATCAGCAACGTGATGGTCGTCGACCCGGAGACCAAGAAGGGCACCCGCGTCGGGTACCGCACCGAAGAGGTCGAGCGTGACGGCCGCAAGCGCACCGTGCGCGTGCGTGTCGCCAAGCGCTCCGGGAAGGACATCTGATGAGCACCGAGATCGTCGCCCCCGAGGTGCCCCGCCTGAAGCAGCGCTACCGCGAGGAGATCGTCGCCGGTCTGCGCGAGGAGTTCGGGCACGAGAACGTCAACCAGGTCGCCCGCGTCACGAAGATCGTCGTGAACATGGGTGTCGGTGACGCCGCCAAGGACTCGAAGCTCATCGAGGGCGCCATCCGCGACCTGTCCGCGATCACCGGCCAGAAGCCGCAGGTGACCAAGGCCCGCAAGTCCATCGCGCAGTTCAAGCTGCGCGAGGGCATGCCGATCGGCGCGCACGTCACGCTGCGCGGCGACCGCATGTGGGAGTTCCTGGACCGCCTGCTGTCGATCGCCCTGCCGCGCATCCGCGACTTCCGCGGCCTGTCGCCCAAGCAGTTCGACGGGAACGGCAACTACACGTTCGGTCTCACGGAGCAGTCGATGTTCCACGAGATCGACCAGGACAAGATCGACCGTGTCCGCGGTATGGACATCACGATCGTGACCACGGCGACGACCGATGACGAGGGCCGCTCCCTGCTGCGCCGTCTCGGCTTCCCCTTCAAGGAGAACTGACATGGCGAAGAAGGCCCTGATCAACAAGGCGGCCGCCAAGCCGAAGTTCGCGGTCCGCGCCTACACCCGGTGCCAGAAGTGCGGTCGCCCGCACTCGGTGTACCGCAAGTTCGGCCTGTGCCGCATCTGCGTGCGCGAGATGGCCCACCGTGGTGAGCTTCCGGGCGTCACCAAGAGCAGCTGGTAACAACTACGTCGTAGGTCCTGGCGGAGCGCGTCGCTCGACGCGCCCCGCCCGGATACCACGTCGAGGAAGGGCTAGAGCCCGATGACGATGACCGACCCGATCGCAGACATGCTGACGCGTCTGCGGAACGCGAACTCGGCTTACCACGAGACGGTGACCATGCCGTACTCGAAGCTGAAGTCGCACATTGCCGAGATCCTCCAGGCCGAGGGCTACATCTCCGGCTGGAGCGTCGAGGACGCGACGGTGGGCAAGAACCTCACCATCCAGCTCAAGTTCGGCCCGAACCGTGAGCGCAGCCTCGCCGGCGTGCGCCGCGTGTCGAAGCCCGGCCTGCGCAAGTACGTCAAGTCCACCGAGCTGCCGAAGGTTCTCGGCGGCCTGGGCGTGGCGATCCTGTCCACGTCCTCCGGTCTGCTCACCGACAAGCAGGCCGCCACGAAGGGCGTGGGCGGCGAAGTCCTCGCCTACGTCTGGTAACCCGGAAAGGAGATACGCCATGTCTCGAATCGGCAAGATCCCCGTTCCGGTTCCCGCCGGAGTGGACGTCACCATCAGCGGCGCGCTCGTGACCGTGAAGGGCCCCAAGGGCTCGCTCGAGCACCACGTGCCCGCCCCCATCCAGGTCGCTCAGGAGGACGGCACCCTCGTGGTGTCGCGCCCGAACGACGAGCGCGAGTCCCGCGCGCTGCACGGCCTGACCCGCACCCTCCTGGCGAACCTCGTCCAGGGCGTGACGCAGGGCTACGAGAAGAAGCTCGAGATCGTCGGCACCGGTTACCGCGTGACGGCCAAGGGCTCGGACCTCGAGTTCGCCCTCGGCTTCAGCCACCCGGTCGTCGTGACCCCGCCCGCGGGCATCACGTTCGCGGTCGAGAGCCCGACGAAGTTCTCGGTCTCCGGCATCGACAAGCAGCAGGTCGGCGAGATCGCAGCGAACATCCGCAAGATCCGCAAGCCCGAGCCGTACAAGGGCAAGGGTGTGCGTTACGCCGGCGAGGTCGTCCGCCGCAAGGCTGGAAAGGCTGGTAAGTAACGATGGCTCTGAAGGTTCTCGGCAAGGGCAAGGCCGTCGCGCGTCAGCGCCGGCACCTGCGCCTGCGCAAGAAGATCAAGGGGACCGCCGGTCGTCCGCGCCTCGTGGTGACGCGTTCCACGCGTCACATCACGGCTCAGGTCGTGGACGACACGATCGGTCAGACGCTCGCGTCGGCCTCGTCGCTCGAGGCGGACCTGCGTGCGCTCGACGGCGACAAGAGCGCCAAGGCCCGCAAGGTCGGCGAGCTCGTCGCCGAGCGTGCGAAGGCCAAGGGCGTCGACTCCGTCGTCTTCGACCGTGGTGGCAACAAGTACCACGGTCGGGTCGCTGCGGTCGCCGACGGCGCTCGCGAGGGCGGTCTGTCCCTGTGACGACGCCGACCATCCCCACACGGAAGCAAAGGATTCTCTGATGGCTGCAGGGCAGCGCAGCACCACCGGCGCCCCCACGGGTGCCGCCAACGAGTCGAGCGACCAGAACGCGCGCGGGGGGCGCCGCGACGACCGTCGCGGTGACCGTCGCGACGGTCGCCGTGGCGACGCAGCCGAGAAGAACGCCTTCGTCGAGCGCGTCGTCACCATCAACCGCGTCTCCAAGGTCGTCAAGGGCGGCCGCCGCTTCAGCTTCACCGCGCTCGTCGTGGTGGGCGACGGCGACGGCACCGTCGGCGTCGGCTACGGCAAGGCGAAGGAGGTGCCCGCGGCGATCGCCAAGGGTGTCGAGGAGGCCAAGAAGAACTTCTTCAAGGTCCCGCGCATCCAGGGCACCATCCCGCACCCCATCCAGGGTGAGGCCGCCGCCGGCGTCGTGTTCCTCCGTCCGGCCGCTCCGGGTACCGGTGTGATCGCCGGCGGTCCGGTGCGCGCCGTGCTGGAGTGCGCGGGCATCCACGACGTGCTGAGCAAGTCGCTCGGCTCGTCCAACGCGATCAACATCGTGCACGCGACCGTCGAGGCCCTGCGCAACCTGGAGCAGCCTGAGGCTGTCGCCGCGCGCCGTGGTCTCCCGCTCGAGGACGTGGCCCCGGCCGCGCTCCTGCGTGCCCGTGCTGCGGGGGTGAACGCCTGATGGCCAGGCTCAAGGTGACCCAGACGAAGTCCGCCATCGGCGGCAAGCAGAACCAGCGCGACACGCTGCGCACTCTGGGCCTCAAGCGGATCGGCGACACCGCCGTGAAGGAGGACCGCCCGGAGATCCGCGGCATGGTCGCGACGGTGGCGCACCTCGTCACCGTTGAGGAGGTCGAGTGACCATGGCTGAGAAGGCCACCAAGGAGACCGCCGAGGCTCCGAAGAAGAAGACCGCTGCGAAGGCGTCGGCTCCGGCGAAGGCCGAGCAGACCCCCGCGCAGACCGAGGGTGCCGGCGGCACGCTCAAGGTCCACCACCTGCGTCCGGCTCCCGGCGCCAAGAAGGCCAAGACCCGCGTGGGTCGTGGTGAGGCGTCGAAGGGTAAGACGGCGGGCCGCGGTACCAAGGGTACGAAGGCTCGTTACCAGGTTCCCGAGCGCTTCGAGGGTGGGCAGATGCCTCTGCACATGCGCCTCCCGAAGCTGCGCGGCTTCAAGAACCCGTTCCGCACCGAGTACCAGGTCGTGAACCTGGACAAGCTCGCGGCGCTGTACCCCGAGGGTGGCCAGGTCACCGTCGAGGACCTCGTCGCGAAGGGCGCGGTCCGCAAGGGCCAGCTCGTGAAGGTGCTCGGCACGGGTGAGATCACCGTCAAGCTCGAGGTCGCGGTCGACGCTCTCTCGGGCGCGGCTCGCGAGAAGATCCTCGCGGCCGGCGGTTCGGTCTCGGAGGACTGACACACCTGGACAGGGCCGGTGGCGCGTACGCGCCGTCGGCCCTGTCCGCGTCTGAGGGTGCCTCCCTGCACGACCCGTGGTCCGTCCGGCAGCGCACCACGGTCTAGACTCTCCGACGGCTGTCTCCCCGCACCCCGGGGGTGACCGCCGTCACTCCCAGGTCCACGGCCGGCCCGTCCGGTGATCGGGACCGACTTGCCGTTCGACGCGGCGCTACGGCTAGGGTGCCTCTTGGCGCCCGTGCCGTGCGTCACACCTCGCCGGGCCTCCCGGCGACACGACATCCCGCCTCGGCGGGCCAGGAGGATAGGTGCTCAGCGCATTCGCCCGGGCTTTCCGGACGCCCGACCTGCGGCGCAAGCTGCTGTTCACGATCGCGATCATGGCGATCTTCCGGGTGGGGTCGTTCATCCCCACGCCCGGCGTGGACTACCCCAACGTGCAGCAGTGCATCGCGGAGACCGCCGACGGCAACGACCTGCTCAGCCTGGTCAACCTCTTCAGCGGCGGCGCGCTGCTCCAGCTGTCGATCTTCGCGCTCGGCATCATGCCGTACATCACCGCGAGCATCATCGTCCAGCTGCTGCGCGTCGTGATCCCTCGCTTCGAGGCGCTCCACAAGGAGGGCCAGTCGGGCCAGGCGAAGCTCACGCAGTACACGCGCTACCTGACGATCGCGCTCGCCATCCTCCAGTCGACGACCGTCATCACGACGGCGCGCAACGGCCTGCTCTTCCAGGGCTGCTCCGTCGACGTCATCCCGGACGCCAGCTTCGTCACGATGGCCCTCATGGTCATCACGATGACCGCGGGCACCGGCCTCATCATGTGGCTCGGCGAGCTCATCACGGAGCGCGGCGTCGGCAACGGCATGTCGCTGCTCATCTTCACGTCCATCGCCGCGAGCTTCCCGACCGCCCTGTGGTCGATCGCCGGCGGCGCGAACGGCGCGACGAACTTCATCATCATGATCGCGGTCATCGTGCTCGTCATCGGGCTGGTCGTGTTCGTCGAGCAGTCGCAGCGCCGCGTGCCGGTGCAGTACGCCAAGCGCATGGTCGGTCGCCGGATGTACGGCGGCTCGAGCACCTACATCCCGATCAAGATCAACATGGCGGGCGTCATCCCGGTGATCTTCGCGGCCTCGCTGCTCGCGGTCCCGGGCCTCATCGCGCAGTTCGGCGACCAGAGCGCCGACTGGGTGATCTGGATCAGCACCAACCTGGCCGACCCGTCCGCGCCGCTGCACATCCTGCTGTACGTGCTGATGATCCTGTTCTTCTGCTTCTTCTACACGTCGATCACGTTCAACCCGGACGAGGTCGCGGACAACATGAAGAAGTACGGCGGCTTCATCCCGGGCATCCGTGCCGGCCGGCCCACCGCCGAGTACCTCGACTACGTCATCACCCGCATCACCTCCGCGGGTGCCATCTACCTCGCGCTCGTCGCACTGCTGCCGACGCTGGTCCTCATCGGGCTCGGCGTGAGCACGAACATCCCGTTCGGTGGCTCCTCGATCATCATCGTCGTCGGCGTCGGCCTGGAGACGGTCAAGCAGATCAACTCCCAGCTGCAGCAGCGCCACTACGAAGGGTTCCTCCGTTGAGCAACGCCACCGACGGCCAGTCCGCCGCGCGCCCCGCGCGCCTCGTCATCATGGGCCCGCAGGGCGCGGGCAAGGGGACGCAGGCCGCCCGGCTCGCCGAGCAGCTGTCCATCCCGGCGATCTCGACCGGCGACATCTTCCGGGCGAACATCAAGGGCGGCACGGAGCTCGGCCGCCTCGCGCAGGAGTACACCGCGAAGGGCGACCTCGTCCCCGACACGGTGACGAACGCGATGGTCCGCGACCGTCTCGCGCAGGACGACGCCGCGCAGGGGTTCATCCTCGACGGCTACCCGCGCAACGCGGCCCAGGTCGTCGAGCTCGACGCGATCCTCGCCGACCTGGGCGTCGCGCTGGACGGCGTCGTGGAGCTCACCGCGGACCGCGACGAGCTGCTCGCGCGCCTCGCGAAGCGCGCGGAGATCGAGGGTCGCGAGGACGACACGGAGGAGGCCATCGCGCGCCGCCTCGACATCTACGCGGAGCAGACGGCGCCGCTCACCTCCGCCTACGCGGACCGCGGCCTGCTGGTGCGCGTCGACGGTATCGGCGACATCGACGAGGTCACGGGCCGCATCGTGTCGGCGTTGACCGCGCTCGTCGGCTGAGCGCCCGCACGTCTTTCCGTCGGTTCTGAGGAGCAGCAGGGTGTTCGGTCGCGAGCGCATCGAGTACAAGACGCACGACCAGGTCCGGTCCATGCGCAGCGCCGGCCTCGTCGTGGCGCGTGCGCTCGGGACGGTGCGCGACGCCGTCCGCCCGGGCATGACGACCGCCGACCTCGACGCGCTCGCCGCCGCGGTCATCGCCGACGCCGGGGCGACGCCGTCGTTCCTCGGGTACGAGGGCTACCCGGCGTCGCTCTGCGTGTCGGTGAACGACGAGGTCGTCCACGGCATCCCCGGGCCGCGCGAGCTGCGCCCGGGCGACGTCGTCTCCGTCGACTGCGGGGCCGTCGTCGACGGCTGGCACGGCGACTCGGCGGTCTCGTTCGTGCTCGGCGAGGGCGACCCGCAGGACGAGGCGCTCGTCGAGGCGACGCGCCGCGCCATGTGGGCCGGGATCGCCGCCCTCGCGACGAGCGAGCGGCTGTGCGACGTCGGGGCCGCCATCGAGGACTCGGTGCGTGTCTCGGGGGAGTCGGACGGCGTGACCTACGGCATCGTCGAGGACTACGTCGGCCACGGGATCGGGTCCGCGATGCACCAGCCCCCGGACGTCCCGAACTACCGCACGCGTGAGAAGGGCCCGCGGCTGCGCCCGGGCATGTGCCTCGCGATCGAGCCGATGCTCACGCGGGGCGAGCGGTTCACCGAGGTGTGCGAGGACGACTGGACGGTCGTGACCGACGACGGCACCCGTGCCGCGCACTGGGAGCACAGCGTCGCGATCCTCGACGAGGGCATCTGGGTCCTCACCGCGCCCGACGGCGGCGCCGCGGAGCTCGCGGAGCTCGGCGTGCGCGTCGCACCGCTCGCGGCCTGACCGCGCACCGGCCCGTCGCGGGCCGCCTCGCTCCCGTCCGGCAGCGCCCGACGGCACCCCGCACGACGGGGGAGTGACGCGTCGCACCGCGCGCACGACCCGCCACGGTTTCCCGTCCCTTGCCGGATGCCGTAGGATGGTCCGTCGGGTGTAGTCCGTGCACGTCGTTCATCCGGCCCCCGTCCCTCGGGACCCGGGCGACCGACCACCGCACGCGGCTCCACGCACCTCCCACGATCGGACGACCCTCGGGTCGGGCGTGCGCGGGAGTCCTAGCAGTTCAGACGAGAGTTAGCGGAGGACATGGCAAAGAAGGACGGTGTCATCGAGATCGAGGGCAGCGTGGTCGAGGCCCTGCCGAACGCGATGTTCCGCGTGGAGCTGGCCAACGGGCACAAGGTTCTCGCGCACATCTCGGGCAAGATGCGCCAGCACTACATCCGGATCCTCCCCGAGGACCGGGTCGTGGTCGAGCTGAGCCCGTACGACCTGTCCCGCGGCCGGATCGTCTACCGCTACAAGTAGTCGTCACGCGTCCACCCACTCACCCGCCTCGCACCCGGGACCACCGGGGCCGCTCGTCGGTCGCGCCCGGAGCGGGGCACCACTGAGGGAACGAAGATGAAGGTCAAGCCCAGCGTCAAGAAGATCTGCGACAAGTGCAAGGTGATCCGCCGGCACGGTCGCGTCATGGTGATCTGCGAGAACCTGCGGCACAAGCAGCGCCAGGGCTGAGCCCTCACCTGCGCCACGGGTGACGGTCCTCCGGGACCGCGGTCACCAGGCCGCCCGTCACGACGACGGCCGGCCACCAGCGCACCACCACGAACCTGCTCGGCACCCCGGACGCGAGTCCGGGAGGAGAACGCCACAGGCAGGGGAACCCCCGGCTCGGAGGCCGGGGCCCACGGAGCTCCCCGTGGGAGGGCGGTGCGACAGACCTCCGACGAAGCACGAGGAGCCGAAAGGCACATGGCACGTCTCATCGGCGTCGACCTCCCCCGCGACAAGCGGCTCGAGGTCGCGCTCACCTACATCTACGGCGTCGGCCGTACCCGCGCCCAGCAGACGCTGGCCGCCACCGGCATCAGCCCGGACGCCCGCGTGAAGGACCTCGGCGACGCCGAGCTCGTCGCGCTCCGCGACTACCTCGAGGGCAACTACAAGCTCGAGGGTGACCTCCGTCGTGAGGTGGCCGCCGACATCCGCCGCAAGGTCGAGATCGGCACCTACCAGGGCCTGCGTCACCGCCGCGGCCTGCCCGTGCGCGGCCAGCGCACGAAGACCAACGCGCGTACGCGCAAGGGACCGAAGCGCACCGTGGCCGGCAAGAAGAAGGCCCGCTGAGCCAGTCCGCAGGGCGGGCCCTGCTCGCGCACTGACGCGGACCTCACGGTCCGTCCCGTGCCGGGTGGAGATCCCCGCGGTCAGACCACCTCAGACCAGGAGAGAAGAAGGACATGCCTCCCAAGACTCGCGCCGCCGCTGGGCGCAAGCCTCGTCGCAAGGACAAGAAGAACGTCCCCGCCGGCCAGGCGCACATCAAGAGCACGTTCAACAACACGATCGTGTCGATCACGGACCCGTCGGGCGCCGTGATCGCGTGGGCCTCCGGCGGCGACGTCGGCTTCAAGGGCTCCCGCAAGTCGACCCCCTTCGCCGCCGGCCTCGCGGCCGAGGCCGCTGCCCGCAAGGCGCAGGAGCACGGCATGAAGAAGGTCGACGTCTTCGTCAAGGGCCCGGGCTCGGGTCGCGAGACGGCGATCCGCTCGCTGCAGTCGGCCGGCCTCGAGGTCGGCTCGATCCAGGACGTGACGCCGCAGGCGCACAACGGGTGCCGGCCGCCCAAGCGTCGTCGCGTCTGACCCTCGTCGTCGACGTGCCGTCGACGGGCCGCCCGGTCACCGACCGGCCGAGCCCGTCGACGGCGCCCGTCACGGGGCAGCCGCCTCCTGACGGGGTCGACGCACCCTTCCCGGCCGGGTGGACAGAGTCCCGGCCGGGGCCGCGTGCCGCAGGCACGCACCTCGCCTTGAACCGTGCAGCGTCATATGGCGGACGCTCACCGAAAGGAAACCACCAGTGCTGATCGCACAGCGCCCCACCTTGACCGAAGAGGTCATCTCGGAGAACCGTTCGCGCTTCTCCATCGAGCCGCTGGAGCCCGGCTTCGGCTACACGCTCGGCAACTCGCTGCGTCGCACGCTGCTGTCGTCCATCCCGGGCGCGGCGGTCACCTCCATCCGCATCGACGGTGTGCTCCACGAGTTCACCACCGTGCCGGGTGTGAAGGAGGACGTGACCGAGGTCATCCTCAACATCAAGAACCTCGTCGTCTCCTCGGAGAACGACGAGCCCGTCGTGATGTACCTGCGCAAGCAGGGTGCTGGTGCGGTCACCGCGGCGGACATCGTCCCGCCCGCGGGTGTGGAGGTCCACAACCCCGAGCTGCACATCGCCACGCTCAACGACAAGGGCAAGCTCGAGATCGAGCTGACCGTCGAGCGCGGCCGCGGCTACGTCTCGGCCTCGCAGAACAAGTCGTTCGACGCCGAGATCGGCCGGATCCCGGTCGACTCGATCTACTCGCCGGTCCTCAAGGTGACCTACAAGGTCGAGGCGACGCGTGTCGAGCAGCGCACGGACTTCGACAAGCTGGTCGTGGACGTCGAGACGAAGCCGGCGATCTCGCCGCGCGACGCGCTCGCGTCGGCCGGCAAGACGCTGGTGGAGCTCTTCGGCCTCGCCCGCGAGCTCAACGTCGAGGCCGAGGGCATCGAGATCGGTCCGTCGCCGACGGACGCGGCCCTGGCCGCGGACCTGGCGCTGCCGATCGAGGAGCTCAACCTCACGATCCGCTCGTACAACTGCCTCAAGCGCGAGGGCATCCACCAGGTGGGCGAGCTCGTCGCACGCAGCGAGGCGGACCTGCTGGACATCCGCAACTTCGGTGCGAAGTCCATCAACGAGGTGAAGGAGAAGCTCGCCGAGCTCGGCCTGTCCCTCAAGGACTCGCCGCTCGACTTCGACCCGTCGGCCGCCGCGTACTACGACGGCGACGACGACGAGGCGACGTTCTCGGACACCGAGCAGCAGTACTGAGCCTGCGGCTCTAGACACCTCAGCGCGTCCGGGTCCGCACCTGCGGCGCGATCACTTCCCAAGGAGCACATCCCATGCCTACCCCCGCCAAGGGCCCCCGGCTCGGCAGCGGACCGGCTCACGAGCGCCTGATGCTCGCGAACCTGTCCACCCAGCTCTTCGAGCACGGCCGCATCACGACCACCGAGACCAAGGCGAAGCGCCTGCGCCCGGTGGCCGAGCGCCTCATCACGTTCGCCAAGCGCGGCGACCTGCACGCGCGCCGTCGCGTCCTGCGCGTCGTCCGCGACAAGTCCGTGGTGCACACGCTGTTCACCGAGATCGCCCCGCAGATGGCGGAGCGTGAGGGTGGCTACACGCGCATCACGAAGGTCGGCACGCGCAAGGGCGACAACGCGCCCCTCGCGGTGATCGAGCTCGTGACCGAGCCCGTCAGCCCGAAGCAGGCCGTCGTCCGCGAGGCGGAGAAGGCTGCCGAGAAGGCGAGCAAGAAGAAGGCCGACAAGCCGTCCAAGAAGGCCGACAAGGTCGAGGACGCGCCCGTCGAGGACGCCGCCGTCGAGGACGCTCCCACCGAGGACGTCCAGGACGCGCCCGTCGAGGACGCCACGGAGGAGAAGAAGGAGGCCTGAGCCTCCTCTTCCCGCCCGAGCCCTCCGGGGCTCGTCGCGCAGGGCCCGGGACCGTACGGTCCCGGGCCCTGCGGCGTCCCCGGCCTGGCGAGTCTCCGGCCCTGTCCCGTTCCCCCGGGTCGATCTCGCGTGGAGCAGGCCCTACGGTCGAGACGTGACCTCCACCGACGCGTCGCCCGGGACCGGGACCGGGAGCGGGACGTGGCCACCCGTCGTCCTCGTGCACGGGTCGCGCACGTCGCGCTCGATGTGGCGCGACCAGCTCGCGGCGCTGGGCCGCGCCGGAGTGCGGGCCGTCGCGGTCGACCTGCCGGGCCACGGGGTGCGGCGCGGCGAGGCGTTCACGCTCGACGGCGCGGTCGGGGCGGTCGCGGCAGGGATCGACGCGATCGGCGGACGCGCGCTCGTCGTCGGGCTGTCGCTCGGGGGCTACGTCGCGATCGAGACGCGTGCGCGGCACCCGGAGCGCGTCGTGGGGCTCGTCGCCGCCGCGTGCTCGACGCCGCCGTCGACGCGCCTGCGCGGCGGCTGGCTCGTCCTCGCGCGCGGCATCGAGCGGCTCCCGGACGGAGGAGCCGGGCTGAACCAGGCGCTCGTCGACCGGGCGATGACGGCGCAGGCCGCCGCCGACCTGGCGGCCGGCGGGTTCGCCCTCGACGTCATGAGCGCGATCCTGCGCGAGGTGGGGTCGGTCGACCCGGTCCGGGCCCTCGGCGCGGCGGACTCGCCGGTCTGGCTCGTCAACGGGCGCTGGGACCACTTCCGGCTCGGGGAGCGCGGGTTCCTCGCCGCGGCGCGCGCGGGCGGGGCCTCCGCCCGGCTCGTCGTCGTCCCGGGCGCGCGACACCTGGTGAGCCTGGACGCGCCCGTGGCGTTCAACCGCATCCTGCTCGACGCGCACGGCGCGCTCGCCGCGGGCGCGCCTCCGGGAGGCGGGGGCGAGGGCGCGACGCCGGGCCTCCTCGAGCCCGCCGCGGCCGCGCCCAGGCCGCGCACCGCGGACGGGGAGCCGGACCGCGGCACGGCCGGTCGCTGAGGCGTCAGGCCGGCGGGAGGTCCCACGCGCGGGCGCCCCCGACGAGGGCCGCCGAGTTCGGCACCACGACGACGTCGTCGCCGAGCCGGTCGAGGACGCTCGGGGTGATGCGCCGCGAGTTGCCACCGCCCAGGTAGAGGCGGTCCCACCAGAACACGGGCCGCAGCCCCTCGACGACCGCGAGGACGCGGCGCGACCAGAGCCCGTCTCCGAGGCGGCGGCGCTCGGGCTCGCCGACGTACTCGTCGTACGTGGTGCCGCGCCGCACCGGGGCGCGCGACCACTCGAGGTGCGGCGCGAGCCGGCCCCCGTGGAACAGCGCGGAGCCGAGCCCCGTCCCCAGGGTCAGCACCAGCTCGAGCCCGGACGCCGCGACGACGCCCGCGCCGTGCACCTCGGCGTCGTTGAGCACGAGCGCCGGGACGCCGAGCCGGCGCTCGACGGCCGCGCGGACGTCGAAGCTCGTCCAGGCCTCGACGAGCGCGGGGTCCACGCGCGACCGGGGCCCGCTGCGCGTCACGTAGTGGGGCGTGTGCACGACGACGCCGCGCCGGATCATCCCGGGCAGGCCGACCGTGACGCGGTCGGTGGGAGGCAGCGAGGCCGCGATGCCCGCGACCGTCTCGACGAGGAGGTCGGGCGGGAGGGGGTAGGGCGTGGGGACGCGCACGGCCGCGGCGTGCGCGGTGCCCGACGCGTCGAGCACGTTCGCCTTGATGCCGCCTCCGCCGCAGTCGACGGCGAGGGTGCGGACGTCGTGCGGGTCGCCGGTCATGGGCGGCAGCGTAGGCACGGCGGCGCGCGCGGCGCACGGGCGGGCGACTACGGTGAACTCCCGTGACCGCCGTCCCGCTCCCCGCCCTCCCGGACCCCGACGCCCCGCGACCCGAGGTGCCGGACGACGTCGTGCGCGTGCGCCTGGACCTCGCCTACCAGGGGACGGCGTTCGCCGGCTGGGCCCGGCAGCCGACGCTGCGCACGGTGCAGGGCACGCTCGAGGACGGGCTCGCGACGATCCTGCGGGGCGCGGCGCCGCGGCTCACGGTGGCGGGGCGCACGGACGCGGGCGTGCACGCGCGGGGGCAGGTCGCGCACGTCGACCTCGCGCGGGCGCAGTGGGAGGCGCTGCCCGGCCGGTCCGACCGCGCGCCGGGGGACGCGCTCGTCGCGCGGCTGGGCGGCGTGCTGCCGGGGGACGTCGTCGTGCACCGTGCGGCGCAGGCGCCGGCCGGGTTCGACGCCCGCTTCTCCGCGCTGCACCGCGCGTACACCTACCGCATCGCGGACGACCCGGCGCAGCGCGACCCGCTGCGCCGGGAGTGGGTGCTGTGGAACCGGCGGCCGCTCGACGTCGCGGCGATGGACGCCGCCGTGCGGCCCCTGCTCGGGGTGCGGGACTTCGCGGCGTTCTGCAAGCCGCGACCCGGCGCCACGACGATCCGGGAGCTGCAGCACCTGTCGTGGTCGCGCCCGACGGACGGGCCCGACGCGGGGCTCGTGGTCGCGCACGTCCGCGCGGACGCGTTCTGCCACAACATGGTGCGCGCGCTCGTCGGCGCGTCGCTCGCCGTGGGGGAGGGGCGCCGCGACGTCGGGTGGCCCGCGGAGCTCCTCGCGAGCCGGCGCCGGGACGCGGGGGCGGGCGTCGTGCCGGCGCACGGGCTCGTGCTCGAGGAGGTCACCTACCCGCCCGACGCGGAGCTCGCGGCGCGTGCCGACCGCATCCGCGCCGTGCGGAACGAGGAGGACGTCTGGGAGGACGCGCCGCCCCGCGAGCCGGCCTGAGCCGGCCGCGGGCGGGCGCTCGCCCTCAGGGCTTCCTCGGGGCTTCCTCGGGGCTTCTCAGGGCTCCTCGACGACGTGGACGGCGGCCTCCTCGGCGCCCGCGGCGCCCCCGGAGATCCCCTCGTCGTCGGCGTACGTGTCGTTCTGGCGCCCGTCGAGGGCGTCGGGGTCCGCGACGAGGCGGCCCGCGCGGGTCTCGTCGGGACGCTCGGACGGGTCGCGCTCCCACTCCTCCGGCTCCTCCTCGGCCAGGCGCTGGTCGAGCGTCTCGCCGTGCACCTCTTCCCACGGCGTCTCGCCGAAGTGGTTCGAGCGGGGGCGCTCGGGCGGGGAGTAGCCCTCGTCGAGCACGTCGTCCACGCCGCGGTCGAGGAGCGTCTCCTCGGGCTGGAGCTGGTCGGTGTCGCCCTCGGCGCCCGTCTCCGGGTCGGGGCTCGTGGCGGTGGTGTCTTCGCTCATGCGTCCCACCCTGGCACCTCGCAGGGCCGGACGCAGCCCCGGACGCGAGTGCCTGCGAGGACGCCCGGCCGGGACTACGGTGGGGCCGCACCGCGCCCCGGTGCGCACCCGCTGGAGCACCCCTGAACCGGAGGACGACCGCATGGCCGGCATCGACGACATCCTGTCCACCGTCCCGCTCGACCAGCTCGCCGGTCGGCTCGGCGTCGATGAGGCGACGGCGCAGCGCGCGGTGGGCGCGGCGCTGCCCGCGCTGCTGGGCGGGCTGCGCGCCAACGCGCAGGACCCGGCGGGCGCGGCGTCGCTCGGCGAGGCCCTCGCGCAGCACGACCCGGCGCTCGTGGAGGGCGGCGTCGACCTCGACGACGTCGACACCGACGACGGCCGCAAGATCGTCGGGCACGTGTTCGGGCAGAACGAGCAGGCGGTCGTCGCGCAGCTCGCCCAGTCGACGGGCACCGGCAAGGACCTGCTCGCGAAGGTGCTGCCCGCGCTCGCGCCGATCGCGCTGGCCTTCCTCGCGAAGCAGCTCGGCGGCGCCGGGTCGTCGGGCGGCGCCACGACCGGCACCTCGGGCGGCACGGCGGGCGGCACTTCGGGCGGCACCGCGGCGGGGAAGGGCGCGGGCGAGCGGCCGGGCACCTCGCAGACCGGCGGGGGCGGCCTGGGCGACGTCCTCGGCGGGCTCCTGGGCGGCGGGTCGGGCTCCGGCGGCGGTCTCGGCGACCTCCTGGGCGGGCTGGGCGGCCTCCTCGGCGGCGGCCGGCGCTGAGTCGTCCCGCCATCCCGCCGTCCCGCCACCCGCCATCCGCCATCCCGCCACCCGCGGGTGGCGCCGGCCCGGCCGAGGTGCCGGACGCCGGGGTCCGGAAAGCGCGTGACCGCGCGGCCGACGTCGGGGACCATGACGGGGTGGGACACCTCGACCTCAGCGACGTCACGTATCACCTGCCCGACGGGCGCACCCTGCTCGACGGCGTCGACCTGCGGGTCGCGGACGGCGCGCGCGTCGCGCTCGTGGGGCCCAACGGCGTCGGGAAGTCGACGCTGCTGCGCATCGTCACCGGCGAGGTCGCGCCGCACGGGGGCGCCGTCGTGCGCAGCGGCGGGCTCGGGGTCATGCGCCAGGACGTCGGCCGCATCGACGACGACCGCACGGTGCGCGACCTGCTCGTCGGGCTCGCGCCGACCGCCGTCCGCGAGGCGGCGCTCGAGCTCGCGGCTGCCGAGCACGACATCATGACGGTCGACGACGAGCCCGCCCAGCTCCGCTACGCGCAGGCCCTCGTGGACTGGGCGGACGTGGGTGGCTACGACGCCGAGGCCGGCTGGGACGAGGTGACCGACGAGGTGCTGTCGGTCCCGTTCGAGAAGGCGCAGTGGCGCGACGTGCGGTCGCTGTCCGGGGGCGAGCAGAAGCGGCTCGCGCTCACGGCCCTGCTGCGTGGGCCCGAGGAGGTCCTGCTGCTCGACGAGCCGGACAACCACCTCGACGTGCCGACGAAGCGCTGGCTCGAGGAGCGGCTCGTCGCGTCGTCCAAGACGGTCCTCTTCGTGTCCCACGACCGCGAGCTGCTGTCGCGCACCGCGACCCAGGTCGCGACGCTCGAGCCGACGCCGGGCGGCGGCACGGTGTGGGTGCACGGCGGCGGCTTCGCGACGTACGCCCAGGCCCGCGCGGACCGGCGCGACCGGCTCGCCGAGCTCGCGCGCCGCTGGGACGAGGAGCACGCCAAGCTCCAGGAGCTCGTGCGGACGCTCAAGACGAAGGCCGCGTTCAACGACGGCCTCGCGAGCCGGTACCAGGCCGCGCGCACGCGCCTGCGCAAGTTCGAGGAGGCGGGGCGTCCCGAGGTCGTCGCGCGCGACCAGAACGTGACCGTGCGGCTCACGGGCGGGCGGACGGCCAAGCGCGCGGTGACGTGCGAGCGGCTCGAGCTCACGGGGCTCATGAAGCCGTTCGACGTCGAGGTGTTCTTCGGCGAGCGCGTCGCGGTGCTCGGCTCGAACGGCTCCGGGAAGTCGCACTTCCTGCGCCTCCTCGCCGCGGGCGGGAGCGACCCCGAGCCGGGCACCGTGCCCGACGACGTGGCCGGCGGCCCGGCGGCGCCCGCCCCTGTGGCGCACACTGGCCGGGCCGTGCTCGGGTCGCGGGTGCGGCCGGGGTGGTTCGCGCAGAACCACGACCACCCGGAGCTGCGAGGGCGCACGCTGCTGGAGATCCTCCACCGCGGCGAGGGGCACCGGGCGGGCATGGGGCGCGAGGGCGCGAGCCGGGCGCTCGACCGGTACGAGCTCGTGGGCCAGGCCGAGCAGCGCTTCGAGACGCTCTCGGGCGGCCAGCAGGCGCGCTTCCAGATCCTGCTCCTCGAGCTCGACGGCGCGACGCTGCTCCTGCTCGACGAGCCGACCGACAACCTCGACCTGCACTCGGCGGAGGCGCTCGAGGCGGGGCTCGCGGCCTTCCAGGGCACCGTGCTCGCGGTGACGCACGACCGGTGGTTCGCGCGCGGCTTCGACCGGTTCCTCGTGTTCCGCGAGGACGGCGAGGTCGTCGAGGCGCCCGAGCCCGTCTGGGACGTCGAGCGCGTCCGTCGGGCGCGCTAGCCCTCCCTATCCTGGTGAGCATGGCCGTCCACAAGATCGTGCTCTTCTACGCCTTCACGGCGCTGCCGGACCCGCGTGCCGTGCAGCTCTGGCAGCAGGCGCTGGGGGAGCGGTGGCACCTCACGGGTCGCGTGATCGTGTCGGAGCACGGGATCAACGCGACCCTCGGCGGGACGGTCGAGGACCTCAAGCAGTACGTGAAGACGACGCGCCGGTACCCGGGCTTCGAGGGCGTCGACGTCAAGTGGTCCGACGGCACGGGCCGCGACTTCCCGCGCCTGTCCGTCAAGGTGCGCCCCGAGCTCGTCGCGTTCGGCGTGCCGGACGAGGTCCGGGTCGACGAGCACGGCGTCGTCGGCGGCGGGGAGCGGCTGAGCCCGCAGGCCCTGCACGACCTCGTCGAGGAGCGCGGCGACGACGTCGTGATGCTCGACGGCCGCAACGCGTTCGAGGCGGCGATCGGCCGCTTCCGCGGGGCCGTCGTGCCCGACGTCGCGACCACGCGGGACTTCGTCGCCGAGATCGACTCGGGCCGCTACGACGACCTCAAGGGCCGACCCGTCGTCACGTACTGCACGGGGGGCGTGCGGTGCGAGGTGCTGTCGGCGCTGCTGCGCGCCCGCGGGTTCGAGGAGGTCTACCAGCTCGACGGCGGCGTCGTGCGCTACGGCGAGGTGTTCGGCTCGCAGGGGCTGTGGGAGGGGTCGCTCTACGTGTTCGACGAGCGCATGCACGTCGAGCTCGGCCCGGGCTCGACGCCGCTCGGCGCGTGCACGGCGTGCGGGGCGCCGACGGCGAAGTACGAGAACTGCGCCGACCCGAGCTGCCGGACCCTGCGCCTGTACTGCCCCGGCTGCGTCCACGAGGCCCGCTCGACGCGCTGCGAGACGTGCGTCCGGGAGCGCCCGGCCGCTTTGACCGGCGGCCTGCCTCGCGGGTAGTCTGGTGAGTCGTTGTGCTCATCTCACGACACCCGTGTCGCTAGCGCGCCCACTCGCTGCCGGCCAAGGAGCGGGTGTCGACCGAGCCCGCCGCGCAACGACCTGCCCTCTCGGCCGCACGCTTCAGCGGTCGAAGAAGACATCCTGAGACAGAAACGAAGGCTACGACCGTGCGTACGTACACCCCGAAGCCCGGCGACGTCCAGCGCGACTGGTACGTCATCGACGCGACCGACGTCGTCCTGGGCCGCCTGGCCACCCACGTGGCCACCCTGCTGCGCGGCAAGCACAAGCCGACCTTCGCTCCGCACGTCGACGGCGGTGACTTCGTCATCGTCATCAACGCCGGCAAGGTCGCCCTGAGCGGCAACAAGCGCGAGCAGAAGATGGCCTACAACCACTCCGGTTACCCGGGTGGTCTGCGTGCCGTCGCCTACGGCGACCTGCTCGACAAGCACCCCGAGCGTGCCGTCGAGAAGGCCGTCCGGGGCATGCTCCCCAAGACGACCCTCGGTCGCGCCCAGTTCGGCAAGCTGAAGGTCTACGCGGGTGCCGAGCACCCGCACGCCGCTCAGCAGCCGAAGCCGTTCGAGATCACCCAGGTCGCGCAGTAATCGCCGCCCAGGCGTAGCGCACAGAGAGACGCGAGGACACCACCCGTGGCCGAGACCACCGTCGACACCGACACCCTGGGCGACGAGACGCCCAGCACCTACACCTCCGAGTCCGCCGCCCCCACGGGCCGCGGCCAGAGCATCACCGCCCCCGGCCAGGCCCTGGGCCGTCGCAAGGAGGCCGTGGCGCGCGTGCGCCTCGTCCCCGGCACCGGCACCTGGAAGGTCAACGGGCGCACGCTCGAGGACTACTTCCCGAACAAGGTCCACCAGCAGCTCGTCAACTCCCCGCTGAAGCTGGTCGACGTCGAGGGTCGCTTCGACGTCGTGGCCCGCATCACGGGCGGCGGCTCCTCGGGCCAGGCCGGCGCGCTGCGCCTGGCGATCGCGCGCGCGCTCAACGCGATCGACGCCGAGCACAACCGCCCCGCGCTGAAGAAGGCCGGCTTCCTCACTCGCGACGCCCGCGTCGTCGAGCGCAAGAAGGCCGGTCTCAAGAAGGCCCGCAAGGCACCGCAGTACTCCAAGCGCTGATCCTGCGCTGTGCGCTCGTCGGCCCCGGTGGACCTGGTCCACCGGGGCCGACGGCGTTTGTGAGGAGCGGTGACCAAGACCCGTCGACGGCGGGCAGCGGCTGACGGTCGTACGGTCGGCGTACGGCCGGTACGAGGGGAAGGACTTCCATGGGACGGCTTTTCGGCACCGACGGGGTGCGCGGTCTCGCGAACGGCAACGTGACGGCGGAGCTCGCGCTGGACCTCGGCGTCGCCGCGGCCCGTGTGCTCGCGAGCGGTCAGGAGGAGGGGCACCGCCCGCGCGCGGTCGTCGGGCGCGACACGCGCGTGTCCGGGGAGTTCCTCGGCGCGGCGCTCATCGCGGGGCTCGCGAGCGCGGGCGTCGACGTGAAGGACGTCGGGGTCCTGCCGACCCCGGCCGTCGCCTACCTGACGAGCACCATGGACGTCGACTTCGGCGTCGTCATCTCGGCGTCGCACAACCCGATGCAGGACAACGGGATCAAGTTCCTCGCGCGCGGCGGCGTGAAGCTCGACGACGCGGTCGAGGACCGCATCGAGAGCCTGCTGGGCCTGGAGTGGGAGCGCCCGACGCACGGCGTCGTCGGCCGCATCTCCCCGGACTCGGGTCGCGCGGGCGGCGCGTACGTCGAGCACCTCATGTCGAGCATCGGCGCCGACGAGGATCACAAGCCGCTGGCCGGCCTGCGGATCGCGGTCGACTGCGCGAACGGCGCGGCGAGCGACGTCGGGCCCGCGGCGCTGCGTGCTGCCGGGGCGGACGTCGTCGTCATCAACGCGAGCCCCGACGGCCGCAACATCAACGCGGCGTGCGGCTCGAACCACCCGGAGCAGCTTCAGGCCGTCGTCGTCGCGTCCGAGGCCGACTTCGGCGTCGCGTTCGACGGCGACGCGGACCGCTGCATCGCGGTCGACCACGGCGGCACCGTCGTCGACGGCGACCAGATCATGGGCGTCCTCGCCCTCGCGCTCAAGGACGAGGGCGCGCTCCCGCACGACACGCTCGTCGTCACGGTCATGAGCAACCTCGGGCTGCTGCTCGCGATGCGCGCGGCGGGGATCAGCACCGTCCAGACGGCGGTCGGCGACCGGTACGTGCTCGAGGAGATGCGCGCCCACGGCTACGGCCTGGGCGGCGAGCAGTCAGGCCACATCGTCATGTCGCGCTACGCGACGACGGGCGACGGCGTGCTCACGGCCCTCCAGCTCGCGGCGCGGGTGCGCGCGACGGGCCAGAAGCTCGCGGACCTCGCGGGCGTCGTGCAGCGGCTCCCGCAGACCCTCCTCAACGTCCCCGGCGTGGACAAGGCGCGCGCGTCGACCGACGAGGCGCTGCTGGCCGCGGTCGCCGGTGCGGAGCGCTCGCTCGGGGAGACGGGGCGGGTGCTCCTGCGGCCGTCGGGCACCGAGCCGCTCGTCCGGGTCATGGTCGAGGCGGCGACGCAGCAGCAGGCCGACGCGGTCGCCGCGCAGCTCGCGGGCGTCGTGCGCGAGCGGCTCGCCCTGTGAGCGCGTCCGGACGGCCGACGGGACGCGAGGCGGGCACGAGCGTGCGGCAGGGGGTCGACGAGGCGCTGCGCGAGCACGTGCTCGCGCTCCTCGCCGCGTACCCGGACGGCGTCCTGCCGATCGTGCAGGCCGGCCACCCCGTGCTGCGCACGCCGGCCGTGCCGTACGCGGGCCAGCTCGGCGACGCGCTGCCGCGCTTCCTCGACGCGATGCGCACGACCATGCGCGCGGCGCCCGGCGTGGGGCTCGCCGCGCCGCAGGTCGGCATCGGCCTCGCGGTGGCCGTGGTCGAGGACCCGGGTGCACCGGACGTCGGCGACGACCGGGAGCGGAGCCCCCTGGAGTACCGGGTGCTCGTGAACCCGCGCTACGAGGTCGTCGGCGAGGAGACCCGCACGTTCTTCGAGGGCTGCCTCTCCGTGCACGGTTGGCAGGCCGAGCGGACGCGCGCCCACGCCGTCCGGCTCACGGGCCAGGACGAGGCCGGCGAGCCGTTCGACGACGTGCTGACCGGGTGGCCCGCGCGCATCGTCCAGCACGAGACGGACCACCTGCGGGGCGAGCTCTACCTCGACGCCGCCGACCTGCGCACGCTGTCCTCGACCCTCGGGGTCGCGCGGCTCCCGGGCGCCGGGAGCTAGCCCACCGGGCGTCCGCGGGCCCCTGGTCCTCACGACGTACGGGCCCGCCGCGGGAAGTCGTCCGCCGGGATGACGAACTGCCGCGGCGGGCACGGCAGAATCGTCACGGGCGCGGCGCCGTCGCGCCCGGGGTCCTCAGGGGTGAACCGGGGGTCTCCCTGATGGTCGTCGTCCTCGCGCTCCGTAGGCTTGTCCTGGTGCAGGACGACCGACCTGCCGCCACCGCCCGCCTGGCCTCCCCGCCAGCAGACGAACGAGGACGCCGTTGCCGGACGCCGTGTCGACCTTCCTGGAGAATCTCGAGCACTGGATTCTCGCCCTCGCGGCGTCCGCGTGGATCTATCCCGCCCTGTTCGGCTTCGCGACGATCGACGGGTTCTTCCCGCCGGTCCCCAGCGAGTCGGTCGTCATCACGCTCGCGGTCTCCGCGCACGCGACCGGCGAGCCGAACCTCGTCCTCGTGCTCCTCGTCGCGGCCCTGGGTGCCTGGACCGGGGACCAGATCGCGTTCGCGATCGGTCGCGCCGTCGGCACGGAGCGTCTGCGCATCCTGCGCACGCCCCGCGGGCGGCGCGCCGTGGGGTGGGCCGAGCGCGCCCTCGCGCACCGCGGGGCGTCGTTCATCCTCGCGGCGCGCTACATCCCCGTGGGCCGCGTCGCGGTGAACATGACGGCTGGCGCCGTCGGGTACCCGCGGCGTCGGTTCATGGCGTTCTCCGGCATCGCGGCGGTGACGTGGGCCGTCTACTCGGTGCTCATCGGGCTCGTCGCCGCCCGCTGGCTGGGCCACGAGCCGCTGCTCGCGATGGTCGTGGGCATCGTGCTGGGCGTCGGGAGCGGGTTCGTCATCGACCGCGTGCTCATGATGCGCGCGCGCCAGCGCGGCGAGCTGCCGCCGACGGCGCGGGTGCCTGTCGGAGAGGATGCGACCGACCCGGCCGGGGCCGCGCCGACGACCGGCGGGACGCCGGCCGCGACCGCGCCCGGCGGGGGCGCGACGGCCGGCGGGAACCCCGCGACCGGGCCGGTGACCGGCGCGCCCGCGCCCCGTCCGCGCGCGGCGGACGCCTCCGGGACGGTGCCGCCCGGGCCGTCGGGGGCGACGTCGTCGGGCACGCCGCCCCGCGCGACCTGACCCTGCCCTGTGCTGAGCGTGCCGCCTCAGAGCTTGCGCAGGCGGACGCGCTGGACCGAGTGGTCCGAGCCCTTCGTGAGGACGAGGGTCGCGCGGCCGCGCGTCGGCAGGATGTTCTGCTCGAGGTTCGGCGCGTTGATCGCGTCCCAGATCGACTTCGCCCGCTCCACCGCCTGCTCGTCCGTGAGGTCGGCGTAGCGGCGGAAGTACGACTCGGGGCGCGCGAACGCGGTGCGGCGCAGCGCGAGGAACCGGTCGACGTACCACTGGCGGATGTTGCGCGTGCGGGCGTCGACGTAGATCGAGAAGTCGAAGAAGTCCGACACGGCGACGGTCGACTCGTCGTGCGCGCTCGGGCGCGCCGGCTGGAGCACGTTGAGGCCCTCGACGACGAGGACGTCGGGCTTGCGGACGACGGCCTCGGCGCCCGGCACGATGTCGTACGTGAGGTGGTCGTAGACGGGGGCCCGCACCTCGGCGTGGCCGGCCTTGACCTTGGACAGGAACCGGATGAGCGCGCGACGGTCGTAGGACTCGGGGAAGCCCTTGCGGTCCATGAGGCCCCGGCGCGCGAGCTCCGCGTTGGGGTAGAGGAAGCCGTCGGTCGTGATGAGCTCGACGCGCGGCGTCTCCGGCCAGCGGGCCAGCATCTCGCGCAGCACGCGCGCCGTCGTCGACTTCCCGACGGCCACGGAGCCGGCCACGCCGATGACGTACGGCGTGTTGCCGGTCTCCTCGCGCAGGAACGTCGACGTCGCCTCGTGCAGGCCGGACGTCGCGGTGACGTAGAGGTTGAGCAGGCGCGAGAGCGGCCGGTAGACGGCGTCGACCTCGGCGAGGTCGATCGGGTCACCGAGGCCGCGCAGGCGCGCGACGTCGTCGTCGGTCAGCGGCAGCGGCGTCGACTCCGACAGCCGGCTCCACACGGCCCGGTCGAGATCGACGTACGGCGAGGACGACGGCGCGGCCAGGTGGGCCCGCAGGAGGTCGGACGGGTCGTCGGCGGGGGAGGACACCCGCCCGATTCTGCCGGATGCGCGCCCGTGCCGGTGCACGGGGCGGCTTCGCGTCCCGACGAGGGCACCGCGAGGCCGCCCTCCGCGGGTCGTCTCAGCGGGCGTCGTCCGCCCCGCGCGCGGCCCGACGACGGCGCGGCGTCGGCTCGACGGCGGGCCCCAAGCCGGGGAGCGCGAGGTCGGGCAGGCGGGCCATGAGGGCGAGCGCGTCGGCCGGGGCGTGGGCGTCCACGTCGTTGTCGAAGTAGACCTCGACGTCGTGGCCCGCGGCGTGCCAGGCACGCACGCGCTCGGCCCACGCGTCGAGCACGTGCGGCCGGTAGCCGCTGCGGTAGAGCTCCTGGTCCCCGTGCAGGCGCACGTACACGAGCGGGCTCGTGACCGCCTCGACGAGCGGCCACCGGCCCGCGCCGTCCGACACGGCGAACGCCACCCCGTGCCGGCGCAGGAGGTCGAGCGCCTCCGGCGCGGCGAACGACGCGTGCCGCGGCTCGAGCGCGTGCACGATCGGGCGGTCCGCGTCGGTCTCCGTCCAGGCGGGCGCGCGCAGGCGGTCGTCGTGCTCGTGCGCGAGCCTCGCCGCCTCGCCGGTGGTGCGCGGCAGGAGCGTGAGGAACGCGTCGAGCAGGTCGTGGTCGAAGGCGGTCCGCGCGGGGAGCTGCCACAGGACGGGCCCGAGCCTGCTGCCGAGCGCGAGGACGCCGCTCGCGACGAAGTTGGCGACCGGCGTCCGCACGTCCCGGAGCCGCTTCATGTGGGTGACGAAGCGCGGTCCCTTGACCGCGAACGTGAAGCCCTCGGGGGTCTGGTCGCGCCACGCGACGAACGACGACGGTCGTTGCAACGAGTAGAACGACCCGTTGAGCTCGACGGCGGGGAAGAGCGAGGCGACGTGCTCGAGCTCGCGACGCTGGGGGAGCCCCGCGGGGTAGAACGGTCCGCGCCAGTCCGCGTACCGCCACCCCGAGAGACCGATCCGGACGGTGGGCACGAGCACCAGCCTCGCGGTGCCGCGCGTCCCACGCCCGGCGAACGCGCCACGGACCGGGACACGACGAGGCCGCGGGCGCGAGGACGGCTCGCGCGCCGCGGGGCCCCGATTTGGCAGCGGACCTCACGAAGAACCGCGGGATCGCGCGGCCCCGAAGCGGCGCGGGTCCGTGGCTAGACTCGATCACCATGTGCGGAATCGTGGGCTACGTAGGCCCTGGAACCATGGTCGGAGAGGCCTCGGGGCGACCCCTCGACGTCGCTCTCGAAGGACTCGGACGGCTCGAGTACCGCGGCTACGACTCGGCCGGGGTCGCGCTCGTCGCGCCCGGCGTCGACGCCGTCGCGTTCGCGAAGAAGTCCGGCAAGCTCGCGAACCTCGTGCAGGAGATCGAGACGCACCCGCTGCCCGCGGCGACCGCGTCGATCGGGCACACGCGGTGGGCGACGCACGGCGGCCCGACGGACACCAACGCGCACCCCCACCTCGCGGACGACGACCGCCTCGCCGTGATCCACAACGGCATCGTCGAGAACTTCGCGACCCTCAAGGCCGAGCTGCTCGCCGAGGGCGTGACGTTCCGGTCCGAGACCGACACCGAGGTCGCGGCGCAGCTCCTCGCGCGGGCGTACCGCGACACCAAGGACCTCACGCTCGCGATGGGGCAGGTGGCGCGGCGGCTCGAGGGCACCTTCACGCTCCTCGCCGTGCACGCCGACGCCCCGGACACGGTCGTGGGCGCGCGGCACGACTCGCCGCTCGTCGTCGGGCTGGGGGAGGGCGAGAACTTCCTCGGCTCCGACGTCGCGGCGTTCATCTCCCACACCAAGGAGGCGCTCGAGCTCGGGCAGGACCAGATCGTCACGATCACGCCGACGTCGGTCGAGGTGACCGACTTCGACGGCAACCCGGCCGAGGCGAAGCGCTACACGGTCGACTGGGACGCGGCCGCCGCGGAGAAGGGCGGCTTCTCGTCCTTCATGGACAAGGAGATCCACGACCAGCCGCACGCCGTCGCCGACACGCTGCTCGGCCGCACGGACCCGTCGGGCAAGCTCGTGCTCGACGACCTGCGCATCGACGAGGCCGTGCTGCGCTCGGTCGACAAGATCATCGTCGTCGCGTGCGGCACGGCGGCCTACTCGGGCCACGTCGCGAAGTACGCGATCGAGCACTGGTGCCGCATCCCGGTCGAGGTCGAGCTCGCGCACGAGTTCCGCTACCGCGACCCGATCGTCGACGAGAAGACGCTCGTCGTCGCCGTGACCCAGTCCGGCGAGACCATGGACACGCTCATGGCCGTGCGCCACGCGCGTGAGCAGGGCGCGAAGGTCATCTCGATCGTCAACACGCACGGCTCGACGATCCCGCGCGAGTCCGACGCCGTGCTCTACACGCACGCCGGCCCGGAGATCGCGGTCGCCTCGACGAAGGCGTTCCTGTCGCAGATCACCGCCGCGTACCTCCTGGGCCTCTACCTCGCGCAGCTGCGCGGGAACAAGTTCCCCGACGAGATCGCGGCGATCCTCGAGGACCTGCGCGAGATGCCGCGCAAGATCCAGACCGTCATCGAGCGCGGCGAGTACGTGCGCGCGACCGCGCGGTCGATGAAGGACGCCTCGTCCGTGCTGTTCCTCGGGCGCCACGTCGGGTTCCCCGTCGCGCTCGAGGGCGCGCTCAAGCTCAAGGAGCTCGCGTACATCCACGCGGAGGGCTTCGCGGCCGGCGAGCTCAAGCACGGGCCGATCGCGCTGATCGACGAGGGCCAGCCGGTGTTCGTCGTCGTGCCGTCGCCGAAGGGCCGCGAGGGCCTGCACTCCAAGGTCATCTCGAACATCCAGGAGATCCGGGCGCGCGGCGCACGCACGCTCGTCATCGCCGAGGACGGGGACGACGCCGTGCGTCCCTACGCGGACGAGATCTTCTGGATCCCCGAGTCCCCGACGCTGCTCTCGCCGCTGCTGGCCGTCGTGCCGCTGCAGATCTTCGCGATGGCGCTCGCGACGGCGAAGGGCCTCGACGTCGACCAGCCGCGCAACCTCGCGAAGTCGGTCACGGTCGAGTAGCCCTCCCGGCCCCGCCCCCGCCCACGCGCCGACCAGGTGGTCCTGGCTCGTCCGGTCTCCCGGACGAACCAGGACCACCTGCTCGTGGAGGCGGGGAGGCCTGGTCGCCACCGTAGGGTGGACGCATGATCAAGGGCGTGGGGATCGACGTCGTGGACGTCGCGCGGTTCATGGAGACCCTGGAGCGCACCCCCCGGCTCCGCGAGAAGCTGTTCACCGAGGCCGAGCGTGACCTGCCTCCCGCGTCGCTCGCCGCGCGGTTCGCGGCGAAGGAAGCCATCGCCAAGGCGCTGGGTGCCCCCGCGGGCATGCGCTGGCACGACGCGACGGTGCACCGCGTCGTCGGCGGCCCGCCGGAGGTCGAGATCACCGGCACGGTCGCGGCACGTGCGGACGCGCTCGGCATCACGGCCTGGCACCTGAGCATCTCGCACGACGCCGGCATCGCCTCGGCGATGGTCGTCGCGGAAGGCTGACCCCGCCCCCACCCGCCCCGCCCCCGCCCCCGCCCCCACCCGCTGCCGCCGAGCGGGTGGTGCTGGCTCGTCCTACGACGTGGACGCGCCAGGACCACCTGTTCGGCCGGCGGGGATCGCCTGCTCGACTCGCGAGAAGTGCTGCGCGAGGTTTTGGTCGACCGTGGCGTGCCGCCGCCGGGCGGTGAGGTGCCCGTCAGGCGGCGAGGTGCCGGCGCACGGTCGCGGCGACCCGGCCGAGGTCGCGTGACGTGAAGCGCAGGAGGTCCACGGTGCCCGAGCCGGTGAGGAGGTTCTGGCGACGACGGTCCGCGAAGACCGCGAAGGGGGTGTCGTGGTGCTCCCGGCCGTCGAGCTCGGCGACGAGCCAGCGACCGCCGCGACGCCGCCATCCCATGTCACCTCGAGCGACCACGGCGCCCGTCTCGTCGCGCACGGGGAGCTGCAGGGTGTCCGGCGGCACCTCCTCCTCGATGCACTCCAGACGGGCGAACGACTCCAGCGGGGACTCCGCCCGGCCGTCCGACAGCTCCCAGAGGTCGTGCCGGGTAGCGATGCCTCGCCGTCCGCGAGCGAGGTCGTGCGCGCGGGCGAGCTCGTCGGGCGTCAGAAGCCGGCGGCGCTGGACCGCGTCGAGGACGGCGAGCCCGTGGGAGCGAGGAAGCTCCGGGACGGCCTGGGCGAGAGCCCAGTCGAGCGTCGCGACCCGGAACCCGTCGATCCTCGTCGTGCGCATCCCGTCGTCGAACTGGCGCAGGCGGACACCGTCACGGTGCTGCCGGCGCGACGCCTCGTCGAGGGCGACCTGGGGAGTGAGCCGGTGCGGCAGACCCTCCACGCCGTGCAGCACCAGGGCGCAGGCGCCGACGGCGACGGCGTCCGCGTCGTAGGCGAGCAGTCCGAGGAGCGCTGCGCGACGTCGTCGGTCGTCGAGGCTCGTCACGGCAGACGACCGGACCTCGTAGACGTTCATCGCGGCGCGGCGCCACTCTCGCCGGTCGACGAGCCCGCGGACCGCGCCTCGCGACAGTCCTGCCGCACCGGCCTGCGCGGTCGTGACCAGCTCTGCCTGCCGGGACGCGATCCGGAGGAGCTCGGCGGGGACGGCGGTTCGTGCGTGCATGACGCGATCTCAGCGGGTCGCGTGCCGCCACCGCAGCCTCGTCGTCGCGACCTGTGGACGACACCCCACGCCGCCCACCCTGTGGTCGGCGTCGACCAGGCGATCCACGACGGACGAGCAGGCGGTCCTGGTTCGTCCCGTCGACGGGACGAACCAAGACCACCTGCTCGCGCGGGGAGGGGGCGGAAGGGTGGAGGGGGAGGGGGGTCAGGATTGCAGGGCCGGGATGACCTGGCGCTGGAAGAGCTCGAGCTGGTCGCGGTCGGTCGCGGCGAAGGGGAAGTAGCCGATCGCGTAGCCGAGGCCCTGGGCGCGCAGCGCCGTGAGGGTCTCGACGATCTGCTCCGGTGTTCCCACGAGGGGGCCGTTCCGCCACGACGCGATGCTGTCGTCCGCCTTCTCGGGGAAGTACCGGCGCGCGTGCTCCTCGACCCGGGCAAGACGGTCCGCGACGTCCCGCTCGGTCTCGCCGATGACGACGTTGTAGTTGGCCGACCGCGTGATCTCCCCGAAGTCGCGGCCCAGGTCGCGGCAGTGCTGCTCGAGCACGGCGGACTTGTGGGCGAAGCCCTCCGGCGAGCCGTCGAAGTTCGTGTACTGGGCGTGCTGCGCCGCGATGCGCAGCGTCTTCTTCTCGCCGCCGCCCGCGATCCACAGGGGGATGCTCGGCACGGCACCCTCGCCGTCGACCGCCACGCGCTGCAGCGGCTGCGGGTAGCACAGGGCGCCGTCCACCTGGTAGCGCCGGCCCTCGAACGTGCCCGACGACCCCGTGCGCCACATGCGCGCCATGATCTGCACGCCCTCGTCGAGCGCGCGCAGGCGCTCGCCCGCACTGGGGAAGCCGTACCCGTAGGCGCGCCACTCGTGCTCGTACCAGCCCGCGCCGATGCCCATCTCGAGGCGGCCGCCCGAGACGTGGTCGACCGTCGCGGCGACCTTCGCGAGGTAGGTCGGCTCGCGGTACGCCATGCACGTGCACATCTGGCCCAGGCGCACGCGCTGCGACGCCGCGGCGAACGCCGCCATGAGCGTCCACGCCTCGTGGGTCGCCTCGGTGCTCGGGGTCGGGGTCGTGTGGAAGTGGTCGTAGACCCACACCCCGTCCCACGCGAACTCGCCGCCGGGCAGGGGCTCGCCCGCCGCCGCGTTGTCGGCGTAGTGGAGCAGGGAGAGCATGGTCTTCCAGTGGTCCTCGGGCGCGACGTCGACGAGGTCGTAGCGCCAGCCCTGCGGGATGAAGAGTCCGAATCGCATGCTCGTCACCCTATGCGGGTCCGCGCGGCCCGCAGCGCGCCCGCGGGGACCGTCTCAGCCCTCGGCCGTCCCGGCGGTCGTCGCCCCGGACGGCTCGGCGCGGGCGCCGCGCAGGCGGCCTCGGCGCCCGGTGGGCAGGATGAGGTCATGATCGAAGCCTGGTCCGTCGCCGACGTCCGCGCCGCCGAGGAGCCCCTGCTCGCCGCGGGCGTCCCGCTCATGGAGCGGGCGTCGTTCGCGCTCGCCACCGTCGTCGCGCGCGACCTCGCCCGACGCCGGTCGGTCGCCTTGCCCGACGGCGGCCGCCGCGACGGGCGCGTCACCGGCGCCCGGGCGGTCCTGCTCGTCGGCTCGGGCAACAACGGCGGGGACACGCTGCACGCGGGCGCGTACCTCGCGCGCCGCGGCCTCGAGGTGCTGGCGGTGCTCACGGGCGAGCACGCGCACGCCGGCGGTCTCGCGGCGCTCCGGGACGCGGGCGGACGCGTCGAGGTGCTCGTCGGCAGCCCCGACGGCGCGGCGCACGACGACGGTCACGACGACGGTCACGGCGACTGCCAGCGCGACCACCTCGACCCGCACGTCGCCGACCGGGTCGCCGCCCAGGCAGCGCGCGCCGACGTCGTGCTCGACGGCCTCGTCGGGATCGGCGCCCGCGGGGCGCTGCGCGGGGTCGCGGCGGACCTCGTGGAGCGGCTGACCGCGGTGCTCGACGGCGGCCCCGCGCACGGTCCCGAAGGCCTCGGTCGGCCGTGGGTCGTCGCGGTGGACGCGCCGAGCGGCATCGGCGTCGACGACGGCACGGTGCCGGGCCCGGTGCTGCGCGCCGACCGCACGGTGACGTTCGGCGCCGCCAAGCCGGGGCTGCTCCTGCCGCCCGCGACGCACCTCGCGGGGCACGGCGCGGTCGTCGACATCGGGCTGCGCCTGGGCGCACCCGGCCCTCATGCACCCGGCGTTGACGCAGCCGGCCTTGGCGCGCCCGGCCTTGGCGCACCCGGTGCTGACGCAACCGGCCCTGACGCACCGGCCCCGGGTGCACCCGTCCCTGACGCTCCCCGCCCCGACGCGCCCGCGCCGGACCGGGGGACCGCGGCGCCGGTCGTGCGTCGGCTCGAGCCGGCGGACGTCGCGGTCCTCTGGTCCGTGCCCGGCGCCACCGACCACAAGTACACGCGCGGCGTCGTCGGCGTCGTGGCGGGCACGCCGACCTTCCCGGGCGCGGCGGTGCTCGTCACGACCGCGGCCGTCCGCACGGGTCCGGGCATGGTGCGCTACGGCGGGCCCGACGACGCCACGCGCGCCGTCCTCGCGGCCCGCCCCGAGGTGGTGCCCGCCGCGGGCCGCGTCCAGTCCTGGGTGCTGGGCCCGGGCGTCCCGGCGGTCCCCGGCCCGGGCGACGACCCGGTCGACGACGGCGGCCAGCACGAGCGCGTGCGGGCGGCGCTCGCCGCCGCGACGGCGACCCACGCGACGACCACCGACGCGACGCCGCAGCGCGTGCCCGCGGTCGTCGACGCGGGCGCTCTGTCCCTGCTGCCCGACCGCTGCCCGCCGTCGGTCGTGCTCACCCCGCACGCCGGGGAGCTCGCGACGCTCCTGCGGGCGCGTGGCGACGACGTGACGCGTCCCGACGTCGAGGCCGAGCCGCTGCGGTGGGCGCGCCGCGCGCACGAGGCCACCGGCGCGACGGTGCTGCTCAAGGGGTCGGCGACGGTCGTCGTCGGGCCGGAGGGCGCGTGGTCGCAGGCGGACGCGCCTGCGTGGCTCGCGACCGCCGGGGCGGGCGACGTCCTCGCCGGCATCCTCGGCACGCTGCTCGCGGCGCACGCGGAGCGCGTCGTGCGGGAGCCGGGCCTCGCTGCGCAGCTGGCCGCGGCGGCCGCCGTCGTGCACGGTCTCGCCGCCGAGCGCGCGAACCCGGGCGGTCCCGTCGCGGCGCTCGACGTCGCGGACGCGGTCCCGGGCGTCGTCGCGGAGCTGCTCGCCGCGCGCTGACCGCGCCCACGGCGCACCCCACCGCGCGTCGACCACGCCGGGTTGCGCCCGCGCGCCGGTTGCGCCCGCGTGCCGACTGCGCCGCCGCGCACCCCACCGCACCCACGCGCGACCCGCACCGACCGCGGGCACCCCGCCGGTACCGTGGAGGGCGTGGTCCCCCTCCCCGTGCGCGACGGCCTCAACCCGACGCGCCTCGTGCTGCCGCACGACGCCGAGAGCGTCGCGCGGTACCCGCGCACCCTCGACTACGTGCGCCACCGCTTCCCCGACGACGCCGCGCGCCTCGCGGAGAAGGTCGCGGCGGGCGAGGTCGTCGACGGCCGCGGGCGCCCGGTGGACGCGCGCACTCCGTACGAGCCGCGCGGGTTCGTGTTCCTCTACCGCGACCCGCCCGTCGAGCCGGACGTGCCGTTCGAGGTCCGCGTGCTGCACCGCGACCGGGATCTGCTGGTCGTCGACAAGCCGCACTTCCTCGCGACCATCCCGCGCGGGGCGTACGTCGCGCGGTCGGTGCTGGTGCGGCTGCGCCGCGACCTCGACCTGCCCGAGCTCAGCCCGGCGCACCGCCTCGACCGGGTGACCGCGGGCGTCCTGCTGCTCACGCTGCGCCCGCAGGTGCGCGGGGCGTACCAGGAGCTCTTCGCGCGCCGCGAGGTGCGCAAGACCTACGAGGCGGTCGCGCCGTGGGACCCGTCGCTCGACCTCCCCGCGACCGTGCGCAGCCGCATCGTCAAGCGCCGCGGCGTCATGCGGGCCGAGGAGGTAGACGGCGAGCCCAACGCGGAGAGCCGCGTCGACGTCGTCGAGACCGACCCGGCGCGCGGGCTCGCGCGGTACCGGCTCGAGCCGCACAGCGGCCGGACGCACCAGCTCCGCCTGCACATGGCGCGGCTCGGCGTGCCGATCGTGCACGACAACTTCTACCCCGAGCCGTACGACGTCTCGCCCGAGGACTACTCGCGCCCGCTCCAGCTCGTGTCGCGGTCGCTCGCGTTCACCGACCCGTTCACGGGCCGCGAGCGCCGCTTCGCGACGGACCGCGCGCTCTCCGCGTGGTGACGCGCGGGTGAGAGAATCGACGACCGTGAGCGACACCCAGCGCACGACCTCTCCCGGCACACATCCCGGCACACCCGCCGGCGCCCCCGGCACCGTCCCGACCGGCGCCCGGGCGGGCTCCCTCGCGGGCCCCGCCCCGACGTCCCGCGCGAGCGGCTCCGACGGCCCGGACCCCCGCGCCTACCCGGCCCGCGCCGTCGTCGACCTGGCGGCGGTGCGCGACAACGTGCGCGCGCTCGCGGACCTCGCGCCGTCGTCCCAGGTGATGGCCGTGGTCAAGGCGGACGCGTACGGGCACGGGCTCGTCGCGAGCGCGCTCGGGGCGCTCGCGGGCGGTGCGACGTGGCTCGGGACGGCGCAGCCGGGCGAGGCGCTCGCGCTGCGGGCGGCGGGAGTCGGCCCGGACCGCGCGCGCGTGCTCACGTGGCTCTACCCGCCGGGCGCGCCGCTGCGCGACCTCGTGGAGGCGGACGTCGACGTGTCGCTCGCGGCGCGCTGGGCCGTGGACGAGGTCGTCGCCGCGGCGCGGGCCGCGGGCCGGACCGCCCGGGTGCACCTCGCGGTCGACACGGGCCTGGGCCGCAACGGGATCATGCCCGCGGACCTGCCCGACGTGCTCGACGCCGTGGCGCGCGCCGAGGCGGAGGGTGCCGTGCGCGTCGTCGGCATGTGGTCGCACCTGGCGTTCGCGGACGAGCCCGGCCACCCGACCGTCGTCTCGCAGGCCGACGTCTTCGACGAGGCCGTGCGCGAGGCCGCGCGGGCGGGCGTCGTGCCGGAGCTGCGCCACCTCGCGAACTCCGCCGCGACGCTCACGGCCCCCCGCACCCACTACGACCTCGTGCGCCCGGGCCTGGCCGCGTACGGGATGACGCCCGTGCCGCAGCTCGGGCCGCCGTCGCGGTTCGGACTGCGCCCCGCGATGACGCTCCAGGCGCGCCTCGCGACGGTCAAGCGCGTGCCCGGCGGTCACGGCGTCTCCTACTCGCACCACTACACGACGCCGCAGGACACGACGCTCGGCGTCGTGCCGCTCGGCTACGGCGACGGGATCCCGCGCCACGCGTCGGGCGGCGGGCCCGCGGGCGCGCCGGGCGGGCCGGTGCTCGTCGGCGCCCGCCCGGGAGAGCCCGGCGGGCGCGTCGTGCGCGTCGCGGGCCGGGTCTGCATGGACCAGCTCGTGCTCGACCTCGGCCCGGACGCGACCGAGCGCGCGGGCGACGTCGTCACGCTGTTCGGCGCGGGCGACGGCGTGGCGCGCGGCGGGGTCCCCACGGCCGAGGACTGGGCGCAGGCCGCGGGCACCATCAGCTACGAGATCACGACGCGCCTCGGTGCGCGCGTGCCGCGCGAGCACGTGGGGACGCACGTGCTCGACGACGGCGCGCGGGCGCTCCTGGCGCGCGACCCGAGCCCGCACGACAGCACGGAAAGGACGGTCCGCGCGTGAGCGACGACCCGAACCACTCGACCCCGGCGCCCGCCGCCGGGGGGACCGCGGCCGACGACGCCCCGGGCGGCGTCGTCGTGCTGCCCGACGCCGAGGCGACCCGCGCGTTCGGCCGCGCCCTCGCCGCGGTGCTGCGCGCGGGGGACCTGGTGATCCTCACGGGCGACCTCGGGGCGGGGAAGACGACGCTCACGCAGGGGATCGGGGCGGGGCTCGGCGTGCGCGGCCAGGTCGCGTCCCCGACGTTCATCGTCGCGCGCGAGCACCCGTCCGTCGTCGGGGGCCCGGCCCTCGTGCACGTGGACGCGTACCGCCTGGGGTCGCTCGACGAGGTCGACGCGCTCGACCTCGACTCGAGCCTGGACGAGTCGGTGACGGTCGTCGAGTGGGGCAGCGGCCTCGTCGAGGCGCTCGCGGGCGACCGCCTGGAGATCGTGCTCGAGCGCCCGCGCGGCGGGGTCGGCGCGGAGCAGGGCCCGGACGACGACGCCCCCGAGGCGGGGGAGCGGCGCGTGACCGTGCGCGGCGTGGGGGCGCGCTGGGCCGGCCTCGACGTCGCCGCGCTCACCCGGTAGCGCCCGGCGACGAGGACGGCCCCGCTCCCGGCCGTAGGCTGGAGCCGTGGCTGTTCTCGCGCTCGACACCTCCGCCTCCGTCACCGTCGCCGTCGTCTCCGACGACGGCGCTCGTCTCGCCCGCCGCGACGCGCCCGAGCGTCGCCGGCACGCCGAGGCGCTCGCCCCGCTCGTCGAGGCGGCGCTCGCCGAGGCCGGCGTCGACCGCCGCGACCTCACGGCCGTCGCCGTCGGGACGGGCCCGGCGCCGTTCACCGGCCTGCGGGTCGGGCTCGTCACCGCCCGGGCCCTGGGCTTCGCGCTCGGCGTCCCCGTGCTGGGCGTCCCGAGCCTCGACGCCGTCGCCGCGCAGGCCGTGAGCGACCTCGGCCTCGCGCCCGACGACGAGCTCCTCGTCGCGACCGACGCCCGCCGTCGCGAGGTCTACTGGGCGCGGTACCGCGTCGTCGCGCACGAGGGGCCGCACGCGGTCCCCGTGCTCGAGACCGTCGCGGGGCCCGACGTCGGCCCCGCCGCCGACGTCGCGACGCACGCCGCGGGCGCCGTCGTGGTCGGGGAGGGCGCCGAGCTGTACCCCGACGCGCTCGACGTCGCGCAGGACGCGCCGCAGGTCCCCGACGCCGCCGTGCTCGCGCGCCTGGCGATCGCGCGCCGGGCGGCCGGGCTCGAGCAGCCGACCGAGCCGCTGTACCTGCGCCGCCCCGACGTCCAGGAGGCCGCGGCGCGCAAGCGCGTGAGCGACGCGTCGCCGGAGCGGTCGCGATGAGCACGCGGTCGTACGAGATCCGGCTGCGGCCCCTCAAGGCCGCGGACCTCGACCGGGTCGTCGAGCTCGAGCGTGAGCTGTTCGGGCGCGGCGCGTGGACCTACGGGATGCTCGCCGACGAGCTCGCCGGGTTCGGGCGGTGGTACGTCGCCGCCGAGCCCGTGCGGCTCTACGCCGCGGGGCCCCAGCCGCTCGTCGGGTACGCGGGCCTGTGGTTCGACGGCGACGTCACCCAGGTCATGACCATCGGCGTCGACCCGGCGTTCCAGCACCAGGGCGTGGGCTCGGTGCTCCTGGAGGCGCTGGTCGAGCGGTCGCGCGAGCTCGGGGCGAGCGCCGTGCTGCTCGAGGTGCGCGTCGACAACGACGCGGCGCTCGGGCTCTACGCGAAGCACGGGTTCGAGCAGCTCGGCATCCGCAAGCGGTACTACCAGCCCGAGGACGTGGACGCGTACACGATGCGGCTCGAGCTGGGCGCCCCGCCGCCGCGCGACGAGCCGGACTACGGGACGGCGTCCGCCGACGTGGTCGCGTGACGGGCGACCTCGCGCGGCGCGACCGCGTGCTCGTCGACGCGCGCGGCCTCGCCGCGGCGCTCGCGGGCGACCGCCCGCCCGTCGTGCTCGACGTGCGGTGGGCGCTGGGCGTCACCGACGGGCGCGAGCAGCACCGCGCCGCGCACGTGCCGGGCGCGGTGTACGTGGACCTGGAGACCGAGCTCGCGGCGCCGCCGTCGCCCGCCGCGGGCCGCCACCCGCTGCCGGAGGCGGGCGACCTGCAGGCGGCGGCCCGGCGCTGGGGCGTCCGCGCCGACCGGGGCGTCGTCGTGTACGACGCCGTGGGCGGCACGTCGGCCGCGCGCGCGTGGTGGCTGCTGCGCTGGGCGGGCCACGACGACGTCCGCCTCCTCGACGGCGGCCTGCCCGCGTGGCGCGCGGCGGGGTACCCGACCGAGGAGGGCGACGTGCGGCCCGAGCCGGGCGACGTCGTCGTCTCCCCGGGCGGGATGCCGGTGCTCGACGCGGACGGCGCGGCCGGGCTCGCGGCGTCGGGCGTGCTGCTCGACGCGCGCGCGGGCGAGCGGTACCGCGGGGAGGTCGAGCCCGTCGACCCGCGGGCCGGCCACGTCCCGGGCGCGGTGAGCGCCCCGACGACGGGCAACCTCGCCGCCGACGGGACGTTCCTCGACCCGGACGCGCTCGGCGCGCGGTTCGCCGCGCTCGGCGTCGACCCGTCGCGCCCCGTCGGGGTGTACTGCGGATCGGGCGTCACCGCCGCGCACGAGGTCGCCGCGCTCGCGACGCTCGGCGTCGACGCGGCGCTCTACGCGGGGTCGTGGTCGCAGTGGTCGAACGACCCCGGCCGCCCCGTCGCGACCTGACGCACGCCGCGCCTCCCGGACCGAGGCGCGCGCGCAGCCCCCGGACGCGACGAGGCGGCACCCCGGTGGGGTGCCGCCTCGGCTCGGAGGTGCGGGACGGGACTCAGAGGACCTCGGCGACCTGGTGGAAGTCGAGGCGCGCCTGGCGCGGGAAGTGCGCGCCCTCGTCGGCCGGGTAGCCCACGTTGATCGCGACGAGCGTGCGCCAGCCCGACTCGCCGAAGAACTCAGCGTCGATCCCGGCGGCGTCGAAGCCCGTCATGGGGCCCACGGACAGGCCGGCGGCGCGCAGCCCGACGATGAGGTAGCCGATCTGGATGAGGGCGTTGGTGCGGGCCATGCCCTCACGCAGGTCGGCCTGCGGGTCGAGCTGCTCGGCGATGCCCTCGCGGAACGGCGCGAGCGTGCCGAGGTGCTGGTGGAACGACGGGTCGGCGGCGGCGACGATCGTCACCGGCGCGGCGAGCGTCTTGTCGCGGTTGAAGTCCGCCATGTGCGCGCCGAGGCGCTGCTTCGCCTCGGGCGTGCGGACGACGAGCAGCCGCAGCGGGAGGGTGTTCATCGCGGTGGGCGCCCAGCGGACGAGGTCCCAGGCGGCCTGGATCTGCGCGTCGGTGACGGGCTCGTCCGAGAACGCGTGCGTGGTGTGCGCCGCGCGGAACAGGCGGTCCGCGGCCTGCGCGTCGATCGCGAGCTGGTCGGCCTGCTCGCTCGGCGCGGCAGAGGACTCGATGAGGGTGTCGGTGCTCATGACTGGCACAAACAGTTGAACCCTTGATCATCTTCCGAGCAGACGGTGTGACGTGCGCGACACGGACGGTCCGGCCCCCGCGCGCGACTACCCTGGAGGCCATGGTCCCCACTGCTCCCGCGAGCTTCGGCGAGCCCCTGGTGCTCGGCATCGAGACGTCCTGCGACGAGACGGGCGTCGCGCTCGTCCGTGGCCGCGAGCTGCTCGTCGACACGGTCGCGAGCTCCATGGACGAGCACGCGCGCTACGGCGGGATCATCCCCGAGGTCGCCTCGCGCGCCCACCTCGAGGCGATGATCCCCACGCTCGAGCGCACGCTCGGCACGGCCGACGTCGACCTCTCCGAGGTCGACGCGATCGCTGTGACCGCCGGGCCGGGGCTCGTCGGCCCGCTGACCATCGGCGCCTCGGCGGCGAAGGCCCTCGCGCTCGCGCTCGGCAAGCCGCTCTACGGCGTGAACCACGTGATCGGCCACGCCGCCGTCGACGAGCTCGTGCACGGCGCGTTCCCCGAGCGCGTCATGGCGCTCGTCGTGTCCGGCGGGCACAGCTCGCTCCTGCTCGTGGACGACGTCGCGACGTCCGTCACCGAGCTCGGCTCGACGCTCGACGACGCCGCGGGCGAGGCGTTCGACAAGGTCGGGCGCCTGCTCGGCCTGCCGTACCCCGGCGGCCCGCACATCGACCGCCTCGCGCGCGAGGGCGACCCCACGGCGATCCGGTTCCCGCGGGGCCTCACCGCGCGCAAGGACCAGGAGAAGCACGCGTACGACTTCTCGTTCTCGGGCCTCAAGACGGCCGTCGCGCGCTGGGTCGAGGCCCGCCAGGACGCGGGGGAGGAGATCCCCGTGCACGACGTCGCCGCCTCCTTCGCGGAGTCCGTCGCCGACGTGCTCACCGCCAAGACCATCGCCGCGTGCGAGCGGCACGGCGTCTCGACGCTCGTCGTCGGCGGCGGGTTCAGCGCGAACTCCCAGCTGCGCGACATGGCCGCGGAGCGCTGCGCGGAGGCGGGCATCGAGCTGCGCATCCCGCCGATCCGCTACTGCACCGACAACGGGGCGATGATCGCCGCGCTCGGCTCGGCCGTCGTGCGGGCGGGCGTCGCGCCGTCGAGCCTGGACATCGGCGTCGACTCGTCGATGCCGCTCACCGTCACGCACGTGTGACGGCCCGGCCGGGTCACAGGGGCCGGCCGGCCCGCATCTCGGCGACGAGCGAGCGCACGACGGCGTCCAGCTCGCCCCCGTGGCGGCGCGCCACCGCGCGCTGCCGCTGGTAGGACGCGCCGCGCCGCACGATGGTGCGCACGCCGTCGAGCTCGTCGAGGCACCCGAGGCGCGCCGCGACGGGCTCGAGCTCGACGAGCAGCCGCCCGACGGCGTCGGTCACGAGCTCCTCGTTGCCCTCGCGGTCGAGGATGATGATCGCGTCCATGCCGTAGCGCGCCGAGCGCCACTTGTTCTCCTGCGCGTACCACGGCGGGATGCTCGGCAGCTCGCGCCCCTCGTCGAGCATCGTCGAGAAGTGCTCGACGAGGCAGTGCGTGAGCGCGGCCAGCGCCAGGAGCTCGGAGACGTTCGTGACGCCGTCGCAGATGCGCGTCTCGAGCGTGCCGAACTGCGGCGCGGGCCGCAGGTCCCACCGCACCTCGTCGAACGCGTCGATGACGCCGGTGTGCAGCATGTCGGCGACGTACCCCTCGAGCTCCTCCCACGTCCCGAACTGGAACGGCAGGCCCGCGGTCGGCAGCTGCTGGAACATCAGCGCGCGGTTCGACGCGTAGCCGGTGTCCTTGCCGCCCCAGAACGGCGAGCTCGCCGAGAGCGACTGGAGGTGGGCGAACGTCGTGAGCATCGCGCGCTGGATCGGCAGCACCTTGGCGCGGTCCTCGATGCCGACGTGCACGTGCACGCCGTAGATGAGCATCTGCCGCCCCCACCACTGGGTGCGGTCGATGAGCGTGGTGTAGCGCTGCTTGTCGGTGACCTTCTGCTGCGCCCAGCGCGCGAACGGGTGCGTGCCCGCGCTCATGAGCTCGACGCGCAGCGGGTCCGTCACGGCGCGCAGCTCCTCGACCGAGCGCTGCAGGTCGCGGCCGGCCTCGCCCACCGTGCGGCACACGCCGCTCACGACCTCGACCGTGTTGAGCAGGAGCTCCTGCTTGATCGACGGGTGCGGGCCGCCGTCGGCCGGGCGCACGGCGTCGAGCACGGTCTGCGCGACCTGCCGCAGGTCGCCCGAGTCGGCGTCGACGAGCGCGAGCTCCCACTCGAGCCCGACGGTCGAGCGCTCCGAGCGCGCGAAGGGGATCGCCGTGCGGCGCGGCAGGGCGCTCACCGGGGCCCGTCTTGCCCGGCGCCGGCCGGGGGAGCGGAGAGCGGCTCGACGACGAGTACCTGCTGGGAGCCGCCGACGCGCGTGAGGACGATCGTGGCCGTCGCGTCGCCCGTGAGGGCGAGCTGCCGCCGGAGCTGCTCCGGCGTGACGGCGGTGCCCCGCTTCTTGATCGTCAGACGACCGACGCCGCGCTCGCGCAGGTACGAGCGCAGCCGCTTGAGGCCGAACGGCATGGTGTCGAGCACGCGGTAGCCGCGCGCGAGCCCGTCCGCGAGCCCCGTCGCGTCGAGCGGCGCGGGGGAGTCGGTGGTCACGTACGCGATGGTCCGGTCGAGCAGGCGGCCGCCCAGCCCGCGCGCCGCGTGGGCGACGAGCCCCGCCCGGATCACGGCGCCGTCGGGCTCGTAGAGGTACTGCCCGACGGCGCCCACCTCGGGCACCACGTCCGCGTCGCCCGGGCGGTGGGCGATCCGTCGGGTCGTGGTGCGCGCGGTCCCGTCGGGCCCGGTCCACGACGACAGGACGAGCGCCGACCGGCCCGGTCCCTCGGGCGCGAGCGGGCCGAACCAGAGCCCGGCCTCCACGACGTCCCCGTCGACCGACACCCACTCGGTCTCGGCGTCCTCGGGCAGGCCGGCGTGCGGGATGCCCGGGCCGACCTTGATCCCGACCGCGGGCACACGCTCGCGCAGCGCCCACACCGCGTCGAGCGGTGGGGCGTAGGCCTTCGGGTCGAACACGCGCGTGCCGGCGCGGGTGCGGCGCGCCGGGTCGGCGTACACGCCCTCGATCCGCTCGCCCTCCAGGTCGAGCGCGAGCCCGTCGCCGTGGCGCACCTCGGCCTCGGGGAAGTGGCGCAGGTTGACGGTCGCGATCGCCGCGGTGAGCTCGTCGACGTCGGTCGCGAGCACCTCGAGCTCCGCGGCGGCGAACGCGAGCGCGTCGACGCCGATCCCGCTCGTGAGGTCCGCGACGCGCCGGATCCCCGCCTCCTGGTACCGCCGGGCGTGCAGGCCCGCGACGACGAGCCGGCTCGCCTGCTCCAGCCCCGCCTGCGTGAACAGCATGCCGTCGGCGAACGCCCCGAGCTTGCCGTGCGCCGCGGCGCGCAGCCGGGACTGGGTGAGGGCCGCTGCGGCCAGGTCCGGGTCGACGCCCTTCGCGCGCAGCCCTGCCGCGAGCACGAGCGCCTGCTGCTCGTCGTACGGCGGGAGCGCGCCGAGCAGGGCCCAGCCCTCGGGGCTGAGCAGCTTGGTGAGCGTGGCGGCGTCCATGGCGTCGATCCTTCCACGGGGGCCGGGGACCACGCGCAGCCGGGGCCCGGTCGTCCGCAGGACGGACGTTGGCACTCGCCTTGACCGAGTGCTAACCGGGACCTAGATTTGAGACGTGCCGCCACCGCTCGCGGAGGCGGCACCACGTGCGACCAGGCTGTCCGGCACCCGCGACGACGGCCAGCCGGTGCGCTCGACCCATCCGTTGCAGTTCTCACCGCGAAAGGGGAGGTCCGACGTGTCGGTCCCCATCAAGCCGCTCGAGGACCGGATCGTCGTGAAGGCCCTCGAGGCCGAGACCACGACCGCATCCGGCCTGGTCATCCCGGACACCGCCAAGGAGAAGCCCCAGGAGGGCGAGGTCCTGGCCGTCGGTCCGGGCCGTGTCGACGACAACGGCAACCGCGTCCCGCTCGACGTGACCGTCGGCGACAAGGTCATCTACAGCAAGTACGGCGGCACCGAGGTCAAGTACGGCGGCGAGGACTACCTCGTCCTGTCCGCGCGCGACATCCTCGCCGTGGTGGTCGGCTGACGCCGACCCGGTTCAGCAGCAGGGCCCCGCGACCGTCGGTCGCGGGGCCCTGCTGCGTTCCGTGGCCGGTCGCCCCACCGGTGGTCCCACGGGTCGTGCGCACGTGCGCCCGGTACGACGTCGGACCGGGGCCGTGCGGGTCTGCTGGTGGCGCGAAGGCACCGAGGTGGTGCCCGGGGAGAGGGTGCGTCAGCCGGTGCGGCGGGCGCCGCCCGCGAGGATGGCGGCGCGCTCGTCCTCGCTCAGGCCGCCCCACACCCCGTACGGCTCGCGCACGCGGAGCGACTGCTCGCGGCACTGCATCATCACGGGGCACGAGTGGCAGATCGCCTTCGCGGCCTCCGCTCGCCGTCGTCGCGTCGAGCCGCGCTCACCCTCGGGGTGGAAGAACAACGTGTCGTCCGCGTCGCGGCACGAACCCTGGTACTGCCATTCCCACAGCTCCATGACGGGCCCGGGGAGCCTCGAGATCTCTGCCATGCCGAACAACCTACAAGCGTTGCAAGACTTGTTCAAGCCCCCTGTGAGGAAAAAGTGAACGAGCAGGTTGAACCGCTCGTGGAGCGGTGCGAGGGGGTCAACCGCGTCGGCTGCTCCCGGCGCGCTGACGCGATCGGCGGCGCCCGGCGCGTTTGCGCGTGCAGCGAACAAATACGGCGCGGGTGTGGCGCGAAGGGTGCACGACTGTGACCTCTACGAGGTGGCGAGACGGGTGCCCGCTCGGCAGAATCGATCCATGACCTCAGTCCGGTCCGCCCCCGACCCCGAGGGAGCCCGACCGAGCATGACCTCGTCTCCCGGCCTCGCCGTCGCCGCCGTCGCGCGCCGGCTCGGCGTCGCGCCCGCGACCCTGCGCACCTGGGACCGTCGCTACGGCCTCGGCCCCTCGCAGCACCGGGCCGGCTCCCACCGGCGCTACACGGACGACGACGTCGCTCGCCTCGTCGTGATGCGCCGCCTCACGCTCGACGGCGTCGCGCCCGCCGACGCGGCCCGCGCCGCGCTCGCCGCCGACGAGGAGGAGCTCGCCGCGAACCGTGGGGCGATCTCCTTCGACGACCGCGGCGCCGACGGCGCGGGCGACCTCGACGCCGACGAGCCCGAGGCCGACGACGAGGCGCCCGAGCCGCCGCCGTCGCGCCCGTTCCTGCGCGCCGTCCCGGGTGGCGAGCCCGCACGGGCCGCCGGTCCCCGTCCGGTCGGCGTCCGTGAGGGACCGCGGCCCACGCGCGTCTCCGACGTCGTCGACGCGGCGATCGCCTACGACCAGCGCGCGTGCGACCGGCTGCTACGCATCCCGACGGGCGGCGACCCGGCCGCGTGGTGGTCCGACCTCGTCGAGCCCGCGCTCGAGCGCCTGGCCGAGCGCACCGTGCTCGCCGGCCCGGGCGAGGTGCCCGAGGTCGTGCTCGCCAACGCGACGCTCGTCGCGCTGCGCGAGTACACGCAGGCGAGCGAGGACGCGATCGTGGCCGCCGGGGGGCCGCCCCGCAACCACCCGAGCCGCATGCGGCGGATCGTCCTCGTGTTCGCGGCGCCCGACGAGCCGCTCCCGCTGGCCGCGCACGCCCTCGCCGCGTCGCTCGCCTCGCACGGCGCGATGGCGCGCATCGTCACCGGCCCCGCGAACGTGCACCGCACGCTGGAGATCGTGACGATGGTGCGGCCGTCCGCCGTCGCCATGGTGACCACGCAGGCGCGCCCCGACCTGGGCATCGTGCACGCCGCGCACGACGCGAACCCGAGCCTGCCGTTCTTCGTCGGGCTCCCGAGCGACCAGGCCGCGGAGGAGCTCCCGCTCGCCGCGACCGTCCACCGGGTGCGCAGCTTCACGGGCCTCCTGCACGAGCTCCTCGCCGTCGTGCGCTGAGCCGTCCGGGGACCGGTCGGACGGGCGCGGTGCGCGCCCACGCGTCCACGTGCCTCCCGCCCGTCCGTGCCTTCCAGGCGCGGGCGGGCGGGGGACCGGGCGGGAATACGGCGAGGGCCCCCGGCGTAGAATCCTGGTGTGACCGCCTCGCCCGTCCCCGCCGCCGTCCCCGACCGTGACCCCTTCGGATTCCTGGGTCTCACCTACGACGACGTCCTGCTGCAGCCCGGCTACTCGGACCTGGCGCCGTCGGACATCGACACCACGACGCGCCTGACGCGCGAGATCTCGATCCGCGTGCCGCTCGTCTCGGCGGCCATGGACACCGTCACCGAGTCGCGCATGGCCATCGCGATGGCGCGCCAGGGCGGCATCGGCGTGCTGCACCGCAACCTCTCGATCGAGGACCAGGCGCTCCAGGTCGACCTGGTGAAGCGCACGCAGACGGGCATCATCGACAACCCGGTGACCATCGGGCCGGACGCGACGCTCGAGGAGCTCGACAAGACCGCGGGCGAGTACCGGATCTCCGGCTTCCCGGTCCTGGACGCCGAGCGCCGCCTCATCGGCATGGTGACCAACCGTGACCTGCGCTTCACGCCCGTCGCCGAGTGGGCGACGACGAAGGTCGACGAGGTCATGACGCCCCAGCCGCTCATCACGGGCCCGGCGGGCATCTCCCGCGAGGAGGCGACCGCGCTCCTGCGCAAGCACAAGCTCGAGCGCCTGCCGCTCGTCGACGCGGACGGCCGCCTCACCGGGCTCATCACGGTCAAGGACTTCGTCAAGTCCGAGCAGTTCCCGAACGCGTCGAAGGACGGCCAGGGCCGCCTGCTCGTCGGCGCTGCGATCGGCTACTTCGGCGACGCGTGGCAGCGCGCCACGACGCTCATCGACGCGGGCGTCGACGTGCTCGTCGCAGACACGGCGCACGGCAACGTCCGGATGCTCATCGAGATGGTCGCGCGCCTCAAGTCCGACCCGGCGACGCGCGACGTCCAGGTGATCGGCGGCAACGTCGCGACGCGCGAGGGCGCGCAGGCGTTCGTCGACGCGGGCGCCGACGCGGTCAAGGTCGGCGTCGGTCCGGGCTCCATCTGCACCACGCGCATCGTCACGGGCGTCGGCGTCCCGCAGGTGACCGCCGTCTACGAGGCGTCGCTCGCCGCGCGTCCGGCCGGCGTGCCGGTCATCGCCGACGGCGGCATGCGCCACTCGGGCGAGATCGGCAAGGCGATCGTCGCGGGCGCGGAGACGGTGATGCTCGGCTCGATGCTCGCGGGCACCGAGGAGTCCCCGGGCGAGACGATCCTCGTCAAGGGCAAGCAGTACAAGGCGTACCGCGGCATGGGTTCCATGGGCGCCATGTCCTCGCGCGGCAAGAAGTCGTACTCGAAGGACCGCTACTTCCAGGCCGAGGTCACGAGCGACGACATGATCGTCCCCGAGGGCGTCGAGGGCCAGGTGCCCTACAAGGGGTCGCTCGGCACCGTGGCGCACCAGCTCGTCGGCGGCCTGCACCAGACGATGTTCTACGTCGGCGCCCGCACCGTGCCCGAGCTCCAGGAGAAGGGGCGCTTCATCCGCATCACGTCGGCGTCGCTCAAGGAGAGCCACCCGCACGACGTGCAGATGACGGTCGAGGCCCCCAACTACACGGGCTTCTGAGCGCGCAGCACCACGACCGACGGCCCGGCACCATCCTCACGGGGTGGCGCCGGGCCGTCGTCGTCCCGTCAGCGCTGCGTGCGGTCGGCGGTCACGACGCCATGACGCGCGCGTGCAGCGCCTGGACGGCGTAGCGCGCGGCCCAGAACGCCCCGTGCTGCCAGGCCGAGATCTCGGACATCCAGTCGCCCGCGAAGTACACGTTCCCGGCGCCCTGCTGCAGGAGCTTGAACCGGGACGACTGCGTGTTCGGGTACGCCCACGCGCCCTCGATGTAGGGCACCTTGTGCCACGCGATGGAGAACGAGCTCTCGAGCTCCGTCCGGTACTTCTCGCCGTGGATCTTCACGCCCTGCTCGACGGCGCGCATCTCCCGCTGCCGCGGCGTCATGTCCGCGTAGGCGCGCGCGTTCGCGCCGGTGTTGTAGTAGCCCACGACGAGCCCTCGGCGCTCGCCGTACCCGTAGGACGGGTACCAGACGTGGGCGAGGTCCATGTCGGTCTCGGTGATGCCGCCGTAGATCCGGTGGTCGTCCTCCCAGAACCGCGACCGGTACTGGAGCCCGATCTTGCCCGCGGGCGAGCCGACGGCGAACTCGCCGAGCGCGGCGTCGACGTCGGGCCCCCAGTTGGTGTCCCAGCGGCGCATGAGCCCCGCGGGCGCCGAGACGACGGCGAAGTCGGCGTCGATCTGCCGCGCCTTGCCGTTGGGGGCGGTGTACGTGACCGAGACGCCGCGCGGCGTGTTCTTCACCGCGGTGACGGGCGAGCTGAGCTGGACGTTCTGCTTGCCGATCGCCCTGACGAAGTAGTCGTAGGTCGTGTCCATGCCGCCCTTGGGCTGGAACATGAGCATCGACTGCTCCCAGTTGATCTCGAACGGGAAGTACTGCCCGACCTTCGAGGCGAGCACCTCCGAGACCGAGCCCGGGCCGGGCAGGGGCGTGCCGTGCTCGTTCCACGCGGACGGGTAGACCGCGTACCCGCGGTTGTTCCCGCCCCGGTAGCTCCCGTCGGCCTGGAGCGAGCCCCACGACCGGAGGAACGCGCGCAGGTTCTCCTTGTCCGCGGCGGTGAGCTTCTGGTCCAGCGCGCCCTGGTCGGTCGCATAGCCGAGCAGCTCGGACGTGTAGCCGAACACGTCGGCCTTCGCGGTGCGGTACCGGACCGGGTTGCCGGGGGTCGCGCCGGAGCGCTCGTTGTAGAGGTAGGCGTCCGCGTTGGCGTTGGTGAACACCTCGTAGGGGACGCCGAGCTCGCGCAGGTAGTCCATGGTGACCATCCACTGGGCGATGCGCCCCGCGCCCGCGTTCATGTAGACGCCGTCGGCGAACCGCGCCTTCTGGGTGACGCCGTTGACGTCGGTCTCCGCGTCGCCGCCGCGTATCGTCAGCGTCCGGCCGCCGACGCGGTGCCGCGCCTCGAGCACCGTGACGCGGTAGCCGACCTTCTGCAGCTCGTACGCCGTGGCCAGGCCCGCCGGCCCGGCACCGACGACGACGACCTTCTTCGCGGAGCGGCCCGTGAGGCTGAAGTCGCTGCCCCGCGGCGGTGTCCACGACTCGTTCCGCGGCTGGGCGGCGGCCGTCGGGGCGAGGCCCACCGCGCCCATCGTCGCGAACATGACGCCGGCGCTGGAGCCGACCCCGACGGCCTGGAGGAAGTTGCGGCGCGAGACGCCGGTCGTCTTCTCGTCAGTGACCATGTGGCTGGAGCCCTCTCGTCCACGGCCTGACGGGCGGGGAGCCCGGCCCACGATGCCGGGTGCCGCCGTCAGCACCGGGGCCGACGCTAGGGACGCGTCGTCGCGAGCGCGGGTCCGGCGCGTTTCGCGTCGGTCAACGGATCGCGGCTCTCGTAAACGTCTCGTGTCGCGGCCCTCGGCGGCGCCCGCGGGGCGGCGCGCCGCGACGTCCGGGCGCGCGCTGGTACCGGCGACGACCCGACACGTCGCCGTCACGGCGCGGAAACGGAGGCTGGCTAGCGTCGCGGCCCCGGCGGTCCTCGCGACCGGCCGGAGCCCGGGCGCCAGGGTGGCGCCCGTCGTCCCCCTGGGAGGCCTGCATGAAGAACCGCACCAAGGTCGTCGTCGCCGTCGCCCTCACCGCCGCCGTCGCCGTCCCCGGCACCGCCGTCGCTGCCGGGAGGCTCTTCGAGCCGAGGCCGACCGAGGCCCACTCCTTCGTCACCGGCGACACGCCGTCCATCGCCGACGGCGTCGCGATCGGCAAGAACGTCGCTTGGTACAAGTCGTCCGGGCTCGGGCCTGCCGCGATGAACACGACGCCCGGCGCGACGGCCGAGCAGCGCTACGTCCCGACCGACGTCTTCCCCGGCGGCGTCCTGCCGGCCGGCGTGACGATCACGGAGGCGCAGGGCATCAACGTCCTCATGCGGATCGGGGAGAACCTCGAGCGGGCCGGGCTCTCCTACGACGACGTCGTCTCCATGCGGGTGTTCCTCCAGAACCCCGCCGGCCAGGAGAAGATGGACTTCGCCGGCTGGAACCGCGCCTACCGCCAGTTCTTCGCGAACACGAACCTCGCGACCGGCGCGACGCTCGAGGTCCAGCTCGGCTCGGCCCGGACGGCGCCCATGGTGGTCAACGCGGCCCGGCCGTCGCGCTTCGCGCTCGAGATCGAGAACCTGCCGGTCGACGGCTGGCTCGTCGAGGTGGAGGTCGACGCCGTCTACCCGAAGTGACGACGACGGGCCGCCCTCCCGCAGGAGGGCGGCCCGTCATGGTCGTGCCGGCGCGGTCCGAGCGAACTGACGGCCCCGAGGGTGCCGAGGGGTCAGTCCCGGAACGTCTCGATGTTCGCGCCGAGCTCGCGCAGGCGCTCGGTGAGGCCCTCGTAGCCGCGCGCGATGATGTCGACGCCGCGCAGGACGGAGGTGCCCTTCGCGGCGAGCATCGCGAGCAGGATGACGACGGCGGGGCGCAGGGCGGGCGGGCAGCTCACCTCGGCGCCCGACCAGCGCGTCGGGCCCGTCACCTGGAGCCGGTGAGCGTCCAGGAGCCGCACGTCGGCGCCGAGCCGCGTGAGGTCGGTGAGGTGGATGGCGCGGCCCTCGTAGACCCAGTCGTGGATGAGCGTCGTGCCCTGCGCGTTCGCGGCGATGACCGCGAAGAACGGCAGGTTGTCGATGTTGAGGCCGGGGAACGGCATGGGGTGGATCTTGTCGATCGGCGCGTGCAGCTCGCTGGGGTGCACCGTGACGTCGACCAGGCGCGAACGGCCGTTGCGCGCCACGTACTCGGCGCTCAGCGTGTACCGCAGGCCCATCTCGGCGAGCGTCGCGAGCTCGATCTCCATGAACTCGATCGGGACGCGGGCCACGGTGATCTCCGAGCCCGTGACGATGCCCGCGGTGAGCAGGCTCATCGCCTCGACCGGGTCCTCCGAGACGGCGTACTCCACGTCCACGTCGATGTCGGTGCGGCCGTGCACGCGCAGGGTCGTCGTGCCGATGCCCTCGACCTGCACGCCGAGCAGCTCGAGGTAGAAGCACAGGTCCTGCACCATGTAGTTGGAGCTGGCGTTGCGGATCGTCGTCACGCCGTCGCGGCGGGCCGCGGCCATGAGCGCGTTCTCGGTGACGGTGTCGCCGCGCTCGGTGAGGACGACCGACAGGTCCGTGCCCGACGCCGGGGCGACGGTCGCGTGGTAGTTCCCGCCCGTCGCGGTGACGGCCAGGCCGAAGGGCCGCAGGGCGATCATGTGGGGCTCGACGGTGCGGGTCCCGAGGTCGCAGCCGCCCGCGTACGGGAGCTCGAACGTGTCCCGCAGCCCGAGCAGCGGCCCGAGGAACATGATGATCGAGCGCGTGCGGCGCGCGGCGTCCACGTCGATCGCGGCCAGGTCGAGGCGCTCCGGCACGACGATCTCGAGGTCGCGGCCGCCCGTCGTCCACGTGGCCCGCACGCCGATGGAGCGCAGCACGTCGACGATGCGGTCGACCTCGACGATGCGGGCCACGCCGCGCAGGGTGGTGCGGCCGCGGTTGAGGAGCGAGGCGCACAGCAGCGCGACCGCGCCGTTCTTGGAGGAGTTCACCTCGATGCGGCCGGAGAGGGTGTGGCCGCCCTGGACGCGCAGGTGCGCGTGCTTGGGGCCGCCGAGGCTGATGATCTCGGAGTCGAGCGCGAGCCCGATGCGGTTGAGCATCTCCAGGCTGAGGTTCTGCGAGCCCTGCTCGATGCGGTGCACGGCGCTCTGGCTCGTCCCGAGCCGCTCCGCGAGCTGGGTCTGGGTGAGACCCCGGTTCTGGCGGGCGCCGCGGATGAGCGCGCCGACCTGCGTGAGAGGTGCGTCGTCGATCGCTGTCATGAGAGCGACGATAACTCATGGATGAGATATCGACGCGGCGGCGGGCGCCCTCAGGCCCGCGCCCATGCCTTCATCACACGACCTTCACCCGCATCATGAGATATGCCTGCAGGTGGCGCTGCGTGTGTGTGCCCGGGTCAGCCCGGCCAGCGCCCGTCCGCGCCGGCGCCGACGTAGGGCTGGTCGCGGTCCGGGTCCAGGGAGTCGACCCACCGCCGGTGCGCGACGACCTGCAGGTCGTGCAGCGTGACTGGCCCGAGCCCGGCCAGGTCCGGGTACGCGCGCGCGAGCGCGTCGAGCAGGTCGAGTGTCGCGAGCACGTCCCCGTCCGCCGTGTGCAGGGGCCCGACGTCGAGGACCTCGTAGCGCGCGCACAGGTCGACGAGCCGGCGCTTGCCCTCGCGGGCCGGGTCCCACGCCCGGTCGAGCACGAGCGGGTCGAGCACCGGCCGCACGGGCCGCCCTAGGCGCGCGGAGAGCGTCGGCAGCCCGTGCCGCACGAGCTCGGTGTCGAGGATCGCGAGGTCGAACGCGGCGTTGTAGGCGACGAGCGGGACGCCGTCGCGCTGGGCGTCGACGACGAGCGTCGCGATCTCGTCGAGCGCGACGGCGGGGACCGACCCGTGCGCCGCGGCGTGCGCGGTCGTGATGCCGTGGATCCCCGTGGCCTCCGCCGGGATCTCGACGCCCGGGTCGAGGAGCCACGTACGGACGTGCGTGGCGCCCGGCTCGCGGAGCACGAGCGCGGCGGTGACGACGCGGTCGACGTCGACGTCGAGGCCCGTGGTCTCGGTGTCGAGACCGAGCAGCGGTCCCGCCGTCCAGGGCGTCGTCGTCATGGTCCACCTCTGCCGTCCGGTCGGGGCCCGGGGCGCCCGGCGCTCCCGTCGTCGCCGGACGTCCCGGCGACGAGCGTCACCCTGCCAGCGCCCACCCACACGGTGGTCGGTGCAGGTGACGGGCACGGCCCGCCGGTAGGCTGACCCGGTGAGCAACGAGATCGAGATCGGACGTGGCAAGCGCGGTCGGCGCGCGTTCTCCTTCGACGACGTCGCCGTCGTGCCCTCGCGGCGCACGCGCGACCCGGAGGAGGTGTCGGTCGGGTGGCAGATCGACGCCTACCACTTCGACCTGCCGATCCTCGCGGCACCCATGGACTCGGTCATGAGCCCGGCGACCGCCGTCGCGCTCGGCAATCACGGCGGCCTCGGCGTCCTCGACCTCGAGGGCCTGTGGACGCGCTACGACGACCCGACCGCGCTCCTCGAGGAGATCGCCGCGCTCGAGCCGCTCGAGGCGACGCGCCGCATGCAGGAGATCTACGCCGAGCCCATCAAGGCCGACCTCATCACGCAGCGCCTCAAGGAGATCCGCGCGGCGGGGGTCACCGTCGCCGCGGCCCTGTCGCCGCAGCGCACCCAGGAGCACTACCAGACGGTGGTCGACGCCGGCGTCGACCTGTTCGTCATCCGCGGCACGACGGTCTCCGCCGAGCACGTGTCCGGCGTCGCGGAGCCGCTCAACCTCAAGCGCTTCATCTACGAGCTCGACGTCCCGGTCGTCGTGGGCGGCGCGTCCACGTACACCGCGGCGCTGCACCTCATGCGCACGGGCGCCGCGGGCGTCCTCGTCGGCTTCGGCGGCGGCGCCGCCCACACCACGCGGGTCTCGCTCGGCATCCACGCGCCCATGGCGACCGCGGTCGCGGACGTCGCGGCGGCCCGCCGCGACTACCTCGACGAGTCGGGCGGCCGCTACGTGCACGTCATCGCGGACGGCGGCGTCGGCCGCTCGGGCGACCTCGTCAAGGCGGTCGCGTGCGGCGCCGACGCGGTGATGCTCGGCGCGGCGCTCGCGCGGGCCGAGGAGGCGCCGGGCAAGGGCTGGCACTGGGGCTCGGAGGCCCACCACGCCCAGCTCCCGCGCGGCGAGCGCGTGCGCGTCGGCACGGCCGGCACCCTCGAGGAGATCCTCTTCGGGCCGGGCCGCCAGGCGGACGGCACGCTCAACCTCGTCGGCGCGCTCCGCCGGGCCATGGCGACGACCGGGTACTCGGACCTCAAGGAGTTCCAGCGCGTCGAGGTCGTCGTCTCTCCGTACCAGCCCCGCTGAGCCCGCCGTGGCCGGACGCATCGCCGACGGTCCGCGCCTGACGCACGCCGGCGACGGCGCGCCGGGCGGCAACGGCTCCGTGCCCGCCGCGGGCGCGGGCCGCCCGGAGACTGACGTCGCGGACGCGGTCTCGACGGAGGCCTCCACCGACCTGGTCTTCACCGAGGTCGAGGACGCCGACGTCGAGGCGGTCGTCGCGCTGTGGCGGGAGTGCGGGCTCACCCGGCCCTGGAACGACCCGTACCGCGACCTCGCCGACGCCCGCCTGGGCGAGACCTCGACGGTGCTCGTGGGTCGCGCGACGCGCGACCTGCCCACGGTGGCCCCGGGCGGTGCTCCCGAGGCGCCCGGGGTCGCGGCCGGGGAGCTCGTCGCGACGGCGATGGCCGGCGTGGACGGGCACCGTGGCTGGCTCTACTACGTAGCGGTCGACCCGCGCGTCCAGGGGCGCGGCACGGGCCGTGCGACGGTCGTGGCGGCGGAGGCGTGGCTCGCCGCGCAGGGCGCGCGGGCCGTGCGCCTCATGGTGCGCGCCACGAACGACGCGGTGCGCGGCTTCTACGAGCGCCTGGGGTACGCGGACCAGGAGTGCGTCGTGCTCGGCCGCCCGCTCGGCGCCCCGGACGCCCGCGACGCCGGACGATGACCCCCGCCGCGTGGCGGCCGGACGACGACGAGCTCGCCGCCCTCGAGACCGAGCACCGCGCGCGCGTCGCCGCGCTCGACCCGCTCGTGGCGGTCCCCGCTCTCGGTGCCACCGCGGGCGACGAGCGTCTCCTCGCCGTGCGGCTCCCGGACGGCTCCCGGGCCGCGGGGCTCCTCGGCGTCGGGGACGTCGGACCCGGCTCCGCGGCGGCAGGGTTCCGCGCGCTGCGCGAGCACCGGCTGCGGGCGCGCGCGGCGGGACCGGACGTGGGCGGCGCGGTCCGCGCGCTCGTCGCGGCCTGGACGGCGCGCGTCGCGCGCGACCCGGGCAGCGCACCGGCGGGCGACGGGCTGCCCGAGCGGGGCCCCGCACCCCGCGACCACGGTCTGGCGCTCCTGTGGCCGAGCCGCGATGTCGAGGCCGTGGGCGCCCTCGCGGCGAGCGGCCTGCGCCCGACCGTGCACCTCGCTGCCCGTCGCGGCGCCCCGCCGGCCCGGCCCCGCACCGACCTCCCCGGGATCGTGCTGACCGACACCGGCCCGGACGACGTGGCCGCCGTCGTCGAGCACCAGCGCGCCGAGCTCGCGTACGACGAGCTCGTGGGCGCGGCCCGCGTCCGGCCGCTCGCGGCCGAGCACCTCGCCGCCCAGGTCGCCGCCGCCGTCGAGAACCCGCGCACCACGGTCCTCGTGGCGCGCCGCCAGGGGCCGGGGGAGCGGACGGGCGAGGTCGTGGGCGTCGTCGCGGTCGAGCCGCCGGAGCGCTCCGGGGCCGTGGCCGGGACCGTCACGACGGGGCCGGTCGCCTACCTCGTCCTGCTGCACGTGACGGGCAGCGCGCGCGGTACCGGGGTCGGCGGGGCGCTCGTCGACGCGGCGCTCGCGCGCGTGCACGAGCAGGCCGGGCCGGGCGCCGTCGTCGTGCTGCACCACGGCGTGCTCAACCCGCTGTCCGCGCCCTTCTGGGCGCGGCAGGGGTTCCGTCCCGCGCTCACCACGTGGGAGCAGCCCGTCGACGCGCTGTCAGCGCCACGACGTAGCCTGTCCCCATGACGAGCTCATCCGGCACACCCGGCTCCGGGCGCGGCGACGGCGCCGCGCTGGACGGCCTGATCGACCCCGAGAACCCGGCCGCGACCTACGTCCTCGAGCCGGAGGTCGTGGCCCCCCTCGCGCAGCGCGTCGTCACGAGCAACGAGGCGGGCATGCACCGCTCCGTCCTGCCGTCCACGGGAGCCCCGCTCGCCGCGGTCCCCGTCTCGTCCGTCGAGGACGTCGCCCGTGCCGTGGCACGCGCGCGGGCCGCGCAGCCGGCCTGGGCCGCCCGCTCCGTGCGCGAGCGCGCGGCGGTGCTGCGGCGCTTCGGCGAGCTCGTGCTCGCGCGCCAGTCCGACGGCCTCGACCTCATCCAGATGGAGTCCGGCAAGTCGCGGCGCAGCGCGTTCGAGGAGGTCGCGGACGTCGCGATCCTCACGCGCCACTACGCCCAGCGCGGCCCGCGCTACCTCGCCGACCGGCGGGCGCCGGGGATGCTGCCCGTGCTCACCGGCACGCGCGTGCACCGCCGTCCCGTCGGCGTCGTCGGCGTCATCGCGCCGTGGAACTACCCGCTGACGCTCGCGTTCGCCGAGGCCGTGCCCGCGCTCGTGGCGGGGAACGCCGTCGTGCTCAAGCCGGACCCGCAGACGACGCTCACCGCGCTGTGGGGCGCGGAGCTGCTCGAGGAGGCGGGGCTGCCCGCCGACCTGTTCCTCGTCGTCGCGGGCGGGGGAGACGTCGGCGCCGCGGTGACCGACCACGTGGACCACATCGCGTTCACGGGCTCGACGGCCACCGGCCGCAAGGTCGCGGCGCGCGCGGGGGAGCGCCTCATCGGCGCGACGCTCGAGCTGGGCGGCAAGAACCCGCTCTACGTCGCGGCCGACGCCGACGTGCGCGCCGCCGCGCGCGGCGCCGTGCGCGCGTGCTTCTCCAACTCCGGCCAGCTCTGCGTGTCGATCGAGCGGCTCGTGCTGCACGAGGACGTGGCGGCCGCGTTCCTCGACGAGTTCGTGCCCCTCGTGCGTGAGATGCGTCTCGGCGCCGGGCTCGACTACTCGGCGGACATGGGGTCGCTCACGTCGCAGGCGCAGCTCGACCGCGTGGTCGCCCACGTCGAGGACGCCATCGCGCGCGGCGCGCGCGTCCTCGCGGGCGGCGTGCACCGGGCGGACATCGGGCCGTGGTTCTACGCGCCCACCGTCCTCGACGACGTGCCCGACGACGCGGCGTGCGCGCGCGAGGAGACGTTCGGCCCGGTCGTCTCCGTGCGCCGGGTCGCGAGCGACGACGAGGCCGTCGAGGTCATGAACGACACCGAGTACGGGCTCAACGCGAGCGTGTGGACGCGCGACGCCGCCCGGGGCCGCCGGATCGCGGCCCGCGTCGAGGCGGGGACGGTCAACGTCAACGACGGCTACTCCGCGACGTGGGGGTCCGTCGGGGCGCCGATGGGCGGGTTCAAGGCGTCGGGCCTCGGGCGCCGCCACGGGCGCGAGGGGATCGAGGCGCTCGCCGAGGCGCAGACGATCTCCGTGCAGCGCGGCGCGAACCAGGGCCTCACGCTCGACACGCTCTACCAGCTCGGCGGGGAGCTGCCGAGCAAGGTCCTCACGTCGGCGCTCGACGTCATGCGTCGCCTGCGGCTGCCCTGACGGAACCCCGCTCAGCGGAGCACGGCGTCGAGCACGGCCTTCGTCGCCGCGGGGACCTCGCGGGCGCGGTAGAGCACGGCCTTCCACGGCTCCACGCTCGCCGCGCTGACGCCGACCCCCACGGCGTCGAGACCCGCGACGCGGCACGAGAACAGCGTGCGCGGCAGGTGGTACCCCTGCGTGACGACCACCGCCGTGCCGACGCCGAACTCCGACGCCGCGCGCGTGCACGTCGCGTGGGTGTCGAAGCCCTCGCGGTCCAGCAGGATCGCGTCGTCGGGCACGCCGCGGCCGAGCAGCCACGCGCGCATCGAGCCGGGCTCGTCGTAGTCGTCGTGCGCGTCGCCGCTCACGAGCACGACGGGCGCGACGCCCCGGCCGTAGAGCTCGGCCGCCGCGTCGAGCCGACGGCGCAGGTACGTGGACGGCGTCCCGTCCGGCCGCAGCCCAGCCCCCGGCACGACGATCGCGTCGCTCGGCGGCACGTGCGCGGGGTCGGCGACGTGCGCGCGCCCCACCGCCTGCACGACGACGAACGGCGCCAGCACGAGCACCACGAGCCCGGCGGCCGTCCCGAGGGTCAGGCGGCGCCGTCGGGACCGGCGCGGACGCCCCGACGAGGACCTGTCGGACGACGGTGCTGTCGCGGCTGCTGCTGACGGCGTGGTGGCGGGCGGCGACGCCGGATCGTCGGTCACGTCCCGACCCTAACCTCGCCGCCGCGTCGACCAGGCGCTCCTGGCTGGCCGAGCAGGTGGTCCTGGTCCGTCCGCCGTCCGGGACGGACCAAGACCGCCTGTTCGGCGGGTTGGGGTGGAGAGGAAGGGAAGAGGGTCAGGTGGGGGAGGTGAGGGTCGTGAGCTCGGCGGTGAGGTTGGCGCGGGCGCGGTCCTCCCAGAGCGCGGCGGCCTGCGGGGTGCGGAACAGCGTGCCGCCCTCGAGCAGCGCGCGCAGGACGGCGGCGCGCCCGGCCCGGAAGGCGTCGTCGGGCACGTGGGCGTACTCGGCGCGCACCTGCCGGGCGTAGCGGGCGTACCTGTCCGCCGCGGACCCGAGGACGGCGAGGTCGGCGTCCGAGACGAGCGCCCCGAGCCCGTCGCCGGGCGTCGGGGCGTGGTCGGTCGTCACGAGCACGAGCCGCACGACCTCCTCGACCTCGCGGGCGCCGAGGTGGCCCGTCAGCCGGGCGTCCGCGAGCTCGGCCGACCGCTCCTCGTCGCGGCCCGCCTCGCCGTCGTGCACGGCGTCGTGGAACCACAGCGCGAGCTGCGTCACCGCCGGCATCGGGCTCGTGCCCGACGCCGCTCCGCCCGATACCGCTCCGCCCGACACCGCTCCGCCCGACACCGCTCCGCCCGATACCGCTCCGCCCGACGACGCTCCGCCCGACGACGCTCCGCCCGACGACGCTCCGTCCGACGCCGCGGCGGCACCTCCGCGGGCGGACGGACGGGCGGCGTCGGGCACGCCGGGCGGGCGTCCTTCCAGGAGCGCGAGCGAGTCGAGCGCGTGCACGAGGTGCTCGGGTCCGTGGTAGACGCGGTGCGGCTCGTGCCAGCGCTCGACGAGCTCGACGCCGACGTCGCGCGCGCCCGGGAGGAGCGCGTCCCAGCGCGCGAGGAGCGTGTCGGCCTTCGCGGCGCGCCGCGCCCGGCCGGGCACGCGGAGGCCGGAGGCGCCGAGGCGCCGGGCGAGCTCGCGCCCCCCGACGGGCACCGCGCCCGCGGCGACCGCGACGTCGTACCGCTCGGCGGCGACGTCGTAGTGGTCGAGGTCGAACGCCCGCGGGCTCACGCCGATCGACGCCGCGAACGCGTGCAGCTCCGCGAGCGACGCGTCGGACACCAGATGGCTGAACAGCGTCCCGTGCGCGGGCCACGTGGGCGGGTCGATGAGAACGGTCACCGCCCGAGCATGCCACCGACCGGCGAGCCGACGCGCGGGCGTCGGCTCACCGGCCGGGGAGCGGCCTGAGCCGGGTAGGCATCACCCGGAGGCGTCCGGGCGTGCGGGGATCAGCCGGCGCGCGAGGCCGCCTCGACGACCTCGACCGACTGGCGCGCGATGGCGAGCTCCTCCATCGTCGGGACCACCATGACGAGCGTGCTCGTCCAGTCCGGCGAGATGACGCGCGGCTCGCCGGAGTCGACGGCGTTGCGGTCCGGGTCGACGGCGAGGCCGAGCGGCTCGAGCCCCTCGACGACGGCGGCGCGCACCTCGGCGTCGTGCTCGCCGACGCCTGCGGTGAAGGCGACGACGTCCACGCGGCCGAGCACGGCGGCGTACGCGCCGACGTACTTGCGCAGCCGGTGGATGTACACGTCGAACGCGAGGCGGGCACCCTCGTGGCCGGCCTCCATGAGCCGGTGCAGCTCGCGGAAGTCGTTCACGCCGGACAGGCCCTTGACGCCCGAGCGCTTGTTGAACAGGTCGTCGATCTCGTCGATGCTCATGCCCGCGTTGCGCGCGAGGTGGAACACGACCGCGGGGTCGATGTCGCCCGTGCGCGTGCCCATGACGAGGCCCTCGAGCGGGGTCAGGCCCATCGACGTCTCGACCGGCACGCCGCCCTTGACGGCCGACGCGGAGGCGCCGTTGCCGAGGTGCAGGACGATCGTGTTGAGCCCCTCGATCCGGCGCCCGAGGACGCGCGCGACCTTCCCCGAGACGTACTGGTGGCTCGTGCCGTGGGCGCCGTAGCGGCGGATCGCGTACTTCTCGGCGACCTCGGCGTCCAGGGCGTACGTCGCGACGTGCTGCGGCAGCCGCTGGAAGAACGCGGTGTCGAACACCGCGACGTGCGGCACGTCGCCGAGCAGCGACCGCGCGACCTCGATGCCCTTGACGTTCGCCGGGTTGTGCAGCGGCGCGAGCGGGGACAGCGAGCGGATCCGCTCGAGCACGCCGTCGTCGACGAGGACCGGGTCGGCGAACAGCGAGCCGCCCTGCACGACGCGGTGCCCCACCGCGTACACGTCGGCGTCCGAGAGCGTCGGGCCGACCTCGTCGAACATGCTCAGCGCGATGCGCAGCGCGTGCCCGTGGTCCGCGACGGGCTCCTCGCGCGTCGTCGTGTTCCCGGCGAACCGGTGCTTGATGATCCCGGACTCCTCGCCGATGCGCTCGATCGTGCCCGCGGCGATCGCCTCGCCGCCGACGGGGTTGACGAGCTGGTACTTGAGCGAGGACGACCCCGAGTTCATGACGAGCACGGACCCGTGCGCGCCGTACGCGCTGTAGGGGTTGGGGCGCTCGCCCTCGGGCAGGATCGTCATGACGTGGCTCCCTGGGAGTCAGAGGTGGGGTCGACGGCGTCGGCCGGGGCCTGCGCCTGGATCGCGGTGATCGCGACGGTGTTGACGATGTCCTGCACGAGCGCGCCGCGCGAGAGGTCGTTCACCGGCTTGTTGAGGCCCTGGAGGACCGGGCCCACCGCGACGGCGCCCGCCGAGCGCTGGACCGCCTTGTAGGTGTTGTTGCCCGTGTTGAGGTCCGGGAAGATGAACACGGTCGCGCGCCCCGCGACGTCCGAGCCCGGCATCTTCGACGCCGCGACGGACGCGTCCACGGCCGCGTCGTACTGGATCGGGCCCTCGACGAACAGGTCGGGGCGGCGCTCGCGCACGAGCGCCGTGCCCCGGCGCACCTTGTCGACGTCGGCCCCCGAGCCGGACTCGCCGGTCGAGTACGACAGCATCGCGACCCGCTGGTCGACGCCGAACTGCTGCGCCGTCGCCGCCGAGGAGATCGCGATGTCCGCGAGCTGCTCGGCCGTCGGGTCGGGGATGACCGCGCAGTCGCCGTAGACGAGCACGCGGTCCTGCAGGCACATGAGGAACACGGACGAGACGACGGACACGCCCGGCTGGGTCTTGATGATCTCGAACGACGGCTTGATGGTGTGCGCCGTCGTGTGCTTCGCGCCCGACACCATGCCGTCCGCGAGCCCGAGGTGGACCATCATCGTGCCGAAGTAGGACACGTCCTGGACGCGCTCGCGCGCCTCCTCGAGCGTCATCCCCTTGTGCGCGCGCAGCCGCTGGTACTCCGCGGCGAACCGCTCCACGAGCTCGGGGTCGTGCGGGCTGACGACGTGCGCGGCGTCGATGTCGAGGCCGAGCTCCGCCGCGCGGGCGCGGACCTTCTGCTCCTCGCCGAGGATCGTCAGCTCCGCGACCTGGCGGCCGAGCAGCGTGGACGCGGCGCGCAGGATGCGGTCGTCGTCGCCCTCGGGCAGCACGACGTGCTTGCGGTCCGCGCGGGCGCGCGACAGCAGCTCGTACTCGAACATCAGCGGCGTGACGACCTCGGGCCGGGGCACGTCGAGCCCCGCGAGGAGCGCCGCGCCGTCGACGCTCTGCTCGAACAGCGCGAGCGCCGTGTCGACCTTGCGCTGCGACTCCTTGGTCACGCGGCCCCGGGCGCTCGCGGCGGCGCTCGCCGAGCGGAACGTCCCGAGGTCGGTGCGGATGATCGGCAGGCTCGGGTCGAGGTCCGCGACGAGGCGCGCCGTCGACTCGGGCGGGAAGAACCCGCCGTTGAGGATGACGCCCGCGAGCGACGGGAAGCCCGACGCCGAGTGGGCGGCGAGCAGCCCGATGAGGATGTCCACCCGGTCGCCGGGCGTGATGACGACGGCGCCGTCGGTGAGCCGGTCGAGCAGGTGCTCGAACGACATCGCACCGACGAGCAGGTCGGTCGCCTCGCGCGCGAGGAGCTCCTCCTCGCCGAACGCGAGCGTCCCGCCCACGGCCTCCATGAGGATCCGCACGGTCGGCGCGTCGAGGAACGGGTCCTCGGGCACCGCCCAGCCCGGCAGCCGCGTGCCCGGGGCGGGCTGCGCCGTCGGGCCCGACGACGTGCCGCCCGCGAGCGGCTCGCCGTCCGGTCCCAGCGACCCGAGCAGCGCGCGCACCGCGTCGAGGTCGTCCGGCTGCACGCGGTTCGCGACGACGCCGATGGGCTGCGCGTGCTGCGAGCGCAGCTCGGCGACGCTCACCTCGATGAGGTTGCCCACGGCGTCGGGCGTGCGGCCCTTGCCGGAGACGACGAGGAGGACCGGTGCGCCGAGGTTCGCCGCGACGCGCGCGTTGAACGACAGCTCGGTCGGCCCGGCGACGTCGGTGTAGTCCGTGCCCACGACGACCACGAAGTCGCACTGGCTCGCGACCTCGTGGTACCGGGCCACGATCCGCGAGAGCGCGGCCTCCTGGTCGGCGTGGACGTCCTCGTACGTGACGCCGATCGCCTGCTCGGCGGTGACGTCCACGCCGTCGTGCGCGAGCAGGAGCTCGAGCACGTAGTCCTGCACGTCCGGGCCGGCGGCCCGGGTGACCGGCCGGAAGACCCCGACCCGCTGGACCTTGCGGACCAGCAGGTCGAGGACCCCCAGCGCGATCGTGGACTTGCCCGTCTCGCCCTCGGGCGAGGTGATGTAGATGCTGCGAGCGGTGTCGCTCACTCGTTGTCTCCTCCGGTGTCCTGCACGGCGGCGCTCGCGCCGTTGTACTGCGGGCCACCCTCCTCGGTCGCCGTCTCGCCGACGTCCGGCCACACCCAGTCGCGCACCTCGGGGATGTCCTCCCCGTGCTCGCGGGTGTACTGGCGGGCCGCCAGCCGCGCGTCGACCATCTCCTGGCGCAGGCCCGCGTAGGTCGAGCGCAGGGACGGCACACGGTCGATGACGTCGATCACCAGGTGGTAGCGGTCGATGTCGTTGAGCATGGCCATGTCGAACGGGGTGGTGGTGGTGCCCTCCTCCTTGTAGCCGCGCACGTGGATGTTCGCGTGGTTCGTGCGGCGGTACGTGAGGCGGTGGATGAGCCACGGGTAGCCGTGGTAGTTGAAGATGACCGGCCGGTCCGTCGTGAAGAGCGTGTCGAAGTCCTTGTCCGACAGGCCGTGCGGGTGCTCCTTCTCGTCCTGGAGCCGCATGAGGTCCACGACGTTGACGACCCGGACCTTGAGGTCGGGGATGCGCCGGCGCAGGATGTCCGCCGCGGCGAGCACCTCGAGCGTGGGCACGTCGCCCGCGGCGCCGAGCACGACGTCCGGGTCCTCGCCCTCGACCTCGGTGCCGGCCCAGTCCCAGATGCCGAGGCCGCGCGAGCAGTGCGCGATCGCCTGGTCCATCGACAGGAACTGCGGCGCCGGCTGCTTGCCCGCCACGACGACGTTCACGTACTGGCGCGAGCGCAGGCAGTGGTCGTACGTCGAGAGCAGCGTGTTCGCGTCCGGCGGCAGGTAGACGCGGACGATCTCGGCCTTCTTGTTCACGACGTGGTCGATGAAGCCCGGGTCCTGGTGGCTGAAGCCGTTGTGGTCCTGGCGCCACACGTGGCTCGACAGCAGGTAGTTGAGGCTCGCGACCGGGCGCCGCCACGGGATGTGGTTCGTGACCTTGAGCCACTTCGCGTGCTGGTTGAACATCGAGTCGACGATGTGGATGAAGGCCTCGTAGCTCGTGAACAGGCCGTGCCGCCCGGTGAGCAGGTAGCCCTCCAGCCAGCCCTGGCACTGGTGCTCCGACAGCATCTCCATGACGCGGCCGGCGCGCGCGAGGTGCTCGTCGACGTCGGGCCCGAAGAAGTCGGCGTTCCACTGCTTGTCCGTGACCTCGTACACGGCCTGGAGGCGGTTCGACGCCGTCTCGTCGGGGCCGAAGATCCGGAAGTTGTCCGGGTTCTTCCGCACGACGTCGGTGAGCCACTGGCCGAGGACGCGCGTCGACTCGGCGATGCTGCTGCCCGGCCCCGTGACGTCCACGGCGTAGTCGCGGAAGTCCGGCAGGCGGAGGTCCTTGAGCAGGAGGCCGCCGTTCGCGTGCGGGTTGTCGCTCATGCGGAGCGTGCCCTCGGGGGCGAGCGCGGCGACGTCGTCGACCAGGCGGCCGTCCTCGTCGAACAGCTCGTCGGCCCGGTAGGACTCGAGCCAGCCGCGCAGCACCTCGAGGTGCTCCGGCGTGTCCCGGGCGCTCGCGAGCGGCACCTGGTGCGCGCGCCACGAGTCCTCGGTCTTCTTGCCGTCGATGACCGGCGGGCACGTCCAGCCCTTCGGCGTGCGGAACACGATCATCGGCCACGCGGGACGCTCGTCGTTCCCCGCCGCGGCGTCGGCCTTGATCTGCGCGATGTGGTTGAGCACCTCGTCGAGGAGCTGCGCGAAGCGGCGGTGCACCTCGAAGTGGTCCTCGCCGTCGAACCCGCCCGTGAAGAAGTAGGGCGTGTGGCCGTAGCCGATCATGAGGTCGCGCAGCTCGTCGTCGCTGATGCGCGCGAGCACCGTCGGGTTGGCGATCTTGTAGCCGTTGAGGTGCAGGATCGGCAGGACGACGCCGTCGTTGCGCGCGTTGACGAACTTGTTCGAGTGCCAGCTCGTCGCGAGCGGGCCCGTCTCCGCCTCGCCGTCGCCGACGACCGCGGCGACGAGCAGGTCGGGGTTGTCGAACGCGGCGCCGTACGCGTGGGAGAGCGCGTAGCCCAGCTCACCGCCCTCGTGGATCGACCCGGGCGTCTCCGGCGCGACGTGGCTCGGGATGCCGCCCGGGAAGGAGAACTGGCGGAACAGCCGGCGCAGGCCCTCGGTGTCCTGGGTGACGTCCGAGTAGGTCTCGGAGTACGTCCCCTCGAGGTACGCGTTCGCGACGAGGCCGGGGCCGCCGTGGCCGGGGCCGGCGACGTAGATCGTCGACTGGCGGCGCTGCGCGATCGCGCGGTTGAGGTGCGCGTAGAGGAAGTTGAGGCCCGGCGTGGTGCCCCAGTGGCCCAGGAGGCGCGGCTTGACGTCCTCGCGGTCCAGCGGCGTGCGCAGCAGCGGGTTGTCGAGCAGGTAGATCTGGCCGACCGAGAGGTAGTTCGCCGCGCGCCACCAGGCGTCGACCCGACGCAGGGTGTCGTCGTCGAGCGGTGCGATCTCGGCGGGCTGCCAGGCGGTGGACTCGGTGACGGTGGTCGTGCTCATCTCACGCTCCTGCGGGGGAAGGGTCCGTGAACGACTACGGCTTCATACAACCCCATCGACCGGGGGCCTGCACTATTCCTCCTGGCGCCCGGCGGTGTGACCTGCGCCCGCGACGGCACAAAAGGTCCAAGGTCCCGCGCCCGGGAACCACGGCCGAGGACGTTGTCCCCGGCCTCGAGGGCCGGTGGGCGGCGTGTGACGTTCGCCCGCCAGGCGGTCCGGATGCGGGGACCCGCCCGCGCCCCGGATACCGTGGGGTCGTGCCCGAGCCCACCGCGCCCCGCTCGTTCTGGGCGGTCGCCCGCCAGCCCCGGGTCGTCGGGCTGCTCGTGCTCCTCCTCGTCGCCGCGGCCGTGTGCGCGCGGCTCGGCGTCTGGCAGCTCGACCGCGCCCAGCAGCGTGCCGAGCTCGCGGCGCAGCACGAGGCCGCCGAGCTTGAGGCCGCCGGCCCCGAGGGCGTCGGCGTGCTGCTCCCGCCGCAGTCCACGTTCCCCGGCGAGCTCGTCGGGCGGCAGGCCTGGGTCGAGGGCGAGTACGACGCGGAGGGGCAGCTCCTCGTCGAGGGCCGCGCGCTCGACGGCCGCACCGGCTACCTCGTGCTCACCCCGCTCCACGTGACCGACGACGGCACCCAGGGCGCGTCGTGGGCCGACCTCTCGGGCGCCCCGGTCCTGCCCGTCGTGCGGGGCTGGGTCGAGTCGCCCGAGGAGAGCGCCGCGCTCGACCCGCCGGACGGCGTCGTGCGTCTGACCGGCTACCTCCAGGCCTCCGAGGCCGCCGGGCAGGGCGGCTCCGCCCCCGGCCGCACCGACGCGATCTCCACGGGCGAGCTGGTCAACGCGTGGGGCGGGCCGATGTACTCGGGCTACCTCGTGCTGCTGTCCTCGGACCCGGCGCAGCCGTCGGCGGCCGACGGCGGCCCGGCCCAGCTCCCGCGCCCGACGATCGAGGGCGGCACGGGGCTCAACCTGCAGAACCTGTTCTACGCGCTCCAGTGGTGGGTGTTCGGCGGGTTCGCCGTGCTGCTGTGGGTCCGGCTCGTGCGTGACGAGGCGGCGGGCGGCAAGCGCCGCGCGCGCGGGGAGGACGCGGGGATCGCCGGCCTCCCCGGCCCGGCCGACGCCGGCGCGACGGGCCCGCGAACGACCCCCTGAGGACGGGCCCGCGAACGACCCCTGAGAGCGGGTCGGGAGCGCACGCGCCGCGTCCCGGGGCGGGAGCGGACGGACCACCGTCTCACCACGTGACACACCGCTTGCCGGACATATGTACGGACCTCAGTCTTATCCCGCCCGGACAGAGCGTCCGGGCGGTCCGCCGGTCGACGTCGCCCGGCGGTCGGAGAGACACGGGGGTACTCCATGAAGAAGCGTCTTGCACCGTTCGCGGTGGCAGCGGTCACGATCGGTCTGGTCCTCGCCCCGGCGGCGAGCGCGAGCGCGGCGAGCAGGACCACGCCGTACAACTGCGGCACGCGCGACGCGAAGATCACGGCGAGCGCGCCGACGAACGTGTCGCTCCGGGTCAACGGGACGACCAACAGCGCGCGCAACAGCGCGGGCGCGGCGGTGACGATGTACGACGACGACGGCCAGGGCACCGCCTACGCGACGTCGACCGACGCGTCGGTGGCGATCCACGTCTCGTGCTTCTGACGCGCTCGTCCCATCGGGTCGTCTGACTCCGCCAGGCCACCCGAGGCCGCGTCACCCGGTGCCCGGTCGTCGTCCGCGACGGCCGGGCACCGGCGCGTCCGGGCCCGCGACCGGCTGCGCGTCCCGGCCGCCCGCGGTCAGCCGTCGAGGTCGAGGTCCTTGAACCACGACTCGGTGACGTAGTCCGTCTCCCAGCCGAGCGAGCGGTAGAGCTGGTCGGCCTTCGTGGGGGAGTCGGCGTCGACCTCGAGCGCCACGCGGTCGCGACCGTCCCGGGCGGCGTCCGCGATCACCGTCGCGAGCAGCGACTTCGCCACGCCGCGGCCGCGGGCGGCGCGCGTCACCCCGATGTACTCGACGTAGGTGCCCCGCGCGCCGCTCTCGCCCGCGGCGATCGACGAGCACACGACCGTGCCCGCGGGGACCCGGTGGCCGTCGTCGGTCTCCACGTACGCGAGCCACCAGTGGTCCCAGCTGTGGCCCGGGTCCTCGCGGAGCCGCTGCACGAACTCCGAGAAGCTCTCCCGGTAGGAGTTGAAGTGGTCCTGGAAGGACGTCTCCAGCATCTGGTGCACGACCTGGAGGTCGGCCGCGACAGGCATCCCGTTCTCGTGCCGCTCGACCGGGCGGACCATGACCCCGGCGCGCGGGGCGAGCGCGGCCTCGTCCGGGACGACGGGGCGCGTCATGTGCAACCAGCTGCGCCGCCGCGCGTACCCGGCCCGGGTCAGCCACTGCGCCTGGCGCGTGTCGTCGGCGAACGGGCTCTCGTCGAGGCGCGTCGCCGTCACGCCGCGCAGGCGCGCCATCGCGACCGCGGTGCGCTCCGCCCAGCGGTAGAACGCGTCCGCGATCGCGTCGACCTCGGCCACGTCGCGGTCGAAGTAGCCCCAGACGGTGGCCCGCCCGGCGGCACGGTCGTGCACGGTCACCCAGGCGCGCGGGACGTCGTCGGGCCCGACGGCGACCAGCTGGCGCCGCGTCCAGGAGGCCAGCCCTGCGACCTCGGACTCGATCCCGGCGGGGTCGACGTGCGTCGAGCCCGTGCCCTGGAGCTCGTCCAGGCGCCGCAGCCGGACGAGCGCGTCGATGTCGGCGTAGCCGGGGACCCGGGCCCGCCAGGGGCTCGGGAGGGTCGGGAGGTCGTGCGGGGTGGCGCTCGTGGTTCCAGGCATCGGCACCATCTTGGCACCGACCGGCGCTACTCCTGCTGCCAGGAGTGCCAGAGCCGCGCGTAGTCGCCGCCCGCGGCGACGAGCTCGTCGTGCGGGCCGATCTCGCTGATGCGGCCGCCGTCGACCACGGCGACGCGGTCGGCGTCGTGCGCGGTGTGCAGGCGGTGCGCGATCGCGACGACCGTCCGGCCGGCCAGCACGGCGTCGAGCGAGCGCTCGAGGTGGCGGGCCGCCCGGGGGTCGAGGAGCGACGTCGCCTCGTCGAGCACGAGCGTGTGCGGGTCGAGCAGCACGAGGCGCGCGAGCGCGAGCTGCTGCGCCTGCGCCGGGGTGAGCACGTGCCCGCCCGACCCCACGGCCGTGGCGAGGCCCTCGGGCAGCGACTCGGCCCACCCGCGCGCGTCGACGGCGTCGAGCGCGTCGAGCAGCTCGGCCTCGTCCGCGTCGACCTTCGCGAGGCGCAGGTTGTCCGCGAGCGTGCCGACGAACACGTGGTGCTCCTGCGTGACGAGCGCGACCTCGCGCCGCAGGTCCTCGAGCGGCAGGTCGACGAGCCGCACGCCGCCGGAGCGGACGGACCCCGCCGTCGGGGGGTGGATGCCCGCGAGCATGCGGCCCAGGGTCGACTTGCCCGCGCCCGACGGCCCGACGACGGCGAGCCGCTCGCCCGGTTCGAGGTCGAGCGAGACGCCGTGCAGCACGGGGTGACCCTCGCGGTAGGCGTACTCGACGTCGCGCGCGACGAGGCGGTCGCCGTCGGGCACGTCGCCCGTCGGGGTGCGGTCGCCGGGCACCTGCGCGACGCCGACGATGCGCGCGTACGACGCCGCGGCGACCTGGATCTCGTCGAGCCAGAAGATGAGGTTCCACACCGGCCCGGCGAGCTGGAACGCGTAGGTCGTCACCGTGGCCACGGCGCCGAGCGTCGTCTGGCCCTGCGAGAGCAGCCACGCGCCCCACACGAGCGCGGCGACGGGCGCGATCGCGATGGCGAGGTCGATGCCCGGGAACAGCACGGTGCGCAGCCCGAGGGTGTACCGCTCGGCCTCGAACGCCTCGGTGAGGTCGGCGCGCACGCGCGCCTGGCGGCGCTCGGTGAGCGAGAGCGCGTCGACCGTGCGCGCGCCCTCGACGCTCTCGGTGATGGTGCCGTTGAGCGTCGCGTAGGCGGCGGCCTCGCGCTGGTAGCCGGCCGACGCGCGCTTGAGGTACCACCGCGACACGACGACGAGCAGCGGCACGCCCACGAACAGCGCGAGCGCCACGAGCGGCGCGACGACGACGGCCGCGACCGCCGTGAGCACGAGCGTGACGACCGCGACGAGGAGCTGCGGCACGCCGAACCGCACGGCGTGCTGGATGCGGTCGACGTCGTTCGTCGTGCGCGCCACGAGGTCGCCCGTGCCCGCGCGCTCGACCGTGGACAGCGGCAGCGACGTCACCGTCTCGACGAGGTCCTCGCGGAGCTCGGCGAACACGGTCTCGCCGAAGACCATGGACAGGCGCTGCGCGTACCGGCGCAGGACGGCCTGCGCCAGGACCGCGCCCGCGCCCACGGCGACGACCGTCGTCACGTACGACGACGTGGTGCCCTCGGTGACGGCGTCGACGAGCCGGCCGAGGAGCCACGGCCCCACGAGGCCCGCGACCGCGGCCAGGGTGTGGAGGACGGCGATGAGCACGAACGTGCCGCGGTGCCGGGCGAACAGGCGTCCGGCGGCGGCGCGGACGGCGGGGCCGTCGGCGACGGGGAGCCTCATGCCTGGCCTCCTTCGGGTGCGGTGCGGGCGAGTGCGGGGGTGTCGTCGAGCGAGCGCCCGACGACGCGCAGGTACCGGGCCGCGTCGTCGTCCGGTGCGGTCGCGGGGGAGTGGGCGCGGTCGACGAGGTCGCGGTGCGTGCCGCGCGCCGTGACCCGGCCGTCCTCGAGGAGCAGCACCTCGTCGACGTGCTCGAGCACGAGCGGCGACGCCGTGACGACGAGGGTCGTGCGCCCGCGACGGGCCTGCGCGAGGCTCGCGGCGATCCGCGCCTCGGTGTGCGCGTCGACGGCGCTCGTCGGCTCGACGAGGACGAGGATCTCCGGGTCCGTGAGGAGCGCCCGGGCGAGCGCGACGCGCTGGCGCTGGCCGCCCGAGAGCGACCGCCCCTTCTCGGGCAGCTCGCCCGCGAGGCCGTCGGGCACGGAGTCGAGCACGTCGTGCGCGTCGGCCGTGCTCACCGCGGCGAGCACCTCGGCCTCCGTGGCGGTGCCGCGCGCGTCGAGCTCGTCGCGCAGCGCGCCCGAGAAGAGCTGCGGCGTCGCCTCGGCGACGACGACGCGGCGCCGGAGCGCGTGCTTGTCGAGCGCGGCGAGCGGTGTGCCGCCGAGCCGCACGGGCGTGGCCGCCTCCGCGGCGTCGTCGAACCGGCCCAGCCGGGTCGCGACGGCCGCCGACGCGTCCGGGTCCGCCGAGACGAGCGCGACGACGCGTCCCGGCTCGAGCACCAGGCCGCTCGTCTCGTCGACGAGGGGGCTGCCCTCGGGCGGCATGGGCGCGGTGGCCGGGCTCGCGCCCGCGGCCGGCTCGACGGCGAGGACGCGCACGATCTTGCGCGCGGCGACGTGGGCGCGCGTCGCGATGTTGAGCATCTGCGTCGCGACCTGGAGCGGCCAGCCGAGGAACGCCGCGTACCCGTAGAACGCGACGAGCTGGCCGGGCGTGATCTCGCCGCGCAGGGCCGCCGTCGCGCCGAGGTAGACGACGAGCACGACGAGCAGGCCGGGCAGCAGCACCTGGAGCGCGTCGAGCGTGGCCTGCGTGTGCGCGACCTTCACGCCGGCCTCGCGGACCTTCTGCGACTGCCGCGCGTAGCGGCCCACGAACACGCCCTCGCCGCCGATGCCGCGCAGGATCCGCAGGCCCGACACCGTGTCCGCGCCGAGCGTCGTCAGGCGACCTTGCGCCTCGCGCTGCGCGGCCTGGCGCTGCTGCAGCGGCTTGACGAGCAACGCGAGCACCGCGGCCACGACCGGCAGGCCCAGCACGACGACGAGCCCGAGCTGGAGCGACGTCGAGAGCATGATGACCGCCACGACCACGTACGCGCCGAGCGCGCCGAGGAACTGGCCCATCATCGAGAAGAGCTGGCCCACGCGCATCGCGTCGCTCGCGACGGTGGACACGACCTCGCCCGTCGGGAGCTCCTCGGTGATCGCGTCGCCCGAGCGGGCCGTGACGTCGCCCACGAGCTGCGACGTCGTGAGCGCCGAGCGCAGCCAGTTCGCGATGTCGAACCGGTGCTGCGTCACGCCCGTGACGACGATGCCCAGGCCCAGCGCGAGCAGGAGGCCCGCCCAGCGCCACAGCTCCGCGCCGAACCCGGCGGTGAGCCCCTCGTCGAGCGCGCGGCCGAGCATGTACGGCTGGAACGCCTGGCACGCGAAGTTCACGAGCCCGAGCAGCACGGACACCGTGAGCACCGTCCACTGGCGCCGGGCGATCCAGAGGAGGTAACGGGACGGGCCGCGCAGGTCGGGGGTCCCCGGGTCGGGGAGAGGGAGGGGTCGCACGGTGTTCTACCCTAGGTTCGGCGTCCGACACGCGGCGACGGTTTAACACGGCGACTGCGTCACGCCACCGCACGCGGCGGAGACCGCCGCGGCCGTCTCGCCCGGAACGAGGACCTCTCCCATGACCACGCAGGACCCGGCCACCCCGACCGACGCGCCCGTCGTCGCCCCCGCCGACGCGGCGGCCCCCAGCACGGAGGCGGCGCGCACCGCGATCCGCAAGGCGCGCGGCGCGCTCGCGCGTTACCGGGTCCTCGCGATCATCACGGGCGTGATGCTGCTCATCCTGTGCGTCGAGATGATCGTCAGGTACGGCGTGGGCCAGTTCGTCGACGTCGACGGGATCATGCGGTACGTGTCCTGGATCCCCTTCGCGCACGGCTGGATCTACGTCGTGTACCTCGTCACGGTGCTCGACCTGTGGACCAAGATGCGCTGGGGCTGGGGTCGCCTCGCGACGATGGTGTTCGCCGGCGTCGTCCCGGTCATGTCGTTCATCCTCGAGAAGAAGGTGCACGCCGAGGCCGACGCGAAGCTCGTCGCGCTGGAGGAGCAGTACGCGGCATGACGACGCCGCTCGCGCCCCTCGTCGCGCCCGGTCCCGAGCTCTCGACGCCGGAGCTCGAGCGCTACGCGCGCCACCTCGCGCTGCCGGGCGTCGGCACCGAGGGCCAGCGGCGGCTCGCGGCCGCGCGCGTGCTCGTCGTCGGCGCGGGCGGCCTCGGCAGCCCCGCGCTGCTCTACCTCGCCGCCGCGGGCGTCGGCACGATCGGCATCGTCGACGACGACGCCGTCGACACGTCCAACCTCCAGCGCCAGGTCATCCACGGCGGGTCGGACGTCGGGCGCCGCAAGGTCGACTCCGCGCGCGAGAGCATCGCGGACCTCAACCCGCACGTCCACGTCGTCGAGCACGCGCTGCGGCTCGACGCGGACAACGCGCTCGAGGTGCTGCGCGGCTACGACGTCGTGCTCGACGGCGCCGACAACTTCCCGACCCGCTACCTCGTCTCCGACGCGGCCGAGGTCCTCGGCCTGCCCGTCGTCTGGGGCTCGATCTACCGCTTCCAGGGACAGGTCAGCGTCTTCTGGGCCGCGCCCCGGTTCGCCGTGCCCGACGACGCCGCGCACCCGGGCGCCGCGGGTCCCGACCCCGCGGGGCCGGGAGAGCGAGGTCCGCGCGGGGTCACCTACCGCGACGTGTTCCCCGTCCCGCCGCCCCCGGGCGCGGCACCCGACTGCGCCACCGGCGGTGTGTTCGGCGCGATGTGCGGCACCGTCGGCTCCGTCATGGCGACCGAGGCGATCAAGCTCGTCACCGGCGCCGGCACGACGCTGCTGGGCCGCCTCGCCGTCTACGACGCCCTCGACCTCTCGTGGCGCCAGCTCACCGTGCGCGCCGACCCGACGCGCGAGCCCGTCACCGCGCTCCTGCCGGGCGACGACGCCTACGCCGCGTTCTGCGGGCTCCGGCCCGCGGCGCAGGCCGTGGCGACGCCCGGTGCCGGGGCGGGGCCGACCGGGGCAGCGGGGCCCGCGCCGCGCGACGTGTCCGCCCCTGACGCGGCCGCCCTGCTGCGGGCCGACGACGCCGCACCCTTCCTGCTCGACGTCCGCGAGGACTGGGAGGCGCAGGTGCGCCCGCTCCCCGGGTCGACGCTCGTCCCGAGCGGCGCGTTCCTCGGCGGCGCGCAGGACCCCGGTGCCGCCGCGGCGCTCGCGGACCTGCCCGCCGACCGCCCGGTGCTCGTGGTGTGCGCGGTCGGCGGCCGGTCGGCCCGCGTCGCCGACGCCGCCCGCGCCGCGGGCTTCGACGCACGCTCCGTCGTCGGCGGCGTCCCCGCCCTCCTCGCCGCCCTGGAAACTCTCGCCCCCTAGCGTCCCCCTGCACGTCGACCAGGTGGTCGTGGTGCGTCCTGGTCGGCGGACGAGCCGGGATGGCCTGCTCGGCCCGCCGGGACGGCCTGGTGGACGGGGTCAGAGAGCCAGGTCGAGGCGGCCCTGCGGGGACGAGCTCGCCAGGGCGCCCTCGCGGCGGGGGATGCGCCCGGCGCCCGCGGCGAGCCGGCCCGACTCGACGGCGAGGCGCATCGCGCGGGCCATGCGGACCGGGTCGGCGGCGCGCGTGACGGCCGTCGCGAGGAGCACGCCGTCGCAGCCGAGCTCCATGGCGAGCGCGGCGTCGGACGCCGTGCCGATCCCCGCGTCGAGGATCACGGGCACCCGTGCCGCGGCGGCGATCGCCTCGATGTTGCGCGGGTTGAGGATGCCGAGCCCCGTGCCGATGGGCGCCCCGAGGGGCATGACGGCGGCGCAGCCGACGTCCTCCAGCCGTCGGGCGAGGATCGGGTCGTCGTTCGTGTAGGGCAGCACGACGAACCCGTCGCGCACGAGCTGGTCGGCCGCCTCGACGAGGCCGACCGGGTCGGGCAGGAGGGTCACGTCGTCGGCGATCACCTCGAGCTTGACCCACTCGGTGCCGCACGCCTCGCGCGCGAGGTGCGCGGTGAGGACGGCCTCCCGCACCGAGAAGCACCCGGCGGTGTTGGGCAGCGCGCGGATGCCGAGGCGCGCGAGCAGCGCCCAGATCCCGGCGTCGGGGCTCGCGTCCCCGCCGGCGCGGACGGCGACGCGTCGCATCGCGACGGTCGTCAGGGCGGTGCCCGACGCGACGAGCGCGTCCTCGAGCGTGAGCAGGTTCGCGGCCCCGCCGGTGCCCATGACGAGGCGCGACCCGATCGGGGTGCCGGCGACGACGAGCGGGTCGTCGGCGCCGGCCGGGCCGCTCGCGGTGGCGGGGGAGACGTCGGTCGTGGTCATGGGTCCTCCTCAGCCGCCCTGGACGGCGGTGACGATCTCGATGCGGTCCCCGGGCGCGACGACGGTCGTCGCCCAGGCGCCGCGCGGCACGACGGCGTCCCCGACGGCCACCGCGACGCCCTGCGGCGTGCCGTCGGCGACGTAGGCGGGGACGAGCGCGGCGACGAGCCGCTCCAGGTCGACGTCGCCGTCGAGCGGGTAGGGCTCGCCGTTGACGAGCGCGGTGGGTGCGGGTGCGGTCACGGGTCTCACCTCGGTGTGGTGGCGGTGCGGGCGAAGCGGTCGGTGCGGGCGGTGGCGAGGGCGGTCGCGACGTCGTCGCCGGCCTCGGTCCCGCCCAGGCCGGAGAGCCCGCCGAGCCCGGCGACGACGGCGTCGGCCGTGAGCGGGGCGAGCAGGATGCCGTTGCGGCCGTGGCCCGTCGCGAGGTGCAGCCCCGGGACGTCCGTCGGCCCGACGAGCGGGAGGTTGTCCGGGGTCGAGGGGCGCCCCCGCGGCGTCACCTCGACCAGCGCGGCCTCGTCGATCCCCGGCAGGAGGGCGCGCGCGTCCCGCAGGAGCGCGAAGACCCCGCCGGCGCTGGCGCGGCGGTCGTCCGGGTTCTCGTCGGTGGTGGCCCCGACGACGACCTCCCGGTGCCCGGCGCGCGGCCCCGCCGGCTCGGGGTCGCGCGGCACGACGTACACCGGCCGCCCCTGCACGAGCCCGCGCACGACGTGCTCCAGCGCGAGGTCCGGGCCGGCGTCGAGCCGCAGCGTCTGGCCCTTCACCGGCCGCGTGGGCACGACGACGCCCGGCACGTCCGCGAGCAGGGCGCCCGACTGCCAGCCCGCCGCGACGACGACCGCACCCGCGCGGTGGAGCCGGCTTGCGTCGTCGTGCACGCCGACCACGCGCCCGGCATCGAGCGCGAGCCGGGTCGCGGACGCGCGGACGACTCGGGTCCCGGCGGCCGAGCCCGCACCCGCGGCGTCGCGTCCGCCGAGCGCCGCGAGCAGCGCGGCGTGCGTCGCGCGCGGGTCGACGGCGTGGTCCGCGGGGGCCCACGCCGCCCCGGCGACGCGCGGGCCCAGGTACGGCTCGCGGCGGCGCGCGTCCGCGACGGTGAGCTCGTGCGACGCGAGACCGTGCGCGGCGTGCAGGGCGAGGACGCGGCGGAGCAGCGCGAGGTCGTCCGCGTCGTAGGCGAGGGTGAGCGTCCCGGCGGTCCGCAGCCCGACGTCCGCCCCCGTCGCAGCGCGCAGGTCCGCGGCGAACGCCGGCCACGCCGCGGCGGCCGCGAGGTGGAGCCGCAGGGCGGCCTCCTCCCCGAAGTCGGCCTCGGTCACCGGTGCGAGCATCCCCGCGGCGGCGTGGGTCGCGCCCGCGCCCGGCGCCGGGTCGAGCACCGTGACGGTCATGCCCGCGCGCGCGGCGCGCCACGCGACGGCGAGACCCACGATCCCGCCCCCCACGACGACGACGTCGCGCGCGCCGTCGGGCACGACGGAGCCACCCGCGGACGGGTGGACGGACAGGCTCATGTGCGCTCCCTTCGCTGGCATGACCCAGATCAGGTTCGACGGTCGGCGGCGACGCCCTCTCAGCCCCGTGCGGGGCTCCCGTGCTGTCGGCCACAGTACCTCCTGCCGAGGAGCCGCCGAGGCTAGGCTCCCGCGGGTGAGCTCCGAGACCTCCACCACCCCGGCCACTCCCGCCCCGTCGGCGGACGCCGCACGCGCCCGGCTCGCCGACGCGCGGCTCTACCTCTGCACGGACGCGCGCGAGGAGCGCGGCGACCTCGAGGACTTCCTGCGGGCGGCGCTCGCGGGCGGGGTGGACGTCGTGCAGCTCCGCGACAAGACGCTCGACGTCGCGCGCGAGCTCGAGCTCCAGGAGCTCGTCGCGCGCGTAGCGACGGAGCACGGCGCGCTGTGGGCCGTGAACGACCGGGCGGACGTGGCGTCGGTCACGGGCGCGCCGGTCGTGCACATGGGCCAGGGCGACCTGCCGGTCCCGGCCGTGCGGGCGCTGCTCGGCGCGGGGCCCGCGCTCGGCCGGTCCACGCACTCGGCCGCGCAGGCGGCCGCGGCAGAGGCCGACCCGGCGGTGGACTACTTCTGCGTGGGTCCGCTGTGGGCGACCCCGACGAAGCCGGGGCGGGCCGCCGTCGGCCTGGACCTGCTGCGCGACGTCGCGGCGACCCGGCCCGCGACGCCCTGGTTCGCGATCGGCGGGATCGACGCGGACCGGCTCGACGCGGTCCTCGACGCGGGCGCGACCCGGATCGTGGTGGTGCGCGCGATCACGGCGGCGAGCAACCCGGAGGCGGCCGCCCGCGCCCTGCGCGAGCGCGTCGCGGCGCGCGCCGAGGTGCGCACCGGCGCCTGAGACGCGGGACGAGCCCCGCCGCACGGCGACTATCCTGGACGGGTGACGTCACCCGCCACCGCTCCCGACACCCCCACCACCGCCGAGGTGGCCTCGACCCCGCGGCCCGTGCTCGTCGTCGACTTCGGCGCCCAGTACGCGCAGCTCATCGCGCGCCGCGTGCGCGAGGCCAAGGTCTACTCCGAGATCGTGCCGCACACCTTCACGGTCGAGCAGATGCTCGCCAAGGACCCGGCCGCGATCATCCTCTCGGGCGGTCCCTCGTCCGTGTACGCGACGGGTGCCCCGTTCGTCGACCCGGCGCTGTTCGAGGCCGGCGTGCCCGTCATGGGCATCTGCTACGGCTTCCAGGCCATGGCGAAGGCGCTCGGCGGCGAGGTCGCCCAGACGGGTCTGCGCGAGTACGGCGGCACCGAGGTCGAGGTGTGCGCCGCGGGCGTGCTGCTCGACGGCACACCGCAGAACCAGACCACATGGATGAGCCACGGCGACGCCGTGCACCGCGCGCCCGAGGGCTTCGAGGTCCTCGCGACGTCGTCGGGCTCGCCGGTCGCCGCGTTCGAGGACCGCGAGCGTCGCCTCTACGGCGTGCAGTGGCACCCGGAGGTCAAGCACTCCGCCCATGGCCAGACCGTGCTGGAGCACTTCCTGTACGACGGCGCGGGCCTCGCACCGGACTGGACGCCCGGCAACGTCATCGCGGACCAGGTCGCTGCGATCCGCGCCCAGGTCGGCGACGCGCGCGTCATCTGCGCCCTCTCGGGCGGCGTGGACTCCGCCGTCGCCGCGGCGCTCGTGCAGCGTGCGGTGGGCGACCAGCTCACGTGCGTGCACGTCGACCACGGGCTGATGCGCGCGGGCGAGGTCGAGCAGATCGAGCGCGACTTCGTCGCGGCGACGGGCGTCAACCTCGTGATCCGCGACGAGAAGGAGCGGTTCCTCACCGCGCTCGCCGGGCACAGCGACCCGGAGACCAAGCGCAAGATCATCGGCCGCGAGTTCATCCGCGTGTTCGAGGACGCGGCGCGCCAGATCGTCGAGGACGCGGGCGAGCACGGCGCTGAGGTCAAGTTCCTCGTGCAGGGCACGCTCTACCCGGACGTCGTCGAGTCCGGCGGCGGCGAGGGCGCGGCGAACATCAAGAGCCACCACAACGTCGGCGGCCTGCCCGACGACCTGCAGTTCTCGCTCGTCGAGCCGCTGCGCACCCTGTTCAAGGACGAGGTCCGCGCGGTCGGCCGCGAGCTCGGCGTGCCCGAGGAGATCGTCGCGCGCCAGCCGTTCCCCGGCCCCGGGCTCGGCATCCGCATCGTCGGCGAGGTCACGGCGGACCGCCTCGAGACGCTGCGCGCCGCTGACGCGATCGCGCGCGAGGAGCTCACGAAGGCGGGTCTGGACGACGAGATCTGGCAGTGCCCGGTCGTGCTGCTCGCCGACGTCCGCTCGGTCGGCGTCCAGGGCGACGGCCGCACCTACGGCCACCCGATCGTGCTGCGCCCCGTCTCGTCCGAGGACGCGATGACGGCCGACTGGACTCGCCTGCCCTACGACGTGCTGTCCGTCATCTCGACGCGCATCACCAACGAGGTCTCCGAGGTCAACCGCGTCGTGCTCGACGTGACGAGCAAGCCCCCGGGCACCATCGAGTGGGAGTGACCCCCTAGCGGGACGGACGGGCCCGACGATCCACGGCGATCGTCGCGGCCCGTTCGTATGCCCGCTCCACGTCGGCGAGCACGCGCGGCCAGCCCGCCGACGACGGCACGTCCCGGTTGTGGGCGACGATCCGGTCGAGCAGGCCGTCCTCGGCCGCGAGGCGCACGAGCGCGTCGGCGAGGCCGGCGTCGTCGTCCGCCACGAGCGCGTCGACGCCGTCGGTGAGGCGCTCCGCGACGCCCGACTGCGAGCGCGTGAGCACCGCCAGCCCGGCGGCCTGGCCCTCGAGCGCGGCGATGCCGAACGCCTCCTCGACGGCGGGCGCGGCGAACACGTCGGCGCGCGCGTAGAGCCGCTGGAGGCCCGTCGCGTCCAGGCGGCCGGGGAGCGACACGACCGACCCCAGCCCGCGCTCGGTGACGTAGCGCCGCGCGTCGGCCAGCTCGGGTCCGTCCCCGGCGAGCGTCACGTGCAGCGCCCCCTCGGGGAGGCGCGCGACGGCGTCGCGCACGACCTCGAGGAACGGCAGCACGCGCTTGCGGGGCGCGAACCGCGTCGCGGCCACGACGTGGACGGCCGGGCCCTCCATGCGGTCGGCGCGCTCGGTGCGCGGGACGCGCCACGCGTCGAGGTCGAGGCCGTTGTGCAGCACCACGACCTCGCCGTGGTCGCCGACGATGCGGCGCAGGGGAGCGGCGGTCAGCTCGCTCACGGCCGACCACAGCACGGGCCAGCGGGACCAGCGGACCACGCGGTCGAGCCCGGCGAACGCGCGCTCCGCGCCGCCCCAGACGCTGTGCACGGTGAGCACCGCGGGCAGCCCCGCGCGCACGACCGTCCGCAGCGACGCCTGGGTGGAGGGCGTCAGCACGCCCATGTGCAGGTGCACGACGTCGGGCCGGTCGGCGCGCAGGACCTGCGCCACGTGGTGCGGCGCGCGCGGGTGCACGGGGTAGCCGCCCGGGACGCGCGCGGCGAGCCGGTGCACCGTGACGTCACCGTCCCGCTCGGTCGACACGCCGTGCGCGCCGGGGCGCGCGGGCGTCGTGCAGACGACCGCGACGTCGTGACCGGCGGCCGCCTGCTGCTGCGCGAGCCGCGCGACCTGGGTCTCGATGCCGCCGAGCAGCGGCAGGTAGCAGTCGGTCAGGTGGGTGATGCGCACGGACCGCATCCTCCCATCCCGGCCCCGGCGGGCCGCGCGGTCGCCGCCGCGCCCGCCCTGAGGTGCGCGTTCGCCGCGCGGTGCTCCGCTCCCGTCGCTACCGTGGGCCCCGTATGGGTGGTTCGACCGTCCCGTGACCGACCCGCACCCGCGGGCGGTCTCGTGCGGGCGGTTGCAGGTGGGTCCTGACGAAGGGGAGAACGCGCCATGTCGAGCACCGTCACCGTCACACCGACGAAGGGGGCACGGGGCATCGGTCTCGTGTCGATCATCGCGGGCATCATCCTTCTCCTCGCGGGCATCGGCACATGGATCGTCGTGTCGAACCAGCTGTCCGCCGAGGAGATCACCGTCTCCGACGACGCGTCGTTCCTCGCGGGGCGCCACGTCAACGGGCCGCTCACCGCGTACGCGCAGGCCGAGGTCATCAACAAGCACGCGCTCGAGGCGAGCGGCGGCAAGACCTACGCCGAGCTCGGTCAGGACGACCCGACGCGCCAGACCGTCATGACGGCCTCGTTCCTGCGCGCGTCGCTGTTCACGTCCGTCGTCGCGTTCGGGGTGTGCGCGCTCGTCATCGGGCTGGGCATCCTGTTCATCCTCGTCGGCATCGCGCTCCGGCGGCTCGCGGGCGGGCCGAGCGTCGCCGTCGAGACCCCGGGCGGCTACTCGTCGTCGGGCGACCTGTCGGACGCCGGTCGGCACGCCGCGCCCGCGCACGCCGCGCCGGGGCACGTCGAGCCGTCGCCGACGGCGCCTCCCGTGCGTCCCGAGCCGACCTCCCCGGGCCGCCCCTCCGCGCTCTCGACCCCCGGCGCCGAGGCCCGCGCGGCCGCTCCCGGCACGACGGCGACGCCCGTCGAGCCGACCGGTGCCGCCGGCACGGGCACGCCGAGCGCACCGGGCTCCTCGCCCGCGGCCTCGCCCGACACCACGACGACGACGACCGGGCCTACCACGCCCGAGCACCGGGCCGACGGCCCGACGCGGCGGGGCGAGGAACCGACCCCCTGACCGTCCCGGCAGCCCGTCCGGGCGCCGAGGACCCGCTCCCACCGGGTCGCACCGGGGAGAGCGTGCGGGGCGGCGTCGCTCGGGCACACCGAGGGCCGTGGCACGACGTGCCACGGCCCTCGGCGTGTCCGCAGGTCCCGGTGCGGCTCAGCCCCGACGGCGCCGTGCCCCGGAGACGATCGACCCGACGACGAGCGTGACGCCCGCCGCGGCGAGCACGACGATCGTCGCGAGCCCCAGGTCGACCCGGGCACCGAGCGCGGCCGCGAGCACCACGACGGCGAAGGCGACGATGACGAAGCCCCACACGATCGTGGCGACGCGCGGGCCGCGCCGCGGGAGCGGGCCGGGGTCCGCGACCCCACCCGCGCCGGGCGTCCCGCCCGCGCCGGGCGTCCCGCCCGTGGACGACGGGTCGGCGCCCGACGTCGTCGGGGCCGCGCCGTAGAGCGGCGCACCAGTCGACGGGGCACCGGCCGACGGGGCACCGACGGGCGGCGCGTCGACGGACGATCCGTCGACCGACAGCGGGTCGGCCGGCGGCGTGGCGGGCAGCGGCGTGGCAGGCAGTGGCGTCGTGGCCTCGGTGTCGGTCAGCGGTGCCGCGGCCGGGAGCGGGGTCGTCGCGCGGGCGTCGGCCGCGGGCGTCACGGCGGGGAGCGGGACCGTCGCGTCCGTCCCGGACGCCTCCCGGCGTTCCTGCCGCTGAGCCGGCTCGGGGTCCTGCGCGGGGGCAGGGTCGAACAGCTCGTCCCCGAGCGGCCGCGTGTCGTCGTCGCGGCGGTTCTCGTCGTTCATCAGTCCTCCTCGATCGTGACCTGGCCGGCGCCAACCTCGACCTGCAGCACGAGCAGCGGGTCGTCGCCCGCCTGGACCTCGTCGTTGTCGAACGTCACCGGCTGCGTGCTGACCCCGCCGATCTCCTGGCGGTCGCCGTCCACGTGCCAGCGCGCGTTGCCCGCGAGCACCTGGACCTCGGCGCGGACGGGGACGCCGTCCGGCACGACGACCGTCGCGTCGCCCGCGCCGAGCCGGACGGGGACCTCGACGGGCGAGCCGGTGGTCGCCTCCGACAGGTCCAGGTCGGACAGGTCGATGCGCGGGTCGCCGAACGACACGCCGAACCCCTGCTCGGCGACGTCGGGGTCGGTGATGCGGTGCGTGCCGTCGGTGACGGTCCGCACGGAGTCGTCGACGAACACGGTGAACGGGGTCGTGCGCCACGCCGAGGCGGGGAGCGCGACGACGAGCAGGACCACCGCGAGCCAGCCGAGGCCGCCGCTCGTCCGCCCGCGGAGCCCGCTCACCACGATGGCGAGGCCCGCGAGGATCCCGCTGAGGCCCGCCCAGGTCAGGAACACCGGCCAGGGCAGCTCGCCCTGGCGGTCGAGCACGAGGAGCAGCGCCCCCAGGAGGAGGCTCAGCCCGACGACGACGCCGGTCGTCGTCGCACCCGGGCCGCGCGGGCGCGGGGGCTTCGGCGGGCGCGGGGCCCGCGCGGGCTGCGGCGGGAGCGGCGGCTGCGGCGCGCCGCCCTGCGGGGACGGGGCGTACGGCGCGTGCGGGGGGAGGGGCGCGGTCACGCCGGGCGCGGGGGCGGCGTACGGGCTCGCCTCCGCCGACCAGACCGCGTCGTCCTGCGTCCCCGTCGGCGCACCGCCCACGGGCGACCCGCCGGGGGTGCCGGACGTCGTCGGGCCGCCCGGGTACGCCGGGCCGCCCGGGTACGCGGGGCCGCTCGGGTACGCCGGGCCGGCGCTGCCCCACGGGGCGTCCGAGGGCGCGCCGCCCGCGGGGGCGCCGGGGGTCGCCGTCGGGCCGCCCGGGGCGTACGGGCCCTGCGCCGGACCGGCACCGCCCGGGCCGTGACCCGGACCACCCGGGCCGTGACCCGGACCGCCCGGACCGTGTCCCGGACCGCCCGGCCACGGCGGAGCCTGCGGAGGCGTGCCCTGGCCACCGCGGGGGCCGCGCTGCGTGAGCGCCGAGACAGCGACGACCGCGACGGTGACGAAGGCCGCGACCCAGAACAGGCCGGTCAGCCAGCCCAGGTGGAGCGCGTCCCACCACGACCACCATCCGCCGCCCCACGAGAACCCGACCACGACGAACGCCGCGGCGCCGAGCAGCGCGACGTCGACGTTGCCGCGGAACGCCTCCTGGAGGTGGATGCGTCCGTCGCGACGCTCGGGCAGCAGCGCCCACGCCGCGCCGTACAGGACGAGCCCGGCGCCGGAGAGGAAGAACGTCACGAACAGCAGGCCGCGCACGACCAGCGGGTCGATCCCGAACCGCTCCGCCACGCCGGACGCGACGCCGCCGATCCAGCGGTCGTCCGAGCGGTAGATGCCGACGCGGCGCACCGCGTCGAAGAAGCCGTCGGTGCCGCTCGGACGCCGGGGTGCCTCGCCCGGTGAGCCCGGAGGCGGGCCGGCGGGGCCGGTCCAGCCCGGTCCGCCGCCGTGGTCGGGGCCGCTCGGCCCCGGGGGGACGGTGCCCGGCTGCGCGCCGGGTGTCTCGGTGTCGCCGCCGGAGCTCCCGGGCTGGGCGCCGGGTCCGGGGAGGTCGGGAGTGCTCATGACCACCATGCTGGTGCGCCGGGGGGCGCCGCCGGTATCGGGTGCCACCCTGACCCGACCCTGAACCGTCCGGGGCCCGACCCTGGTTTCCCCGCCCGGGGGCGCTCGGGGCGTCCGCGCCGTGTGACGATCGGGGGGTGACGACAGCTGCCCGGCCCGGCGCCCGACCGCGCGACCTGCCGCTGCGCCGCCCCGAGCGCGGCCGGTGGGTGGGTGGCGTGTGCGCGGGCCTCGCGGCGCACCTCGGCGTCGGCGGCGGGGTCGTGCGCCTCGTCATGGCGCTCCTCGCGCTCGCGGGCGGCGCGGGCGTCGCGCTGTACGTGTTCTGGTGGCTCACCGTGCCGACCGGCGACCCGCTGGCCGCGCGCGACGAGCAGCGCCCCGCCTCCCTGTCCCGGCTCGCGCCGCGTCTCCAGGGGAGCGTGCGGCGCCTGCCCGTGCGCGACGTCGCGATCGGCGTCGTCCTGCTGGGCGGCGCGGCGCTGCTCGTGGCTCTGCGCACGGGTGTCGACGTCGAGGTCTCCTGGGTCATCCCGGTGCTCATCGCGCTCGCGGGCGCGGCGCTCGCGTGGAGCCAGCTCGACGCCGTCGAGCGGGGCCGGCTGCTCACGCGAGCGGGCGGGCGCACGCCCGCCGGGGTCGTGCGCATCGCGGGCGGCGTCGTGCTCGTGCTCGTCGGCATCGTGCTGCTCGTGGGGCAGGACGCGCGGCCCACCCAGATCGTGCGCGCCGCGGTGGCCGCGGTCGCGGTGCTCGCCGGCGTCGCGATCGTGCTCGCCCCGTGGTGGCTGCGACTCGTGCGCGAGCTCGGCGACGAGCGCGCCGCCCGGGCGCGCGAGGCCGAGCGGGCCGACATCGCCGCGCACCTGCACGACTCCGTGCTCCAGACGCTCGCCCTCATCCGCGCCCGGTCCTCCGACGCCGACACGGTCGCGCGCCTCGCGCGGGCCCAGGAGCGCGAGCTGCGCGAGTGGCTCTACGACGACCGCCCCTCGCCGGGGACGTCGCTCGCCGCCGAGCTGCGCGCGCTCGTCGCGGAGGTCGAGGACGGGCGCGTGGGCCGCCGCGCCGAGCCGATCGGCGCGGCGCCCGGTGCCCCCGAGCCGGGGCCGGTCGTCGTGGACGTCGTCGTGGTGGGGGACTGCACCCCGACGCAGGAGACGGCGGCGCTCCTCCAGGCGACGCGCGAGGCGCTCGTCAACGCCGTCGCGCACGGCGGGCCGCCGTACTCCGTCTACCTCGAGGTGAGCGACGCCGCGGTCGAGGTGTTCGTCCGCGACCGGGGCGAGGGCTTCGACATGGACGACGTCGCCCCCGACCGGTTCGGGGTGCGCGAGTCGATCCTCGGGCGCGTGCAGCGCCGCGGGGGCAAGGCCGAGATCATCAGCCGGCCGGGGTGGGGCACCGAGGTACGGTTGCGCGTGCCGCGGGCCGTGTCGACGGACGTGCCGACGGACCCCGGCCCGGCGCGGACCGCACCGAGCGAGGAGACCCCGTGACGACCATCCCCAGCGCGACGCCCGACGGCGCACCCGCCACCGGGCCGGTGCCCGTGGTGCTCGTCGACGACCACCACATGTTCCGGGCCGGTGTGCGCGCGAGCCTCGACCCGGCGCTCGTCACGGTCGTGGGCGAGGCGGACGACGTGGGGTCGGCGGTCGCGCGCGTGCACGAGCTGCGGCCCCCGGTCGTGCTGCTCGACGTGCACCTGCCCGGCGGGAACGGCGGCGGGGGCGCGGAGGTCATCCAGCGCTGCGCCGACGTGCTGGGCGACGTGCGGTTCCTCGCGCTGTCCGTGTCGGACGCCGCGGAGGACGTCGTCGCGGTCATCCGTGCCGGCGCGCGCGGGTACGTGACGAAGGCGATCTCGGGGCCGGACCTGTCGGCCGCCGTCGGGCAGGTCGCGGGCGGCGACGCGGTGTTCTCGCCGCGGCTCGCGGGCTTCGTGCTCGACGCGTTCGGCACGGGCGCGGGCGACGTCGCCGTGCACGACGACGAGCTCGACCGGCTCTCCGCGCGCGAGCAGGAGGTCATGCGCCTCATCGCGCGCGGGTACACGTACCGCGAGGTCGCGTCGGAGCTGTTCATCTCGATCAAGACCGTCGAGACCCACGTCTCCGCGGTCCTGCGCAAGCTCCAGCTGTCGTCCCGTCACGAGCTCACCCGCTGGGCGGCCCAGCGCCGCCTCCTCTGAGCCGCGGCCCCCGCGCTCAGCGCGGGGCGGGCGGGGTGCGGGGCGGCCAGGCGGGGGAGAGGGTCACCACGTCCCCGACGACGGTCACGGCCGGGGGCCGCACTCCGGCCTCGCGGGCCCGCTCGGCGATGGTCGCGAGCGTCCCGACCGTCGTCCGCTGGCGCGGGCCGTAGCCGTCCTCGACGACCGCGACCGGCGTCTCGGGCGAGCGGCCCTGCGCGACGAGCGCCGCGGCCGTCTCCGCGAGGCGCGAGACACCCATGAGCAGGACGACCGTGTGGTCGCTCGCCGCGGGGACCTTCCCGACGTCCTCGTGCCCCGTGAGCACGGTGAACCCGCGCGACAGGCCCCGGTGCGTCACCGGGATCCCCGCGGCGGCGGGCACGGAGACGGCGCTCGTCACGCCGGGCACGACCTCCACCGGGACGCCGTGGGCGCGGCACGCGTCGAGCTCCTCGCCGCCCCGCCCGAACACGTACGGGTCGCCGCCCTTGAGCCGGACGACCCGCTTCCCCACGAGGGCGTGGTGCACGAGGATCCGGTTGATCTCGTCCTGCGGCACGGGGTGGTTGCCCGACGTCTTGCCGACGTCCACCACCACGACGTCGTCGCCGAGCTCGGCGAGCAGCGCACGCGGCGCGAGCCGGTCGACCACGACGACGTCGGCCTCCGCGAGCACGCGTCGCCCGCGCACGGAGATCAGGCCCGCGTCGCCCGGCCCCCCGCCGACGAGGGCGACGGAGCCCACGGGCCGCACGAGCGGCGCGGTGACGGACCCCGCCCCCGTCGCCTCGTGCCCGGCGTCGCCCGACGCCGCGGCGACGGCGCGGGCCGGCCGCACCGCCCGCAGCGGCAGCTCGCCCGTCTCGAGGAGCACCGCGACGGCGTCGCGCACGCGCTGGGCGCGCCGCGGGTCCCGACCGGCGTTGACGGCCACCGTGACCTCGGCCTCCCCGGCCCCGGGCGCGGCGCCCGGCACGAGCGTGCGCGCGACGGCCGGGACCCACGCGGTCGCGCGCTCGGCGTCGCCCGCGGTGACGCAGAAGACGCGGTCCGCCTCGGCGTCGGCCGCGACCTCGGCGTCGACGCGGGCGTCGCCCGTCGCGGTGTGGACGAGCCACGCGCCGTCGAGGTCGCCCGTGAGGTAGTCGCGCCGCACCCAGGAGAGCCGGGCGTCCCGCGCCGGGACGGCCGCCGGGGCGTGCGCCGCGTGACCGGCGGTCCCCGGGCCGTGGGCCGCGAACAGCTCGGCGAGGTCCTCGCACACGTACGGCGCGACGACGGTCACGACCGCGCCCGCGTCGAGGAGGCCCCGCGTGCGGCGTGCGGCGACGGGGCCGCCGCCGACGACGACGACGCGGCGGCCGTCGAGACGCAGGCCGAGGGGGTACGTCTCGTGGATGGGTGCGGTCACGGTGCCAGCCTAGGTGTCGTCTAGATCGCGTAGGAGCCGGGGCGTTCCGCCGGGCGACGGGCGGCGGCGAGCGCGTCGCCGACCATGCCGGCGGCGAGCGTGCCGCCGTCCTGCGCGTCGACGAGCAGGAACGCCCCCGTGCGGCGCGCCACGACGTACTCCTCCGCCGCGACGGGCGACGCGAGCCGCAGCGTCACGCGACCGATGTCGTTGAGCTCCAGGCGCTCGGCGGGCTCGAGCTCGGCCGTGTCCAGGTCGAGGCGCCCGACGACGTCGCGCACCACGGCCTGCACGGTGCGGGTCGTGTGCTTGAGCAGCACGCGCGCGCCGGGCAGGAGCGGACGGTCGCCCAGCCACGCCACCGTGCCCTCGACGTCCTGCGTGACGTCGGGGGCCTCGGCCGCGGACGCGAGGAGGTCGCCGCGCGCGACGTCCACGTCGTCGGCGAGGCGGATGGTCACCGACTGCGGGGCGAACGCCTCGGTGAGCTCCGCGCCGCTCGCGAGGGAGTCGGCGGTGTCGATCCCGACGACCGTCGTGCGGCGCCCGGAGGGCAGCACCACGACCTCGTCGCCGACCGTCACGACGCCCGACGCGACCTGCCCGGCGTACCCGCGGTAGTCGCGGTAGCGCTCGTCAGCCGCGGCCTGCGGGCGGATGACGACCTGGACGGGGAAGCGGAACGCCTCGGCCTCCGGGTCGTCGCCGGTCGGGAGCTCCTCGAGCAGCTCGAGCAGGCTCGGGCCGTCGTACCAGGGCGTGCGCGCGCTCGCCCGGTCCACGACGTTGTCGCCGACGAGCGCCGAGACGGGGATCGTGTGCACGTCGCCGACGCCGAGCGACGTCGCGGCCGCGCGGATGTCCGCCGCGAGCTCCTCGTAGCGCGCCTCGCTGTAGTCGACGAGGTCGATCTTGTTCACCGCGACGACGACGTGCGGCACGCGCAGCAGGCTCGCGACCGCGAGGTGGCGGCGCGTCTGCTCCAGCAGACCCTTGCGCGCGTCGATGAGCAGCACGACGACGTCCGCCGTCGACGCCCCCGTCACGGTGTTGCGCGTGTACTGCACGTGCCCGGGGCAGTCGGCGAGGATGAACGACCGGCGCGCGGTCGCGAAGTACCGGTACGCGACGTCGATCGTGATGCCCTGCTCGCGCTCGGCCCGCAGGCCGTCGGTGAGCAGCGCGAGGTCGGCGGTCTCCAGCCCGCGGTCGCGCGAGACGCGCTCGACCGCGTCGAGCTGGTCGGCGAGCACGGACTTCGAGTCGAACAGCAGGCGGCCCACGAGCGTGGACTTGCCGTCGTCGACGGAGCCCGCGGTCGCGAGGCGCAGGAGCGTGCCGCGGCGCGCGTCGTCGAGCGGGGGCGCCGCGTCGGCGGTGACGGTGCCGGTGGTGGTCTGGGTGCCCATCAGAAGTACCCCTCCTTCTTGCGGTCCTCCATGGCGGCCTCGGAGAGGCGGTCGTCGGCGCGGGTCGCGCCGCGCTCGGTGATGCGCGTCGCGGCGACCTCGGCGATGACGTCCTCGACGCCCGCCGCGTCCGAGCGCACGGCGCCGGTGCACGACATGTCGCCGACCGTCCGGTAGCGCACGGTCTCCGTCCGCAGCGACGCGGTCTCGGCGTCCGTGCGGGGCGCGGAGTACGGCCCGACGGCGAGGAGCATCCCGTCGCGGTCGAACACCTCGCGCTCGTGCGCGTAGTAGAGCCCGGGGAGCTCGATGCGCTCGCGCGCGATGTAGCGCCACACGTCGAGCTCGGTCCAGTTCGACAGCGGGAACACGCGGACGTGCTCGCCCGGGCGGTGCCGCCCGTTGTAGAGGTTCCACAGCTCCGGGCGCTGGTTGCGCGGGTCCCACTGGCCGAACTCGTCGCGCAGGGAGAACACGCGCTCCTTGGCGCGCGCCTTCTCCTCGTCGCGACGCCCCCCGCCGAACACGGCGTCGAACCGGTGCCCCGAGATGGCGTCGAGCAGCGGCTGCGTCTGGAGCGGGTTGCGCGTGCCGTCGGCGCGCTCGCGCAGCCGGCCGTCGTCGATGTAGTCCTGCACGCGCGCCACCTCGAGCCGCAGGCCGAGGCGCTCGGCCGTGGCGTCGCGGTAGGCCAGGACCTCGGGGAAGTTGTGCCCGGTGTCGACGTGCAGCACGGGGAACGGCACCGGGCCGGGCGCGAACGCCTTGACCGCGAGGTGCAGCATCACCACGGAGTCCTTGCCGCCGCTGAACAGCAGGACCGGTCGCTCGAACTCGGCGACGACCTCCCGCACGATGTGGATGCCCTCGCTCTCGAGCGCGTCGAGCTGGGCGAGGCGGCGCCCGCCGGGGAGCGCCGCGGCCGGGGTCGTGCCCGCGGCGGCGGAGGCGCCGGGCGAGCCCGGCGCGTCGGTCGTCAGGTCGATGGTCGTCATGCCCGTCCTCATACGTGGAGTCCGCACTCTGTCTTGTCGAGCCCCGCCCAGCGGCCGGCCCTCGGGTCCTCGCCCGGCGCGACGCGCCGGGTGCACGGCTGGCAGCCGATCGACGGGTAGCCGTCGTGGAGCAGGGGGTTGAGCACCACCTGGTGCCGCGCCGCGTACGCGAGCAGGTCGTCGAACGACCACGCCGCGAGCGGGTTGATCTTCACGAGCCCGTTCTTCTCGTCGAACGTGACGAGCGGCGTGCCGGTCCGCGTCGGCGCCTCGTCGCGGCGCACGCCCGTGACCCACACCTCGTAGCCCGCGAGCGTGCGGTGCAGCGGCTCGACCTTGCGCAGCTGGCAGCACAGCGCCGGGTCGCGGCCGAACAGGTCCTTGCCGTGCGCCGCGTCCTGCTGGGCGACCGTGAGCTCGGGCCGGACGTCGACGATCGTCACGTCCAGCTGCTGCTCGACGGCGTCGCGCGTCCCGACGGTCTCGGCGAAGTGGTAGCCCGTGTCGAGGAACAGCACGTCGACCCAGGGGATCTGCGCCGTCACGACGTGGGGGAGCACGGCGTCGGCCATGGAGCACGCGACCGCGACGGAGGTCCCGAACTCGCGCGCCGCCCAGGCGACGACCTCGTCGGCGGTCGCCTCCGGGCGCGTGGCGCCCTCGACGCCGGGCGTGCCCACGCCGTGCAGCAGCTCGGCGCCGCGCCGCGCGATCTCGCGCAGCTCGTCGGTCGAGCGCTTCTCCCGGCCCTGCGCGGCCTGCCGCGCACGCTCCGCGTGGTGCGCGGCCTTCGCCTCCTCGCGCTGCTCCGTCCGGGCCCGCGCCGCGGCGCGCAGCGCCGCGAGCGGGTCGGTGCCCGCGGATGCAGCGGTCCCGCCGGTCAGGTCCGCGGTCATCGGAGCGCCTCCTCGTCCGCGCGGTGCGCCCACTCGGCGAACGTCTCGGAGCCGTCCTTGTCGCTCTCGTAGCGCCGGACGACGCGCTCGACGTAGTCGGTGAGGTCGTCCGCGGTCACCTTCAGCCCGCGGACGGTCCGGCCCATGCCCGCGACCTCGCGGTCGTCGGAGGCCAGCCCGCCGCCCAGGTGGACCTGGAAGCCGGGGACCTGCTGACCGTCGTCGTCCATGACGAGCTGGCCCTTGAGGCCGATGTCCGCCGTCTGGATGCGCGCGCACGAGTTGGGGCAGCCGTTGACGTGCAGGGAGAGCGGCTTCATCTGGGACAGGTCCCCGAGGCGCTGCTCGAGCTCGTCGATCGTCGCGGTCGCGGTGTCCTTCGTGTCGACGATCGCGAGCTTGCAGTACTCGATGCCGGTGCACGCGATCGTGCTGCGCCGGAACGGGCTCGGCCGGGCGTCGAGGCCGTTCTCCTTGAGCGTCGACACGACGTGCTCGACGTGCTCGTCCGGCACGTCGAGGACCAGGAGCTTCTGGTGCGGGGTGAGGCGCACGCGGTGCGACCCGACCGACTCCGCGAGGTCGGCGACGTTCGCGAGGATCGTGCCGGACACGCGTCCGACGTACGGCGCGGCCCCGACGTAGTTGAGCCCGTCCTTCTGCTTGTGCACGCCCACGTGGTCGCCGGGGACGGACGGCTTGGGCGCCGGGGGGCCGTCGGGCAGCGCGTACCCGAGGTACTCGGTCTCGAGGACCTCGCGGAACCTCTCCGGACCCCAGTCGGCGAGCAGGAACTTCAGGCGTGCCTTGTTGCGCAGCCGGCGGTAGCCGTAGTCGCGGAAGATCTGCACGACGCCGTGCCACACGTCGGGCACCTGCTCCTCGGTGACGAACGCCCCCAGGCGCTCCCCGAGACGCGGGTTCGCGGACAGCCCGCCGCCGACCCACAGGTCGAACCCGACGCCCAGCTCGGGGTGGCGGTGGGCGACGAACGCGACGTCGTTGATCTCGTGGACGACGTCCTGGCTCGGGTGGCCGGTGAGCGCCGTCTTGAACTTGCGGGGCAGGTTCGCGAGCTCGGGGACGCCGATGTACTTCTCGGTGATCCCCGCGACGGCCGGGCCGATGTCGATGAGCTCGTCGGCGGCGATGCCCGCGACCGGGCTGCCGAGCACGACGCGCGGGACGTCGCCGCACGCCTCGGTCGTCTGCAGCCCGACGGACTCCAGGCGGCGCCAGATCTCGGGGACGTCCTCGACCTCGACCCAGTGGAGCTGGATGTTCTGGCGGTCGGTGATGTCCGCGCTGTCGCGGGCGAACTCCGTCGAGATGCCCGCGACGACGCGGAGCTGCTCGGTCGTGAGCGCCCCGCCGTCGATGCGGACCCGGAGCATGAAGTACCGGTCCTCGAGCTCGTGCGGCTCGAGCGTCGCGGTCCGGCCGCCGTCGATCCCGGGCTTGCGCTGCGTGTACAGGCCCCACCAGCGGAAGCGTCCGTGGAGGTCGTCGCCGGGGATGGAGTCGAAGCCGTCGCGCGCGTAGATCGTCTCGATGCGCTCGCGGACGGACAGGCCGCCGTCCTCCTGCTTCCACTTCTCGTTCGCGTTGAGCGGCTCGGTGCCGTCGACCTTCCACTGCCCGTTCGGTCGTGCGGCGCGCGCGGGGCGGTCTCCCGGCGTCCGGGCCGGGCGCTCGGCGGTGCGCGGCGGACGGGCGGGAGGAGTGCTGCCGTCCGTGGCCTCGGGCGCAGTCGGTGCCTGCGTCATCGGGGTTCCTCGTGTCCTCGTGGGGGGCGGGGACGCGCGACGGCGAGCGCTCAGCGAGGGTGCTGCGAGTGGCTGAGGACCGACGGCGCGCGCCGGTTCTCAGGGGTTCTCGGGAAGAGAGGCGAGCGATGGCTCGCGCTGAGTCGGGCGCGGTTCAGCGACAACAGCTCAGACACGTGTGCGCGCACGCCGGCGTCCCGTGACCGGAGGTCACGAGGAGGGTGCGGGCAGCCGTGGTCATGCCGAGAACAGTAGCCGCGGTCCGGACGCGTGGACAGCCCCGGTCCGCATGGTGGGAAACCGGAAATAGTAGACCGATTCAGTCTGCTTTGTCGAGCGTCGTGGATCACCGGGCGCATCTCACCTTGTGCAAAGTTTCACGACAGGGTCGTCAGCAAATACCATGGGCCCATGGAGTTCCTCTACAACGTCTTCGTCGCGCTGCACTTCATCGGGTGGGCCATCGTGCTCGGTGGCTACCTCGCGTCCCTGCGCTCGCCGGGCCTGTACAAGGGCGTCTTCCACGGGGCGCTCACCGCGCTCGTCGCAGGGGTCGTCATGGTTGGCATCAAGGAGATGGGTGACTTCGGGCGAGAGCTCGACATGGCCAAGATCGGCGTCAAGCTGGTCGTCGCCCTCGTCGTCGCCGTCCTCGCGTTCGTCGCCAAGCGGCAGGGGGCCAAGTCCTCCGACGGCGCCGTGGCGCCGGGCCTCAAGCACGCCATCGGCGGCCTGACCCTCGTCAACATCCTCGTCGCCGTGTTCTGGAACTGACCGCACCACCGGCACCCGGCCCGTCGACGCTCCGCGTCGGCGGGCCGTCGTCGTCTCGGGAAGCGTTGACCGGGATCTAGGTGCATGGTCCACTAGTCGCATGGTCCTTCGATACCTCGTGCTTGGGCTCCTCACGGTCCGGCCCATGACCGGCTACGACCTCAAGCGCGCGTTCGACACCTCCGTGCACCATTTCTGGGCTGCGGACCGCTCGCAGCTCTACCGCACGCTCGCGGCCCTCGTCGACGCGGGCCTCGCCGAGGTGGAGGTCGTGCCGCAGGAGAGCTACCCCGACCGCAAGGTCCACACGATCACCGCCGCGGGCCGCGCGGCGCTCCGCGACTGGCTCGCCGCGCCGCTCGAGCCGGAGGACGCGCGCGAGCCCTTCCTCGGGCGGTTGTTCTTCGCCGACCAGCTCGACGACGCAGGCGTCCGGGAGCTCCTCGCGTCCCGCCGCGCGCAGGCGGAGGAGGCGGTCGCGGCGCTCACCGCCGAGCAGGAGCGCGTCGCCGCCGTCCTCGCCGACGGCGGTCCCGACGCCGACCGCGTCCGCGGCACCCGCGGGCTCGCCCTGCGCCTCGCCACGCTCCGCCACGGCCTCGCGCACGCCCGGACCGAGCTCGCCTGGCTCGACGAGACCGAGCGCGAGGTGCTCGCGTGAGCGCGCCGGACGCCGTCACCGTCGTCCTGCTGCACGGCGGCAACGTCGCGTCGTGGATGTGGGAGCCGCAGGTCGAGCACCTCGCCGACCTCGACGTCCGGACGCCGGACCTGCCCGGCTTCGGGTCCCGCGCGGCCGAGGACGTCGTGTCGCTCGACGCCACCGCCGACGACGTGGCTGCCCTCGTCGCTGCGCTGCCCGCGGACCGGGCCGTGCACCTCGTCGGGCTGTCGTACGGCGGGATCGTCGCCCTCCGGGTCGCGGCACGGCACCCCGGGCTCGTGCGCTCCGTCCTCGCGTCCGGCGCGGCGGTCGACGGCGTGCCCGGGCTCGCCGGCGCCGTCGGGCGCGCGCAGCTCAGGGTGTGGGACCGGCGCTGGTACTGGGAGGCGCAGGCGCGAGCCTTCCGCCTCCCTGCCGACGCGCGCGACCTCTTCGTCCGGTCCGGCCTCGCGATCCGCCGCGACAACATGGCCCGCACGCTGCGCGACGTCTACGGCGGCTGCTGGCCGACGGGCCTCGAGGCGTCGGGCGCGCGCGTCCTCGCCGTCGCGGGCTCGCGCGACGTGCGCGCCGCGCGCTCCGCGCTCGCGACGATCGCCCGCCGGGTGCCGGACGCCGTCGTCCGCCTGGCGCCCGGCATGCACCACCAGTGGAGCGCGGAGGACCCCGACCTGTTCAGCGCGATGATCCGCTCGTGGGTGGTCGACGGCGTCGCGCACCCCCGGCTGGTCCCGCCCGCGGGGCGTGCGTAGCGCGCCGGACGTGCGAGGGTTTCCCCCGTGAGCGTCGGTGGAGAGGTCCTCGTCGGGCTGGCGATCCTGGTCGGGCTGATCGGGATCGTCGTGCAGATCCTGCCCGGGAACGTGCTCGTGCTCGGGGCGATCCTCGTGTGGGCGATCGTCACGGGCGGCACGGCCGCCTGGGTCGTCTTCGCGGTCGCGGCCGTGCTCGTCGTCGCCGCCGAGGTCTCCCAGTACGTGCTCGCGGGTCGGCACATGCGCCGGGCGGACGTCCCGTGGTCGACGCTCGTGTGGGGCGGCATCGCGGGCGTCGTCGGGTTCTTCGTCATCCCGGTGGTCGGGCTCTTCATCGGGTTCGTGCTCGCCGTGTTCCTCGCCGAGCTCGTGCGCCGTCGCGACCGGCGCGCCGCCTGGCGCGCGACGGTCGCCGCGATGCAGGCGACCGGCATCACGATCCTCGTCCAGCTCCTCGGCGGGCTGCTCGCCGCCGCGACGTGGGGCATCGGGCTCACGTTCACCTGACGCCTGCCGGTGGACGCGGCGGCCGGGCGGTGCCGGGTGTGGGCGCGGGCGCCTAGGCTGGAGGGGCTATGGCTTCGCTCTTCGAGAACCTCCCGCTGCCCGGCCTCGACACGCTGTTCGACGGCCCGCGCGTCGACCACGGCGGCGAGTCCCGCCTCCCGCGGACCGCCCCGCGCTGGACCGACGATCCGGCCGTGCCCGACGGCGCGGGGTCGCCCGCCGCGGACGGCGCGCCGGGCACGACCGGCGGTGCGCCGTCGGGCGAGCGTCGCGGCCGGTACGCGCACCTCGACCCCGACGCGCTGCTCGACGGGCTCAACCCGCAGCAGCGCGAGGCCGTCGTGCACGCGGGCGGGCCGCTGCTCATCGTCGCGGGCGCCGGGTCGGGCAAGACGCGCGTGCTGACGCACCGCATCGCGCACCTGCTCGCCACGGGCCGGGCGCGCGCGGGCCAGATCCTCGCGATCACGTTCACCAACAAGGCCGCGGCCGAGATGCGCGAGCGCGTCGAGGCGCTCGTCGGGCCGTCGGCGCGGAACATGTGGGTCTCCACGTTCCACTCGGCGTGCGTGCGCATCCTGCGGCGGGAGGCGAAGACGCTCGGCCTGCGGTCGAGCTTCTCGATCTACGACGCCGCGGACTCCCAGCGGCTCATCACCCTCGTCACGCGCGAGCTCGACCTGGACCCCAAGAAGTACCCGGCCCGGTCGCTCGCCAACAAGATCTCGGACCTCAAGAACGAGCTCATCGACCCCGAGACCTACGCGCGCGACTCCGGCGCCCACGCGACGGACGACGGCCTCGCGGCGCGGGCCGGCCAGCACGGCGCGAACGTGCCCGAGTTCGACCAGGTGCTCGCCGACGTCTACACGCGCTACCAGGCCCGTCTCGTCGCGGCCAGCGCGCTCGACTTCGACGACATCATCATGACCACGGTGAACCTGCTCCAGGCGTTCCCCGCGGTCGCCGAGCACTACCGCCGCCGGTTCCGCCACGTGCTCGTCGACGAGTACCAGGACACCAACCACGCGCAGTACGTGCTCGTGCGCGAGCTCGCGGGCGTGGGCGAGGACTCCGCGGCGACCGACGCGGCGACGAGCGGCACGGGCGAGGCGCAGGTCCCGGCGCTCGACCCGGCCGAGCTCACCGTCGTCGGCGACGCCGACCAGTCGATCTACGCGTTCCGCGGCGCGACGATCCGCAACATCCTCGAGTTCGAGGCCGACTACCCGGACGCCCGGACCATCCTGCTCGAGCAGAACTACCGCTCGACCCAGAACATCCTCTCGGCCGCCAACGCCGTCATCTCGCGCAACCCCGACCGCAAGCCCAAGCGCCTGTGGACGGACTCGGGTGCGGGCGCGAAGGTCATCGGCTACGTCGCGGACAACGAGCACGAGGAGGCGCGGTTCGTCGCGGAGGAGATCGACCGCCTCGGCGACACCGAGGGCGTGCGACCCGGCGACGTCGCGGTCTTCTACCGCACGAACGCGCAGTCCCGGGCGCTGGAGGAGGTGCTCATCCGCGTCGGCCTGCCGTACAAGGTCGTCGGCGGCACGCGCTTCTACGAGCGCCGTGAGGTCAAGGACGCCGTGGCGTACCTGCGCGCGATCGACAACCTCGACGACGACGTCAACCTGCGCCGCGTCCTCAACGTGCCCAAGCGCGGTCTCGGCGACCGCGCCGAGGGCGCCGTCGCGGCGCTCGCGGACCGCGAGCGCATCTCGTTCGGCGCGGCGCTCGCCCGCATCGACGAGATCCCCGGCCTGACGAACCGCACGCTCAACCCGCTGCGCGCCTTCGCGGAGCTCATGACGGGGCTGCGCGAGCTCGCGGACTCCGGCGCGAGCCCGTCCGAGATCCTCGGCGCCGTCCTCGACCGCACGGGCTACCTCGCCGAGCTGCGCGCGAGCGACGACCCGCAGGACGCGACGCGCGTCGAGAACCTCGCCGAGCTGCACGCCGTCGCGACGGAGTTCAGCGAGCTCGACCCCGAGGGCACGCTGTCCGACTTCCTCGAGCGCGTCTCGCTCGTCGCCGACGCCGACCAGATCCCCGCGGACGACGGCGCCGACGAGGAGGGCGAGGGCGAGGAGAAGGAGGACCCGGGCGTCGTCACGCTCATGACCCTGCACACCGCGAAGGGCCTCGAGTTCCCCGTCGTCTTCCTCACCGGCATGGAGGACGGCACGTTCCCGCACATGCGGTCCCTGCACGACGACGCCGAGCTCGCCGAGGAGCGCCGCCTCGCCTACGTGGGCATCACGCGCGCGCGCGAGCGGCTCTACGTGTCGCGGTCCGCGGTGCGCTCCGCGTGGGGCATGGCGAACGAGTTCCCGCCGAGCCGGTTCCTCGAGGAGATCCCCGAGGAGCTGTGGGACTGGCGGCGGCGCGAGTCGTCGATGGCGACGCTGCGCGCGGGCGGGTCCGTCTGGGGCCGCGGGTCGGGCTCGTGGTCCGGTTCGCGTTCCGGATTCGGGTCGGGGGCGCGGACAGGCGCCGACGACGACGGGTCTACCATCCGCGGCCCTCGTTCCTCGGGCCGCTCCCGCCAGACCCGCCACGACCCGTCGTCGTCGGCCCCTGCCCGCGCCGCGTTCGGCTCGCCTTCCGGCGGGGCGAAGTTCGGTTCGGCGACGCCGCGGGCCGACGGGGACGTGCCGAACCTCGCCGTCGGCGACAAGGTCACGCACGACGCGTACGGGCTCGGGACGGTCGTCTCGCTCGAGGGCGCGGGGCCGAACGCCGTCGCGAAGATCGACTTCGGAGCGGACGGCACCAAGCGGCTGCTGCTGCGGTACTCGCCCGTCACCAAGCTCTGACGCACCACGCTCCGACGCACCACGCGCCGACACGCAGGGCGCTCGACCGGCCGGTCGAGCGCTCTGCGTGCGCGCGGGACGTCCGCCGCGTCAGCCGATCGTGCCGAGCGCGCGGTAGGCGAGGACGAACGCCGTGGCGACGACGGCGGTGCCCCCTGCGGCGACGGCCACCGGGACGGGGCCGCGCAGGCGCCGGGTCAGCATCGCGGCGAGCAGGACGAGCGACGCAAGCCCGATCACCACCCAGTACGTGGCACCCGTCGTCTCGACGACCGTGGTGAGCCCGTACACCGACTCGCCGAGGCCGATGCCCGCGAGCACCGCCGTGCCGAGAGCCGCGCGCACGCCCGCGCGCCACAGCCACGCCGCCGCGACCCCGACGAACGGGCCGACGACGAGGCCGACCACCCCGAACAGCGTCGGGTCGTAGAAGAACCCGCGCAGGTCGGCGGCGACCGTGTACCCGAGGGTGAGCAGCACGAAGCTCGCCGCGCCCAGCACGGCGGCGTGCCAGGTCCGCGTCCGCGCGTCGCGCGCGGCCCAGGCGACGAGGAGCGCGGTGAGCAGGGTCCAGCCGCTCGCCGAGTTCGCGAAGGGGGCCGCGGCGTCGGGCAGGAAGCCCTGGGCGAAGGACGTGAGGCCGCCGAGCAGGAAGCTCGCGGCGAGCACGACGGCGCCCCGCGCCCAGGGCTGTCCACCGGGCACCGGGGCGCCGGCGTGGCGGCCCGGCGCGGAGCGCGTGCGGAGGGCGGAGGCGTCGGAGCGGGAGTCCGAGCGGCGGGGGAGCGCAGTCTGGTCGGGCACGCCCCGACGGTAGGTGCGCCGGGCACCGCGGGGCGTCAGCCCGTCGTCGGGCACGGGCGCGCGCCCGGTCCTCCCGTGGCACGACGACCGAGCCCGAGGAGCCTGCCGTGACGCTGCCGTCGGCCGCTCGCCCGCCCCTGGCCCGACCGCGACGTGCGGCGCGGCGTGCCGGTCAGGACGCCGCGCGGTGCCGGGTCGAGAGCGCGGCGCGCAGGCCGGCGTCGTCCGACCCGGCGGCCGTGAGCGCGCCGGTGAGCGCCCGGTGCGCCGTCGAGCCCGTGCTGCGCGCGACGGCCGCGAGGACGTGGCCCGAGTCGATCACGCGCGAAGCGTCGTGCACGGCCTCGCGGAGCGAGAGCTCGAGCACCTTCTTCGCCTCGGGGGTGAACGGGATGTGCGCGCGGCCTCGGCGGCGCCCGCGGCCCCGCGCGTCGTCCGCTGCCCGGTCGAGCGCGCCAGGGCCGAACGCGGCGTCCGTGCGGGCCCGGACCTGGTCCAGGTCGATCCCGAGCGCCGCGAGCGCGGGGCCGTCGAGCGGGTCGAGCCCGCCGGCGGCGTCGACCTCGCGCTCGAGGTCGGCCGGACTCACGCCGACCGCACCGAGCGCGGCCGCCCCGGCGCCGCCCTCCTGCCGGGCGAGCGACAGGAGCAGGTGCACCCCGTCGATGGTGTCGTCGCCGCGCTCCCGCGCGACCTCCTGGGCGCCGACCACGGTCTCCCGGGCGTCGGCGGCGAAGCGTTCGAACATGTCACGACCTCCTCGTGGTGCGGGACGCGCCGTACTTCTTGTGCACGGCCTGACGCGTGACGCCGAGCCGGTCGGCGATCTCCTGCCAGGACCAGCCGAGCGCCCGGGCGTGCTCGACCTGGAGCGCCTCGAGGCGCTCGGCCAGCACGCGCAGCGACCGCACGGCCCGCAGCCCGACGTCCGGGTCGGTGCTGCTCGCGGCGTCCATGTCGACGGGTTCCATGTGTGTCAATCTAGGTTGACGCTCGCCGTGATGTCAACAGTAGTTGACGCCCGCCGTACGGGGTGACGAAGGGAACACCGGTCCGCGAGCCGCCGCAGCGGCCCCGGATAGGCGCGCCCCGGAGCGGGGGCTACCCTGTACGGGGATGTCTTGATGTCGAGACATCGGTCATGCCGCACACGGCGCATCAGACGGAAGGACGCAGCAGGGTGGACCTGTTCGAATACCAGGCGCGTGACATCTTCGAGAAGCACGGCGTGCCCGTGCTGGGCGGGGTCGTCGCGACGACGCCCGAGGAGGCCCGCGCGGGAGCCGAGAAGCTCGGCGGGGGCACCGTGGTCGTCAAGGCCCAGGTGAAGACCGGCGGCCGCGGCAAGGCCGGCGGCGTGAAGCTCGCCCACTCGCCCGAGGAGGCCGCCGAGAAGGCGTCCGAGATCCTCGGCATGGACATCAAGGGCCACACCGTCCACCGCGTGATGGTGGCGCAGGGTGCCAAGATCGCCGAGGAGTTCTACTTCTCGGTGCTGCTGGACCGCTCGAACCGCAACTACCTCGCCATGTGCTCCGTCGAGGGCGGCATGGAGATCGAGCAGCTCGCCGTCGAGCGCCCCGAGGCGCTCGCCAAGGTCGCCGTCGACCCGATCGTGGGCATCGACGAGGCGAAGGCGCGCGAGATCGTCGACGCCGCGGGCTTCGCCGAGGAGCTCAAGGCGCCGGTCGCCGACGTCATCCGCTCGCTGTGGACCGTGTTCACGGCCGAGGACGCGACGCTCGTCGAGGTGAACCCGCTCGTCCGCACGGAGGACGGCTCGATCATCGCGCTCGACGGCAAGGTCACGCTGGACGACAACGCGTCGGAGGTCCGTCACCCGGACCACGAGGCGCTGGAGGACAAGGAGTCGACCGACCCGCTCGAGGCCAAGGCCAAGGAGAACGGCCTCAACTACGTCAAGCTCGACGGCGAGGTCGGCATCATCGGCAACGGTGCCGGGCTCGTCATGAGCACGCTCGACGTCGTCGCGTACGCGGGCGAGGAGCACGGCGGCGTCAAGCCGGCCAACTTCCTCGACATCGGCGGCGGCGCGAACGCGCAGGTCATGGCGAACGGTCTCGACGTGATCCTCAACGACCCGCAGGTCAAGTCGGTCTTCGTCAACGTCTTCGGTGGCATCACCGCGTGCGACGAGGTCGCGAAGGGCATCGTGGGCGCGCTCGAGATCCTCGGCGACGAGGCGACCAAGCCGCTCGTCGTGCGCCTCGACGGCAACAACGTGGAGCTCGGCCGCGCGATCCTGCGCGAGGCGAACCACCCGCTCGTGACCCTCGCCGAGACCATGGACGGCGGTGCCGCCAAGGCGGCCGAGCTGGCCAACGCCTGATCGCCCGTAGACGCGGAAAGCTGAGACAGAGAACACCATGTCGATCTACCTGAACTCCGACTCCAAGATCATCGTCCAGGGCATCACCGGCGGGATGGGTGCCAAGCACACCGCCCTCATGCTCGACTCGGGCGCGCAGATCGTCGGCGGCGTCAACGCCCGCAAGGCCGGCACGACCGTCACGCACAAGGACCACGAGGGCAACGACGTCACGCTGCCGGTGTTCGGCACCGTCGCCGAGGCGATGGCCGAGACGGGCGCGAACGTGTCTGTCCTGTTCGTCCCGCCGGCGTTCACCAAGGACGCCGCGATCGAGGCGATCGACGCCGAGATGCCGCTCATCGTCGTCATCACCGAGGGCGTGCCCGTCCAGGACACGGCCGAGGTCTGGGCCTACCTGCAGGGCAAGGGCACGCGCATGATCGGCCCGAACTGCCCCGGCATCATCACGCCGGGCGAGTCGCTCGCCGGCATCACCCCGCACACCATCACGGGCAAGGGCCCGGTCGGTCTCGTGTCGAAGTCGGGCACGCTGACCTACCAGATGATGTACGAGCTCAAGGACCTCGGCTTCTCGACCGCCATCGGTATCGGCGGCGACCCGATCGTCGGCACCACGCACATCGACGCGCTCGAGGCGTTCGAGAACGACCCCGAGACCAAGGCGATCGTCATGATCGGCGAGATCGGCGGCGACGCCGAGGAGCGCGCCGCGGCGTACATCAAGGAGCACGTGACGAAGCCGGTCGTCGGCTACGTCGCGGGCTTCACCGCCCCCGAGGGCAAGACGATGGGCCACGCCGGCGCCATCGTCTCCGGCTCCGCGGGCACCGCCCAGGCGAAGAAGGAGGCCCTGGAGGCCGTCGGCGTCAAGGTCGGCAAGACGCCGTCCGAGACCGCCGCGCTCCTGCGCGAGGTCCTCGCCTGACCCTTGGCTCCGTCGGGCCGCACGGCCCGCTGCCACGCCGTACGACGCCCCGCGACCGGTCCGCCGGTCGCGGGGCGTCGTCGTCCCCGGGGCCGGTGGCGCCGGTAGTCTGGCGCGCCGGGGCGAATGCCCCGAACCGACCTCTCGATCGACGACGATGGGCACCATGAGCACCACCAGCACGACTCGCGGTGCGCGCACGCGCACCGTGGAAGGCAGCCCGGCACCCGCACCCGTCGGGGTGCGCCGTGCACCGTCCGGCGCGCTCGCCGCGCTCCAGGCGCTCACCCTGTCGCTCGCCGTCGTCGTGCTCCCGGGCGTCGTCGCGTTCCTGGCGTCCTCGACCGGGGCGTCCGAGGGGACGGGCTGGGGACAGTCGGTCACCGTCGCGGCGGGCTTCTGGCTCCTCGGCCACGGCGTCCCGCTCGTCGCGAGCGGCACGACGGTCACGCTCGTCCCGCTCGGTCTCACCGCCCTCGCGCTCTTCTGCTGCTTCGCGTCGGCACGCCGCTCGGCGCACACCGCGGTCTCCGCCTGGGTGGCCGGCACCGTCACGTACGCGCTCACGACGCTCGGCGTCGCCCTGCTCGCCGGCTCGACGCCGCCCTGGGGCCTCGGGGTCGCCGTCGTCGGGGGAGCCGTCGTCGGAGGGCTCGGGCTCGGCGGCGGGATTCTCGCGCGCCCGGACGCGCCGTTCGTCGCCGACCTCGCCGCGCGTCTCGACCGGGTCGTGCCACCGACGGTGCGCCTCGGGCTGCGGGGGGGTCTGCTCGGCACGAGCCTGCTCGCCGGGGCGTCCGCGGTGGTGGTCGGCGCGTGGCTCGTCGCGGGCCGCGCGACGTCGGGCGACATCGTCGCCGGGCTCGTGCCCGGCACGGTCGGGGGGATCGTCCTCGCGCTCGGCCAGCTCGCCGTGCTGCCCAACCTCGTGGCGTGGGCCGGGGCGTGGCTCGTCGGTCCCGGGTTCGCCGTGGGCGAGGGGAGCACGTTCGCGCCCGGCGGGTCGGAGCCGGGTGCGCTGCCCGCGATCCCGCTCCTCGGGGCGCTGCCCGGCGACGACTGGACCAACGCCCTCACGCCCTGGGTGCCGGCCGGCGTCGTCGCGCTCGGCGTCGTCGCGGGCGTGTTCGTCTGGCGGCGCCTGCGCGACGTGACGGGCACCCACCCGGACGACGTCGTCCCCTGGTCCGCCGTCGTCCTCGCGCTCGCCGGCGTCGCGCTCGCGTCCGGCCTGCTCGTCGGGCTCGTGAGCTGGCTCGCCGGGGGAGCGGTGGGCCCCGGCCGGCTCGAGGTCGTAGGCGCGGACGCGCTCGTCGTCGGCGCGCTCGCCGCGGCCGAGATCGGCGGCGGCGCCGCGCTCGCCGTCCTGTGGTCCCGGCTCGAGGTCCTGGGCCGGCGCCACGGCGACGCCGGCTGACCCGCGGAGGCGACACGGCGGGTCGGGCCGGGCCCGGTCCTGCCGGGTGTCGTCGTCCGCGGCGGTCAGCCCGAGGGCGGGGTGCGCGGCGGGGTCGCGTCGAGGCCGACGACGGACGCCGGGACCGCGCACCCGGGAGACGCGGCGAGGTCCATCCTCGTCACCGCCGACCAGCCGTCCTCGGTGAGCGGGAGCTCGAACGGGGCGTCCTCGCCGGCCGCGGTGCTCGCCGCCCAGGCCGCGAGCCCGTCCGCGAGGGCCGACCAGTCCTCGGCCCAGGACCGTGCCGGCCGGTCGGCGTCGAGGACGTCCGCGGGCAGCGCGCCGACGGCGGCGGCGAGCGCACGGGCACCCTGGGCGACGTCGAGCGCGGCGGCGGCGCGTCCCTCGGGAGACGTCGCTGCGGCGAGCGTCACGCCGGCCTCCTGGACGCGCGCACAGGGATCTGCCGCCACGGTCAGGACCCGGCCGTCCTCGACGAGCTCGGGCGCGTCGTGCGCCGCGAACGGCACGACCACCGCGACGACGCCCGCCACCAGGGCGACGACCGCGACGGGGACGGCGAGCCACCACCAGCGCGACCCCGCGCGACGCAGCCCTTCCCGCGGCACGGGCGGGAGCGGTGGGGGAGCCTCGGGCGGCGTCGTCGGCGCGGTCACGCGCTCACCCTAGGGGCGCGACGTCACGAACCGGTGACGGAGCCTCGACGCGTCAGGAGGACGCGGGGGCGGGGGTGGGGAACCAGCGGGCGAACTTCTCCTCGAGCGCGTGCGTGCGCTCGACGTCGCAGCGCTTCTCGGCCGAGACGGTGATCGCGCCGTCGAGGCACTGCTGGTGCGCGAGCGCGACGTCCCACGTGACGAGCGTCGAGACCATCTGGAGCGCGAGCATGGCCGAGAGCCCGACGCCGATCCCGAGGGCCGGGACGAGCGCGCCGCGCACGCGGGCCCGCCAGACGGCGAGCAGCGCCCGGATGCCCACGACGATCGCGCCGAGCGCGAGCGCGAGGCTCACGGCCTGCCACGGGAACGGCATGGTGCTCACGACGATGACGGCGAGCAGGAGCAGGCCGAAGTGCAGGGTGCGTCGCGTCGCCTGCCGGGCGAGCTCCGGGTCGGGCTCCGCGGGCTCGGGCGGCACGGGGCGCCGGTGGCCCGGCCCGGCCTGCTGGTCCGGGCGCGCGGGCGGCGGGGGGACCGGCGCGGGGGCGGGGCCCGGTGCGGGCGCCGGCGCGTCCGGACGCGCTCCGTCCTCCGGCTGCGCGGGCTCGGGTCGAGGCTGCTGCGGCGCGTCGGGACGGGGCGGTGCGTACGGGTTGCCCACGGGCAGCTCCTCGGTCGGTCGGGCGGCTCGCGGTACATTCTCCCATCGGAGGCTGCGTGCCCCGACGGGTGTCCCACCGGCCCGCCGCCGCGGTCGCGCTCCGTGACCCGCGACCCCTCGAAACCCCGCAGGAGCACCGTGCAGACGCCGTCCGGCCACCTCGTCGAGTCCACCTCCGCCGCCCGCGTCGTCGTGCTGGTGTCGGGGGCGGGCAGCAACCTCGCGGCGCTCCTCGCCGCGCACGACGACGCCGCGTACGGCGCGCGCGTCGTGGGCGTCGTCTCCGACAAGGCGGACGCCGGCGGCCTGGACCTCGCCCGCGAGGCGGGCGTCGCCGCCGTCGTCGTGGCCCCCGGCGACTTCGCGGACCGGGCCGCGTGGAACGAGGCCGTCGCGCAGGCGGTCGACGTGTTCCGGCCCGACCTCGTGGTCCTCGCCGGGTTCATGCGCATCCTCGGCCCCGCGTTCGTGGGCCGCTTCGCGGGCCGCACGCTCAACACCCACCCCGCGCTCCTGCCGTCCTTCCCCGGCGCGCACGGCGTGCGCGACGCGCTCGCCTACGGCGTCCGCGTCACGGGCTGCACGGTCCACGTGGTCGACGACGGCGTCGACACCGGCCCGATCGTCGCCCAGGTCGCGGTGCCGGTCGAGGACGGTGACGACGAGTCGTCGCTGCACGAGCGCATCAAGGTGGCCGAGCGGGCGCTGCTCGTCGAGACCGTGGGGCGCGTGGCGCGCGAGGGCCTGCGCATCGACGGTCGCCGGGTCGTGCTGGGCTAGTCGGCGGGCGCCTCGGCCTGTCGGCCGGAGGCGACCTCTCCCGGCGGGGGCGCGGGGTCGTCGTCGTCCGCCGGGGGCAGATCGCGCGGGGCGAGCACCGCGAGGACCTGGTAGGTCTCGCGGCGCGCCTCGGGGTCCGCGCGCCCCTCGTCGAGCGCGCGCGTGTTCCAGCGCTCGACGAGCTCTTGGAGCTCGCGCGACATCGTCGCCGCCTGCTCGGGGCTGAGCACGAGCGTGCTCAGCGCGAGGATCCGGTCCTCCCGCGCGCCCATCGCGCTCCCGCGGCGGAACGTCTCCTCGGCCCAGGCGAGCGCCGGGCGGACGACGTGGCGCACCGCGTCCGGCGTCCCGGGCTCCACCGCGTAGCTCTCCGCGACGTTCTTCCAGACGCGGTCCCGGCGGTCCCGGGCGTGCTCGGGCGCCTCGACGATCATGCCCGCCCGGGCGAGGACCCGGAGGTGGAAGCTCACGGAGTTGGCCGGCTCTCCGGTGGCCCGGGCGAGGTCCGCCGCGCGCGCGTGCCCGAGGACGGCGAGCTCCATGAGGATCCGCTGGCGCAGCGGGTGCGCGATCGCGCGCAGCGCCGCGGGGTCCTGGACGTGGAAGGTCTCGAGCACAGGCCGAGGCTAGCAACGCCCGAGTGGTCCGCACGGGGGAGTGCTCACCACAAAGTGCGCAATGACTATTGCGCAACTCTCGTTGCGCACGTAGGTTCTCCTCCATGTCGAACCCGCCCCCCGCGCCCCCGGGACCCCGCACCGCTCCGTCGTCCGCCCCTGGTGCCACGGTCGGCCTCGCGCCGGACGCGCCGCCCTCGCTCCTGCGCAACCGGTCCTACCTGCTGCTCATGACCGGGCTGACCGCGGAGTCGCTCGGCGCCGGGGTGGCGCTCTTCGCGGTGCCGCTCGTGGCGTACGGGCTCACCGGGTCCGTCGTGCAGGCGGGGGTGGTGGCCGCCGTCGGGCAGGTCGGGGCGCTCCTGGCGACGCTGCCCGCGGGCGTCGTCGCCGACCGCGTGGACCGCCGGCGCCTCGTCGTGGCCGCGGCGACCGTCGGGGCGCTGCTCTGGACGACCGTCTCGGTGGCCGCCGGCACCGGCTCGCTCTCCGCGTGGCACCTCGCCGCCGTCCTGTTCGGGGCCTCCGTCGTCGGCGCGCTCGTGGACCCGGCGACGAGCGGCGCGTTCCGCTCGGTGGTCCCGGTGCCGCAGCTCCCGACGGCGCTCGCGGCCGCCCAGGGCCGGGACGCGGTGGCGAGCCTGCTCGCCGGCCCGCTCGGCGGGGCGCTCTACGCCGTCGCGCACGCCGTGCCGCTCGCCGGGGCCGCGATCGGGCACGCGGCGACCGCGGTGTGCACGTGGCTCGTGCGCGAGCCGCTCAACGGCGACGTCGCGGCGGCGCGCGCGACCCGGCCCGTCGCGGCGCTGCGCGACGGGTTGCGCTTCGTGTGGTCCGTGCCGCTGTTCCGCGCGCTGCTCGGCCTTTTCGTCGTCATCAACGTCGCGTTCGGCAGCCTCATGGTCGGCATCAACCTCGAGCTCGTGCGCACGGGCACGGCGCCGCTCCTCATCGGCCTGGTCGACCTCGCGGTCGGCGTGGGCGTGCTCGTCGGCGCGGTGCTCGCGCCCCGGCTCGTCGCCCGGGTCCGCGCGGGGGCGCTCGTGGTCGCGGCGCTCGGCGTGCTCGCCGCGGGGTCCGTCGTCATGGCCGTGCTGGAGTCGTACGCGGCCTACCTGGCGGTGCTGCCGTTCGCCCTCCTGCTCGTCCCGGCCGTGAACGCGGGCCTGTCGGGGTACGCCGCGGCCGTCACCCCGCCGCAGCTCCAGGGCCGGCTCGCGTCCGTGCTCGGGCTCACCGGCCTCGCGGCGGGCCCGCTCGTCCCGCTCGTCGGCAGCGGGCTCCTCGAGCGGTTCGGGCTCGGGACCGCGCTCGCGGTGCTCGCGGGGCTGCTCGTCGTCACGGTCGCGGTCCTCAGCACGGTCCGGTCGCTCTGGCGGGTCGGCACCCCGGACACGTGGGCCGACGACGCGGCCGCCCTCGCGGCGTCGGGGGTCGTGCCGAGCGCGGTGCCGGGTGCGGTCCCGGCAGAGCCGGGGACGCCGCCGTCGGGCCGCTAGACTGGACGACGGCCGCGACTGGCGAGGGTGGGAACGACCACCGGGGAGCGGCCGGATCTACCTGCTGGAGCGTCGACCGCCTGGGCGCCTGGGTTCTGCCACTCGCGTCGGCTCCGTCGGCGCGGCGACCGCGACCCAGAGGAGCCCCTCGTCATGTCCCACCCGGCCCCGCACGTGCCCTCCGCCCCCGACGTCCAGCTCACCGACGACTCGCGGCGCCCCGTGCGCCGCGCGCTCCTGAGCGTCTACGACAAGTCGGGCCTCGTCGAGCTCGCCACGGCGCTGCACGCCGCGGGCGTCGAGCTCGTCTCCACCGGCTCGACGGCGTCGACCGTCGCGGCCGCGGGCGTCCCGGTGACGAAGGTCGAGGACCTCACCGGGTTCCCCGAGTGCCTCGAGGGCCGCGTCAAGACGCTCCACCCGCGCGTGCACGCCGGCATCCTCGCGGACTCGCGCAAGGCCGACCACCTCGCGCAGCTCGACGAGCTCGGCATCGCGCCGTTCGAGCTCGTCGTCGTCAACCTCTACCCGTTCGCCGCGACCGTGGCGTCGGGCGCGGGGCCGGACGAGGTCGTCGAGCAGATCGACATCGGCGGCCCGTCGATGGTCCGCGCGGCGGCGAAGAACCACCCGAGCGTCGCGGTCGTCGTGGACCCGGCCCGGTACGACGACGTCGTCGCGGCCGTGCAGGCGGGCGGCTTCACCTACGCGCAGCGCAAGGCGCTCGCCGCCGCGGCGTTCGTGCACACCGCGACCTACGACGTCGCCGTCGCGTCCTGGATGGGCAACGTCGTCGCACCGACGGACGCCGTCCCGGTCGAGGGCGGCGCCGAGGGCGAGACGGTGAGCACGGGCTTCCCGGCGTGGATCGGCGCCACGTGGGACCGCGCCGACGTGCTGCGGTACGGCGAGAACCCGCACCAGCGCGCCGCGCTCTACACGGTCGGCCACGGCGCGACGGGGCTGGCCCAGGCGACGCAGCTCCACGGCAAGGCGATGAGCTACAACAACTACGTCGACGCCGACGCCGCGTGGCGCGCCGCGCACGACCACGACGAGCCGGCCGTCGCGATCATCAAGCACGCGAACCCGTGCGGCATCGCGGTCGGCACGGACGTCGCCGAGGCGCACGCGCGCGCCCACGCGACCGACCCCGTGTCGGCCTACGGCGGCGTCATCGCCGCGAACCGCGTCGTGACGAAGGCAGCCGCCGAGCAGATCGCGCCCGTCTTCACCGAGGTGGTCGTGGCGCCCGGGTTCGAGCCGGACGCGCTCGAGGTGCTCCGGGCGAAGAAGAACCTGCGTCTCCTCGTCGTCGACGCCCCGCCGACGACGACCGTCGAGACCCGCCCGGTCAGCGGCGGGCTGCTCGTGCAGAGCACGGACCGGGTCGACGCCGTCGTGACCGACGCCGAGGGGAACGTCACCGGCGGCGACGCGCCCGAGCACTGGACGCTCGTCACGGGCGACGCTGCGGACGACGCGACGCTCGCCGACCTCGCGTTCGCGTGGCGCGCGATCCGCGCGGCGAAGTCGAACGCGATCCTCCTCGCGCGCGACGGGGCCGCCGTCGGGGTCGGGATGGGGCAGGTCAACCGCGTCGACTCGTGCCGCCTCGCGGTCGAGCGTGCCAACACGCTCGCGGACGGCGAGGAGCGGGCCCGCGGCGCCGTCGCGGCGTCCGACGCGTTCTTCCCGTTCGCGGACGGCCTGCAGATCCTGCTCGACGCGGGCGTGCGCGCCGTCGTCGCGCCGGGCGGGTCGATCCGCGACGCCGAGGTGATCGAGGCCGCCCGCGCCGCGGGCGTGACGATGTACTTCACGGGGACGCGTCACTTCGCGCACTGACCCGGCTGCTCGACGGCCCGCCGGTCCGCGGACCGGCGGGCCGTCGAGCTCGGGGTCGCGGGGGGTCGGGCGCGGGCGTCAGGCGAGGGCGTCGCGCAGGCGCCCGGCCGGGTCGAGCGCGACGTCGAGGTCGACGCGCAGGCGGCCCGTCCGGTTCATCGCCTTGCGCACGGGGCCGACGTCGCGCGGCGAGTCGACCAGGAGCACGGCCCGGACGTCGGTGACCCGGGCGGCCGGGTCGGCGGCGGGACTGCCGGGTCCGGAGCGCGCCGCGGGCGCGAGGTAGAACGCGGCCCAGCCCTCGTGGCCGGTGGCGCCGCCCGCGGGGTCGCCGCGCAGCACGACCTCGTCGCCCTCGGCGGGCACCCCGAACAGCGCGAGGTCGTGCCCGAGCTGCTGGGAGAACACGTACGGCGCGTGCGCGGCCCGCTCGCCGTCGTCGCCGAGCAGCGCCGCGACGGTCGCGTCCGGGTCGTGGAGCGCCGCCGACCAGTGCCCGCCCGGGACGGGACCGAGCACGGGGTGGTCGCGGTTCGCGCAGTCGCCGACCGCCCAGAGGCCGGGCAGCCCCGGCACGGCGCCGTCCGCGTCCACGGGGACGCCGCCGCGCGCGTCGCGGGGCACGACGCCGTCGAGCCAGTCGGTGGCGGGGCGTGCGCCCACGGCGGCGAGCACGACGTCGGCCGGCAGCTCGCGGCCGTCGGCGAGCCGGACGCCGTCGGGCCGGACCTCCGCGACGGTGGCGCCGGTGACGAGCTCGGCGCGCGCGGCCGCGTACCAGGGCGCGAGGTGCGCCCCGACGTCCGGGCCGAGCTGGCGGTGCAGCGGCGCGCCCGCGGCCTCGACGACGGTGACGTGCGCACCGGCGCCCGCCGCGACCCCGGCGAGCTCCGCGCCGATCCACCCGGCCCCGACGAGGACGAGGCGCAGGCCCGGCCGGAGCGCCGCGCGCAGGGCGTCGGCGTCGGCCGCGGTGTGGAGCACGCGCGCGTGCTCCCAGCCGCGCGGCCGTACGGGCACGGAGCCGACCGCGAGCACGACGGCGTCGGCGACGAGGCGGTCGCCCGACCGCGTCTCGACGGACCAGACCGGAGCGTCGGGGGCCCCGGTCCGCTCGAGGCGCACGGCCGGGTCGGCGAGGCGGACGTCGTCGGCGAGCGCGTCGACGTCCACCCCGAGGTCGTCGGCGAGCCACGCGGGGGAGGGCCGGCTGAGGAGCTCCTTCGACAGGGGCGGGCGGTCGTACGGCGGCACGCCCTCCGCGCCGAGCAGCGTGACGCGCCCGGTGTAGCCGCGGCGGCGGAGCGCGGCGAGGGTCTGGGCGCCCGCGAGCCCGGCGCCGACGACGACCACGGACGACGGCGGCCCGCCGTCGTGCCGGGTGGTCGCCGGGCCGGTCGCGGGGTCGGCCGCAGGGCAGGTCGCGGGGTCGGTCGAGGTGGCGGGGGGAGCGGACGGGACCGGCGGCACGACGGACGGCATGCACGTCACGCTAGGGCACGACGGTAGGCTTCCGGGCGTGGAAGGTGCAGCAGCGTGAGCGACGTCACCGCGGACGGGGGGACGCGGCACCGGCCACGCGCGACGCTCGTGCCGGTGTGGCACCACGTGGACGACGAGACCGGCGACGGGACGGCTCCCGAGGGCGCTCCGGTGCCCGACGACGCGACCCCGCCCCCGGTGCCCGAGCCGCCCGCGAGCCTCGCGCCGTCCCGCCAGCCCGCGATGTGGCTCGTCCTCGCGGGCGTCGCCGTCGCCACGGTCGTGGCCGTCCTCGCCGGTGCGCGGGCGGGCTGCTTCGCGCTCTCCGGGCTGCTCGCCGTCGCGGGCGTGTGCCGCGCGGCGATGCCGGGCCCCGGCCCGGTCGGCATCACGGTCCGGTCGCGCGGGCTCGACGTCTTCTTCTTCCTCGCGCCCGCCGCGGTCATGGCGTTCCTCGCGCTGAGCCTGGACCAGGGCGAGCTCTGACGTCCCCGCGCGGAGCGCGGCCGACGTGCGGCCCGCGCGACGAGCGCCCCGCACGCCGGGAGACCCGCACGACGAGACCCGCACGACGACGGGCCCGGACCGCGTGCGCGGTCCGGGCCCGTCGGGCGTGCGAGCAGGGTCAGGCCCGCGGGGCCGTGCCCTCACCGGGGGCCGGGGCGTCGGGGTCGTCCGTCTCGACGACCTCCTCGACCGCGACCACGTCACCGTTCTCGTCCGTGACGACGACCGCCTCCTCGACGACGGTGCCCGCACCGGCGCCGACGACGGCCGCGCCCGCACCGGCGGCGGAGCCACCGGCGACCTCGGCCTCGGTCAGCGTGACGACGTGGTCCTCACCGAGCAGGTCGTCCTGCTTCGGGGCGAACGCGAACGCCCGGTAGAAGAGGCCCGCGATCGCGGCGCCGAGGAGCGGCGCGACCCAGAAGACCCACTGCTGCTTCCACAGGTCCCCGTCGCCCGCGAAGACGGCCGACGCCATGGAGCGGGCCGGGTTGAGCGACGCGTTCGTGACGGGCACCGCGACGAGGATCAGGGCGGTGAGGGTGAGGCCGATGACGACCGGCGCGTACTGCACGGTCGCGCGCTTGTCGGTCACGCCGAGGATTACGCCGACGAACACCGCGGTCGCGATGGTCTCGATGAGCAGCGCGGCGAGCAGCCCGAACTCGGTGCCGCCCTGCGACGCCGTGGAGAGGGACGAGAAGTCGCCGTAGCCGTTCGCGGTCGAGACGAACAGGCCGCCGCGGTCCTCCTGCCCGACGAGCGCGGGCAGCGAGTTCGGGACGGTGGCGAGCAGGACGAGGCCCGCGAGGAGCGCGCCGACGAGCTGCGCGACCCAGTAGGGCAGCACGTCGCGCCACGCGGTGCGGCCGCCGATGGCGGCGCCGAGCGTCACCGCCGGGTTGAAGTGGCCGCCGGAGACGTTGCCGACGGCGGCGGCGCCGGCCAGCAGCGCGAGGCCGCCCGCGAGAGCGACCGCGAGGGCGTTCTGCTGGCTGACGAAGGTGTACAGCGCCACACCGATGATCGCGAGGACGAGGAAGAACGTGCCGAAGACCTCGGCGCCGAGGCGCGCGAGGAGGCTGGGCTGGACGACAGCGACGGCCTCGGTCTGCGCGGGGCGCGCGTCGTCGACGTAGCCCTCCGGTGCGCCGGGAGCGGTGGTGTCCTGGGACATGATGATCCTGTCTGGTTCGGTGGGAACTTCGGGCAGTCCCGGCCCGGTGTGCCGCGGTGCGGCACCGGCGGGCCGTCGGGACGACGGCACGATGCCTGACCGAGTGCCCGGCCATTCCGGCATCTGGGGGCATCTTGCCACCACCACCCGGGAGATGCGTGGAAATCTGCGGTGCTGCACCTGAGAACGGACGCCAAGTCTCACGATCCGAACGGTCCCCCGGGCGTCGCCAAAGTATCTTGACGTCGAGAAGTCGAGTACCCTGGACCGCGGTCAGCAACGCCCTCGTGTGCGACGGACCGGGCCCACGGGCCGCACGGTCGCCGTCCGACACCCGGGGGCTCCAGTCCCCGACAGTTGGAGCGATCTGCGCATGGGCAAGATCAAGGTCGTCAACCCGGTCGTCGAGCTCGACGGCGACGAGATGACGCGCATCATCTGGCAGTTCATCAAGGACCGCCTCATCCACCCGTACCTCGACGTGGACCTCAAGTACTACGACCTGTCGATCCAGAACCGCGACGCGACCGACGACCAGGTCACGATCGACGCCGCGCACGCGATCAAGCAGTACAACGTCGGCGTCAAGTGCGCGACGATCACGCCCGACGAGGCGCGCGTCGAGGAGTTCGGCCTGAAGAAGATGTGGGTCTCGCCGAACGGCACGATCCGCAACATCCTCGGTGGCGTCGTCTTCCGCGAGCCGATCATCATCTCCAACATCCCGCGCCTCGTGCCGGGCTGGAACAAGCCGATCATCATCGGCCGTCACGCCCACGGCGACCAGTACAAGTCGACGAACTTCAAGGTCCCCGGCCCGGGCAAGATCACGATGACGTTCGAGCCGGCCGACGGCTCCGAGGCGCAGAAGTTCGAGGTCGTGACCATGCCCGAGGAGGGCGGCGTCGCGATGGGCATGTACAACTTCAACGAGTCGATCCGCGACTTCGCGCGCGCCTCGTTCGCGTACGGCCTCCAGCGCGAGTACCCCGTGTACCTCTCGACGAAGAACACGATCCTCAAGGCCTACGACGGCGCCTTCAAGGACATCTTCCAGGAGGTGTTCGACGCCGAGTTCGCCGAGGCGTTCGCCGCCAAGGGCCTCACCTACGAGCACCGCCTCATCGACGACATGGTCGCCTCGGCCATGAAGTGGGAGGGCGGCTACGTCTGGGCCTGCAAGAACTACGACGGCGACGTCCAGTCCGACACCGTCGCGCAGGGCTTCGGCTCGCTCGGCCTCATGACGTCGGTCCTCATGACCCCGGACGGCCAGACCGTCGAGGCCGAGGCCGCGCACGGCACGGTGACGCGCCACTACCGCCAGCACCAGCAGGGCAAGCCGACGTCGACGAACCCGATCGCGTCGATCTTCGCCTGGACGCGTGGCCTCATGCACCGCGGCAAGCTCGACGGCACGCCCGAGGTCACCGAGTTCGCGCAGACGCTCGAGGACGTCGTCGTCAAGACGGTCGAGTCCGGCAAGATGACGAAGGACCTCGCGCTCCTCATCGGCCCGGACCAGGAGTGGCTGACGACGGAGGAGTTCCTCGCCGCACTCGACGAGAACCTCAAGGCGCGCCTGGGCTGATCCGGCCCGCACCGCACGCCCGACGGCGGCGTCCCCTGCGCAGGGGGCGCCGCCGTCGTCGTGCCGGGGCCTGTGGGAGCGAGAGGGGCACCGGCGGGCGCGCCGCCCCGCGCGTCCGGGCGGGTCGCGTTGTGGGAGAGTGAGCGCATGACTTCCCCCGTGAACGTGACGGTGACCGGCGCGGCCGGTCAGATCGGTTACGCGCTGCTGTTCCGCATCGCGTCGGGCCAGATGCTCGGCCCCGACACCCCCGTGCGCCTGCGCCTGCTCGAGATCCCGCAGGGCGTGAAGGCCGCCGAGGGCACGGCCATGGAGCTGGACGACTGCGCGTTCCCGCTGCTCGCCGGCATCGACATCTTCGACGACCCGACGCCCGCGTTCGAGGGCACGAACGTCGCGCTCCTCGTGGGCGCCCGCCCGCGCGGCCCGGGCATGGAGCGCGGCGACCTGCTCGAGGCGAACGGCGGCATCTTCAAGCCGCAGGGCCAGGCGATCAACGCGGGCGCGGCGGACGACGTCCGCGTCCTCGTCGTCGGCAACCCCGCGAACACGAACGCGCTCATCGCGGCGTCGAACGCGCCCGACGTCCCGAAGGACCGGTTCACCGCGATGACGCGCCTGGACCACAACCGCGCGCTCACGCAGGTCGCGAAGCGTGCGGGCGTCCCGGTGTCCGAGGTGCGCAAGATGACCATCTGGGGCAACCACTCGGCCACGCAGTACCCCGACCTCTTCCACGCGGACGTCGCGGGCACGCCGGGCGCGCGGCTCGCCGAGGACCGCGAGTGGCTGGAGGGCACGTTCATCCCGACGGTCGCGAAGCGCGGCGCGGCGATCATCGACGCGCGCGGCGCGTCGTCGGCGGCGTCGGCGGCGAACGCGGCGATCGACCACGTGCACGACTGGGTCCTCGGCACGCCCGAGGGCGACTGGACGAGCGCGGGCGTCGTGTCGGACGGGTCCTACGGCGTCCCGACCGGCCTCATCTCGTCGTTCCCGGTGGTCTCGCGCGGCGGGTCGTGGGAGATCGTCCAGGGCCTGGAGCTGTCGGACTTCTCGCGCGGGCGCGTCGACGCGTCGGTCGCGGAGCTCCAGGAGGAGCGCCAGGCCGTCGAGGAGCTCGGCCTGGTCTGAGCCGTACCTGCGCGGCCCGGGTCCTTCGGGACCCGGGCCGCGCTGCGTCCGGGGCCGGGCAGGGCCGACGCGAGCCGGCCCGGCTCGGCCCCGCGCCGACCGGGCCGGGCAGGGCTGCGGGCAGCGAAAATCCCTGCGTCGGCGGGGGTGGGTCGCCGTAGGGTCGTAGGGCCATGATCGACGCCTCCCTGCCGACCGAGCAGCCCACGAACCCCCCGTCCGACCCGCACGCCGCGCCGTCGGCCGCCGCCCCGCGCTCGCCCGACCCGGCCCGGCGCCTGGACTGGCGCCGCCTGCGGGGGCCGCAGGCCGTCGTCGCGCTGCTCGCGCTCGCCGTGGGCGCGGTCGGCGCCGCGCTGGGCACCGTCATCGCCGGGTGGCTCGCCGAGGACCCGACGACGGCGACGCTCCAGCTCCTCGCCGCGTGCGTCGTCGGCGCGGCGCTGCTCGACACCGTCGGCCAGGTCGTGTGGGCGGGCGTGGTCGACCGCGCCGAGGGCCGCCTGCGCGGCGACCTCCTCACCGCGGCGCTGCACCAGCCGCTCGCCACGCTCACGGAGCAGGCGGTCGGCGAGGTGCTCGACCGCGTCGACGACGACACGCACGCCGTCGGCACGCTCGTGCGCCGTCAGCTCTGGGGCGCGGGCCGCACCGTCGTCGGCGTGCTGCCGATGTGGGTCGTCGCCGGCCTCACCTGGTGGCCCGCGTGGGTCCTCTTCCCGGTGCTGGGGGCGGTCGCGTGGTTCATCGTGCGCCCGATGCTGGGCGAGATCGCGCGCCGCAAGGTCATCGAGGAGATGGCGTGGACGGACCACGCGGCAGCGTTCGAGGAGTCCGTGGCCGCGCGGGACGACCTGCGCACGAGCCTCGGGCAGTCGTTCGCGATCCGGCGCCTCGCCGAGCGCTCTGCCCGGGTGCACCGGAAGTTCGAGGCCGTGCTCGTCGTCGAGGCGCGCATGCTCCGCCGTGCCGGCCTCGTGCTCGCCTCGCTGCTCGCGGGCGTGGCCGTGGCGGGCGCCGCGCTCGCCGCGGACGGCGACCTGGGCGTCGACCGGCTCGTCACCCTGTTCCTCGTGACCGCGCTCTTCGTCGGGCAGGTGGACAACCTGGTCCACCACCTCCCGGACATCCAGGAGGGCCTGGGCGCGCTCACGCGCATCCGGCAGATGCTCGCCGTCGAGCCCGAGCCGACGGGCGGGCGCACGCTGCCCGCCGGGCCGGTCGGGATCGAGGTGCGCGACCTGCACTTCTCCTACGCCGAGGGCACGTTCGCGCTCGACGGGGTGGACCTGCACGTGCCCGCGGGGGAGACGGTCGCGCTCGTCGGGCGCACCGGCTCGGGCAAGTCGACCCTCGCGTCGCTGCTCTCGCGCGCGGTCGAGCCGCCGCGCGGCGCCGTGCTCGTCGGCGGCGTGGACGTGCGCGACCTCGACCTCCAGGCGCTGCGCGCGGCGGTCGGCGTCGTCACGCAGCGCACCGAGATCCTCGCGGGCACGCTCGCGGAGAACGTCGCGCTGTTCGCGGACGTCCCGCGCTCCGACGTCGAGGCCGCCGTGCGCGAGCTGCGGCTCGACGACTGGGTCGCGGGCCTGCCCGACGGCCTGGACACGCTGCTCGGTCCCGGCGGGACGTCGCTCTCGGCGGGGGAGGAGCAGCTCGTCGCGTTCGCGCGCCTGCTGGTGCGCGACGTGCAGGTCGTCGTGCTCGACGAGGCGACGGCGCGCATGGACCCGCTCACGGAGGCGCGCGTCGTCGCCGCGTCGGAGCGGCTGCTCGCGGGGCGCACGGGCGTGCTCGTGGCGCACCGGCTCACGACGATCGAGCGGGCCGGGCTGCTGGCCGTCCTCGACCACGGCCGGGTCGTGCAGCAGGGCGAGCGCGCCGCGCTCGCCCACGCCCCCGGTCCCTACCGCGACCTGCTCGTCGCGAGCGTCGCGCAGGACGGCGGCCCGGGCGGCGACGACGTCGACGACCTCGCCCCCGGCGACCCGGCGCCCGCCGCCGTGCCCGCGGCGTCCGCGGCCGTGCAGGACCACGCGGTCGCGCAGGACGACGCGGGCGCCGAGGGCGAGACGCCCGCGGCCCGCGCCTCCGACGCGGTCGGCGGACGCCGGCGGCGTGGCGAGCCGCCGGTCCTCGACGACCCGGGCGACGGGCCGAGCCTCGCGCGCGGCGTCGCGCACGCGCTGTTCGTCCGCCCGGCGTGGGGCGTCGTGGGCGCGGTCCTGTTCCTCGTCACGAGCCTCGTCTCGGCCCAGGGTGCCGTCACCGGCTTCCTCTGGGGACAGGCGGTCCAGGACCTCGGCTCCGGCTTCCCGGCGCGTCATCTCGTGCCGCTCGCCGTGCTGCTCGTGGTCGCGCCCCTGTGCCTCGCGTGGGCGCTGTACGTCTACCCGCGCTGGTGGGTCGAGGTGCTGCTGCGCGTGCGCATGGCGGTCATGGCGGGCCAGACCCGTCAGCACCGGCTCACGGCCACGCCGCCCGGCGAGGTCGTCGCCCGTGCCATGGACGCCGACCGGTTCGTCCGGTATGCCGACCGCTGGGTCGACTTCGTCAACGGCCTCGTCATCGCGGGCGTCACCGCGCTGCTCAGCCGGTCGTGGCTCGCCGGCGCGGTGCTCCTCGCCGTCATGGTCGTGTCCGCGGCGGCGTCGGCGCTCGGGCGGCCGATCGCCGGGCGGTCGGCGACGCGGTCGTCGGCCGCGCGCGCCCGGTTCGGCCGCGCGCTCGTCTCGGCGCTCGACTCCGCGCGGACGGTGAAGCTCGCCGCCCGCACGCCGCAGGTGCACGCGCACCTGCGCGAGGTGGACGCCGGGCGCGTGCGCGCCGCGGTCTTCGAGCACCGCGTGCAGGCCGCGCTCGACGGCGTCCCGCTCGTGATGATCCAGCTCGGCGTCGTCGCGGCGTGGGCCGGGCTGCTCACCGGGACGTGGGACCTCGCGACGGCGCTCCTCGTCGCCAACGCCGTGACCGGCTTCGGCTGGTTCGGGGTCGTCGCGGGCGCCGTCGTGACCGAGGCGCCCGGCACGCGCTCGTGGCAGCGCGCGACGAGCCGGTTCGCCGCCGGGACGGACCTCATGGACCTGCCGCCCGGCGTCGACCTCCTCACCGGCGCCGCCCCCACGCCCGACCCGGGCCCCCGGCGGCCGCTCGAGCGGATCGACCTGGACGGCGTGACGGCGCTGCACGACGACGGCACGATCGGCGTCCAGGACGTCGACCTGTCCGTCGCCCGCGGCGAGCTCGTCCTGCTGCTCGGGCAGGTCGGCGCGGGCAAGTCGAGCCTGCTCTCGGCGCTCGCGGGCCTCATGGAGCACACGGGCCGCATCCGCTGGAACGGCACGGACGTCGTCGACGCCCAGACGTTCCTGCGGCCGGGCCAGGTCGCGCACGTCGCGCAGGTGCCGCGCGTGCTGTCCGGGACGTTCGCGGACAACGTGCGGCTCGGCCACGAGCGCGACGTCCACGGGCCCGTCGCGGCCGCGCGGCTCGAGCGGGACGTCGTCGAGGCGGGCGGGCACGAGGCCCTCGTCGGGCACCGCGGCGTCCGGCTCTCGGGCGGCCAGGTCCAGCGGCTCGCCCTGGCGCGGGCGCTCGCGACCGACGCCGAGCTGCTGCTGGCCGACGACGTCTCCAGCGCGCTCGACGCGGCGACGGAGATCGAGCTGTGGGAGTCGCTGCGCGAGCGGGGGACCACGGTCGTCGGCGCGACGTCCAAGCGCGCCGCGCTCGCCCGGGCCGACCGCGTGGTCGTGCTCGACGAGGGCCGGGTCGCCGCCGTCGGGCCGTGGTCCGAGCTCGCCCCGCGCTGGGGCCATCTCGCGGGCTGACCACCGCGACCTCCCGGACCCGGGGCCGCCCCCGTCAGGACTTCCTGAGCGGGGCGACCCCGGGTTCGTCGTGTCCGGGCAGCGGCGCGGCACGACGCGCGCCCGCCCTTTGCCGAACCTTGCTGCAACTTTCTGCAACCAGTACAGTTCGGCTCAGCCGTACGCTGAGAAAGCCGCGGTCGACGTCGCCCGCTGCTGGTCCCGTCGTCCGCGTCCTTGCCGGCACCTGCCTGCTCACGCCTGCGGTCCCGCACCAGCCACCGGACGAGGGAGTCCTCATGACCTCCACGCCGCGACGTCGCCGCGTCCCGCGCACACCGTCGCCCCACCCATCCGACACCACGCCCCGCCGCACGCGCGGGGCCCGCACGACGGCGTCGGTCACCGCCGTCGCGCTCGCCACCTCCGGCCTGGCGGGCGTCACGCTCGCCGCGTTCGCCGCCCCCGCCGCGGGGGCCGACGAGCGCACGCTCGCCCTCGTGGGCGACCTCCAGTCCGAGCTCGGCTGCGCCGCCGACTGGGACCCCGCGTGCGCGGCGACCGAGCTCGCGCCCACCGACGCCGCCGGCGTCTGGTCCGCCGACTTCGAGGTGCCCGCGGGCACCTACGAGTACAAGGTCGCCTACGACGACGCGTGGGACGAGGCGTACGGGCGCGAGGGCAGCCAGGACAACGCGCCCCTCGTGCTCGGCGGCGACGCGACCGTGCGCGTCACGTTCGACGAGTCGACCCACCGCATCGCGCTCACGCCGCTCGGGCTCGCGGGCGGCTACGACGAGGCGCAGGACGCCGACCTCGTGGTGCCCCCCGTGCGCCAGCCCGGGTCGGACGAGCGCTTCTACTTCGTCATGACCGACCGGTTCGTGAATGGCGACCCGTCGAACGACACGGCGGGGCTCGGCGACGACCCGCTCGTCTCCGGGTTCGACCCGACGAACAAGGGCTTCTACCAGGGCGGCGACATCGCGGGCCTGCGGCAGAACCTCGACTACGTCGAGGGCCTCGGCACGACGGCGATCTGGCTCACGCCGTCGTTCAAGAACCAGCCGGTCCAGGGGACGGGCGCCGACGCGTCGGCGGGCTACCACGGCTACTGGATCACCGACTTCACGCAGATCGACCCGCACCTCGGCACCAACGCCGAGCTCGAGGCGCTCATCGACGAGGCGCACGACCGCGGGATCAAGGTCTACTTCGACATCATCACGAACCACACGGCCGACGTGATCGACTACGAGGAGAAGCAGTACTCGTACGTCGACCAGGCCACGTCGCCGTACCGCGACGCCGAGGGAACCGTGTTCGACCCGGCGGACCACGCGCGCACCGGCGACTTCCCGGCGCTGGACGCCGCGACGTCGTTCCCGTACACGCCGGTCGTCCCGGCGGGCAAGGAGGACCTCAAGGTCCCGGCCTGGCTCAACGACCCGACGCTCTACCACAACCGCGGCAACTCGACGTGGACCGGGGAGTCCGTGACGTACGGGGACTTCGACGGCCTCGACGACCTCATGACCGAGCACCCGACGGTCGTCGACGGGTTCGTCGACGTCTACCAGGACTGGATCGACCTCGGCATCGACGGCTTCCGCATCGACACCGTCAAGCACGTGAACTTCGAGTTCTGGGAGACGTGGACCACCGAGGTCCTCGACTACGCGCACGCGCAGGGCAAGGACGACTTCTTCATGTTCGGCGAGGTGTACGACGCCGACGCGGCGAAGCTCTCGCCCTACGTGCGCAAGACGGACATGAGCTCGACGCTGGACTTCACGTTCCAGTCCGCCGCGACGAGCTTCGCGAGCGGCAACAGCGCCAAGGGCCTCGCGTCGCTCTTCGCGAGCGACGACATGTACACGACGCCCACGACGAACGCGCAGGCGCTGCCGACGTTCCTCGGCAACCACGACATGGGCCGCGTCGGGTACATGCTCGCGAGCACCGACGACCCGCTCGCGCGCGACGAGCTCGCGCACGACCTCATGTACCTGACCCGCGGGCAGCCGGTCGTGTACTACGGCGACGAGCAGGGCTTCGCGGGGAAGGGCGGCGACAAGGACGCGCGCCAGACCCTGTTCGCGACCCAGGTCGACGAGTACGCCGACCAGCCGCTCGTCACGGGCGAGCAGGCGGGCAGCGTCGACCGCTTCGGCACGGACGCGCCGCTGTACGCGCACATCGCCGAGCTCGCCGCGCTGCGCGAGGCGCACCCGGCGCTGGCCGACGGCGCCCAGGTGGAGCGGTACGTCGAGAACGGCGCGGGCGTGTACGCGTTCAGCCGCGTCGACCGCGAGGAGAAGGTCGAGCACCTCGTCGCGCTGAACAACGCGGCGCAGGAGCGGACGGCGACGTTCACGACCCTCACGCCCGGCGCCTCGTACGAGGTGCTCTACGGCGAGCAGGCCGCCCCCGTCACCGCCGACGCGGACGGCGTCGTCACGCTGAGCGTCCCGGCGACGGGCACCGTCGTGCTCCGGGCCGACCGCGAGGTCGGCGCGGACTCGTCGGGCGACATCGCCCTCACCGTGCCGCAGGCCGGGGGCGCGGTCACGGGCGTCGCGCCCGTGGCGGCCACGGTCGACGCGGACGCGTGGGCCGAGACGTCGTTCGCGTGGCGCGAGGTCGGGAGCGCCGAGTGGCACCCGCTCGGCACCGCGGAGGACACGGCGCCGCGCGTCTTCCACGACGTCGCGGGCCTCGCCGACGGCACGCTCGTCGAGTACCGCGCCGTGACGACCGACGCCGACGGCGACCGCGCCGCCGCGTCCACCTTCGCGAGCGTCGGGGTCGACGTGAGCGGGGTCGTGGGCGAGGAGCCCGAGCCCGAGATCGACCTCGTGACCGTGCCCGGCAGCCACAACGCGGCCATGGGCTGCGCGGGCGACTGGGCCCCGGGCTGCGAGGCCGCGAAGCTCACGAAGCGCGCGGACGGCGTCTACGCGGGCACGTTCGACGTCCCCGCCGGGACGTACGAGTACAAGGTCGCGATCAACGGGTCGTGGACCGTGAACTACGGCGTCGGCGGTGTGCAGGACGGCACCAACGCGACGTACACGACGGCCGGCGGCCCGGTGACGTTCTACTGGGACCCGGTGAGCAAGGACTTCTCGAGCACCGCGCAGGGGCCGATCGTCACGCTCGCGGGCTCGTTCCAGGACCAGGTCGGCTGCCCCGGCTCGTGGGCGCCGGACTGCCTGGCGTCCTGGCTCAAGGACCCGGACGGCGACGGCGTCTACACCTGGTCGACCGACCGCCTCGCGGCCGGCGCGTACGAGGGCAAGGTCGCGCACGGCCTGAGCTGGGCCGAGAACTACGGCGTCGGCGGCGCGCGCGACGGGGCGAACTACCAGTTCTCCGTCGGCGACGGCGAGCTGGTCACGTTCTCCTACGACCTCGCGTCCCACGTCCTGACGATCGACGTCGCGAACCCGCCGCTCCCCGGCACCGGCCAGCAGGCCGCGCACTGGGTGCGCGAGGGCGTCGTCGCCTGGCCGGGCGACCTCGGCACGGGCGACGAGTGGACCCTGTGGTCCGCCCCGGAGGGCGGGCTCTCGGTCACCCCGGGCGGCGCCGACGGCGAGGTGCAGGCCCCGGAGGGCACGGCGTCGTACACGCTCCAGGTCGACCCGTCGGGCCTGCCCGACGACGTCGCGGCCGAGTTCCCGGCGCTGGCCGGGCACACCGCGCTGCGCGTGCTCGACGACGGCGAGCCGCTCGACCGCGCGGAGGTCGAGGCAGCGCTCACGGGCCAGCTCCTCGTCACCCGGGCCGACGGCGGCGCGCTCACGGCCGCGACCGGTGTCCAGGTGCCGGGCGTCGTCGACGACCTGTTCGCCGAGGACGCGGCCGAGCGCGAGCTCGGCGTCTCGTGGCACGCCAACGGCAAGTGGGCGTCGTTCGCGCTGTGGGCGCCGACGGCGAAGGCCGTCTCGGTGCTCGCGTGGCCCGCGGGGGCGTCGCTCGACGACGACCCGCGCCGGTTCGAGGCCGCCCGCCAGGCCGACGGCACGTGGACCCTCGACGGCAAGGCGGCCGACAAGAAGCTCGGCGGCGCGGCCGTCGGCTGGAAGGGCGCGCGCTACCTCTACGAGGTGCAGGTCTACGTCCCGAGCACGGGGAAGGTCGAGACGAACGTCGTCACCGACCCGTACTCGGTGGGTCTCACGCTCGACTCCACGCACTCGGTGGCCGTCGACCTCGACGACCCCGCGTTCCGCCCGAGCGCCTGGGAGGGCACGCCCGCCCCGGTCGTCGAGCGGTCGGTCGACCAGACGATCTACGAGCTCCACGTCCGGGACTTCTCGATCTCCGACGAGACGGTCCCGGCGGAGCGGCGCGGCACGTACCTCGCGTTCGCGGAGAAGGACTCGGCCGGCATGACGCACCTGCGCGAGCTCGCGGACGCGGGCGTCACCACGGTGCACCTGCTCCCGACGTTCGACATCGCGTCGATCCCCGAGGACCGCGCGGCCCAGGCCACGACCGGTGACCTCACCGGGTTCGCGCCCGACTCGCCCGAGCAGCAGGCCGCGGTCGCGGCGGTGCAGGCGCAGGACGGCTTCAACTGGGGCTACGACCCGTGGCACTTCAGCACGCCGGAGGGGTCGTACGCGGTCGACGCGGACGGCGGCGCGCGCGTGGCCGAGTTCCGCACCATGGTCGGCTCGCTCCACGGTGCCGGGCTGCAGGTCGTGCTCGACCAGGTGTTCAACCACACCGCCGCGAGCGGGCAGGACGCGAAGTCCGTCCTCGACAAGGTCGTGCCGGGCTACTACCACCGGCAGAACCCGACCACCGGCTCCGTCGAGACGAGCACGTGCTGCCAGAACGTCGCGACCGAGCACGCGATGGCGGGCAAGCTCATGGTCGACTCGGTCGTCACGTGGGCGAAGGACTACCGCGTCGACGGGTTCCGGTTCGACCTCATGGGCCACCACTCGAAGCAGAACATGCTCGACGTCCGGGCCGCGCTCGACGAGCTCACGCTCGCCGAGGACGGCGTCGACGGGAAGTCCGTCTACCTGTACGGCGAGGGCTGGGACTTCGGCGAGGTCGCGGGCAACGCGCTGTTCGAGCAGGCCACGCAGGGCCAGCTCGGCGGCACGGGCATCGGGACCTTCTCCGACCGGCTGCGCGACGCCGTGCACGGCGGCTCGCCCGTCGACGGCGCCACGACGTTCACGCAGGGCTTCGGCACGGGCCTCGCGACCGACCCGAACGGGCAGCCCGCCCGGGCGGGGGAGCCGGGGACCGTGAACGACGGGTCCGCGGACGAGCTCGCCGACCTCGGTCACCAGACCGACCTCGTGCGCCTCGGCCTCGCGGGCAACCTGCGCGACTACACGCTCGTCACGTCGACGGGCGAGGAGAAGCGCGGCGACGAGATCGACTACCGCGGGGCGCCGGCCGGCTACGCCGACTCGCCCGAGGAGGTCGTGACCTACGTCGACGCGCACGACAACGAGACGCTGTTCGACCTGCTCGCGCTCAAGCTCCCGGCCGACACGCCGATGGACGAGCGCGTGCGCATGAACACGGTCTCGCTCGCGACCGCGGCGCTCTCCCAGACGCCGTCGTTCTGGCACGCGGGCACGGACCTGCTGCGGTCGAAGTCGCTCGACCGCAACAGCTACGACTCGGGCGACTGGTTCAACGCGATCGACTGGACCGGTCAGGACAACGGGTTCGGCAAGGGCCTGCCGATGGCGGCCGACAACGAGGACAAGTGGCCGCTCATGGCCCCGCTCCTCGCGAACCCGGCGCTCAAGCCGTCGCCCGACGACATCGCCACCGCGTCGGCGCAGGCGCAGGACCTCCTGCGGCTGCGGCACTCGACCGAGCTGTTCCGGCTCGGCGACCCGGAGCTGATCCGGGAGAAGGTCACCTTCCCGGGTGCCGGGACGGACCAGGTCCCGGGCGTCGTGGCGATGGCGGTGGACGACACCGTCGGCACCGACGTCGACCCCGCGCTCGACGGGCTCCTCGCCGTCTTCAACGCCTCCCCGGACGAGGTCACCGTCCCGCTGTCCGCGCTCGCGGGCCGCGAGTACGTGCTCTCGCCCGTGCAGCAGGAGGGGAGCGACGACGTCGTGCGCGGCACCACGTGGGACGCGGCCACCGGCACGGTGACCGTCCCCGGGCGGTCCGTCGCCGTCCTGGTGCAGCCGCAGGCCGGGGCGGAGCTGCCCGTGTCCGTCGACGTGCAGACGCGCTGCCTCGCGGGCAAGGCGTACGTCGCGGTCCGGGCGACGAACGACGGCGCCGTGCCGGTGGACGTCCGGCTCGCCACGCCGTTCGGCGAGAAGCAGGTCGCGGACGTCGCGCCCGGCAAGAACGCCTACCAGTCGTTCGCGACGCGCCAGAAGGCGGTCGCGGCCGGCGAGGCCACGGTGACCGCCACCGCGGTGGTCGACGGCGAGGAGGTCACCTCGACCTTCACCGTCGAGCACGAGGGAGCCACCTGCTCCTGAGCCGACCGCCGAGGTAGGACGACCCGCCGAGGTAGAGCCCTGGTCATCGCCAGGGCTCTACCTCGGCCTACCCGGTTCTCGCTCGGCTCACCAGGGCTCTACCTCGGCGCACCCCGGTCGGCGTCGTTCTCTCCGGGGCTGGTGCTAGCGTCGCGAGCCGTGACCACCTCGCCCTCGTCCGCCGTCCGCCCGACGGCGGGTCTCGTCTTCCGTCCGGCCGTCGCCGCCGACCTGCCCCGGGTGGTCGAGCTCATCGCCGACGACGCGATCGCGCGCGCCCGCACCGGCGAGGTCGGCCCGGAGCACGAGGCGGCGTTCGCCGCGATCGACGCGGACCCGAACAACGCCCTGGTGGTCGTGGAGCGCGACGGCGAGGTCGTGGGCACCATGCAGCTCACCGTGGTCCCCGGGATCTCCCGCGGCGGCGCGTCGCGGCTGCTGGTCGAGGCCGTCCGGGTCGACCGGCGGCTGCGGGGCCAGGGCGTCGGTCGCGCGATGATGGCGTGGGCGCACGCGTGGGGCGTCGCGCGAGGCTGCGCGCTCGCCCAGCTCACGTCCGACAAGCGACGCACGGACGCCCACCGGTTCTACCGGTCGCTCGGTTACGAGCAGTCGCACGAGGGCTTCAAGCGCCCGCTCCCACCTCGCTAGGCCCGCTCCCACCTCGCGAGGCCCGGACGGCCGGCACCGCCGCGGCCGCCTCGGTGCACCACGCCTGTCGGCAGCGCTGTGCGCTCTCGCCTGAAAGCGCTCTCAAGCATTCACGTCCTGATCGCTTGGGCCAGACCGCACGTGTTCGCGCTCACATCCGGGGCATATGTCTGCGCTGTCATAGGACCAAGGTCGCTATTCGATCACAGTTCGCCCCGGCCTTGCGTTCAGGAGTTGACGCCAAGATCGCGACGGGCATAGCGTCGGGCCCGCTCGGACGGCGCTGAGGGTGTCCGGGTCCGCGGGGCACAGGTGCCCCGCGCGCTGTCCTCGGCAGGAGGAGGTCCGATGACGGACGAGCGCGTGATCCTCGAGATGCGGGGCATCACCAAGGAGTTCCCGGGCGTGCGCGCCCTCGACGACGTCAACCTGCGCGTCCGCGCGGGGGAGATCCACGCGATCTGCGGGGAGAACGGCGCCGGCAAGTCGACGCTCATGAAGGTGCTCTCGGGCGTGTACCCGCACGGCACGTACACGGGCGACATCTACTACGAGGCCGCCGAGGTCCGGTTCAAGGACATCCGCTCGAGCGAGCAGGCAGGCATCGTCATCATCCACCAGGAGCTCGCGCTCATCCCGGAGCTCTCGATCACCGAGAACATCTTCCTCGGCAACGAGGTCAAGGGGTCGTTCGGGATCGACTGGGGCGTGGCGCGGCGCCGGGCGGAGGAGCTCATGGCGCGCGTCGGGCTCCAGGAGTCGCCGGACGCGCAGATCAAGAACATCGGCGTCGGCAAGCAGCAGCTCGTGGAGATCGCCCGCGCGCTGGCGAAGGACGTGCGGCTGCTCATCCTCGACGAGCCGACGTCCGCGCTCAACGAGGAGGACTCGGAGCACCTGCTGGACCTGCTGCGCGGCCTGCGCGCCAAGGGCATGACGAGCATCATCATCTCGCACAAGCTCAACGAGATCGAGGCGATCGCCGACTCGATCACGATCATCCGCGACGGCCGCTCGATCGAGACGCTCGACGTGAAGGACGACGCCGTCGACGAGGACCGCATCATCCGCGGCATGGTCGGCCGTTCGCTCGAGTCGCGCTTCCCCGACCACACCCCGTCGATCGGCGAGACCTTCTTCGAGGTCGAGGGGTGGACCGTCGAGCACCCCGAGGTGCCCGGCCGCCTCGTGTGCAAGGGCTCGACCTTCCACGTGCGGAGGGGAGAGATCGTCGGTTTCGCCGGGATCATGGGCGCGGGGCGCACCGAGCTCGCGCGCTCGATCTTCGGGCGCACCTACGGCCGCTACCTGTCCGGCGTCGTCCGCATCGACGGGCGCGAGGTCTCCATGCCCACGGTGCTCTCGGCGATCGAGAACCGGATCGCGTACGTCCCCGAGGACCGCAAGTCGCTCGGCCTCAACCTGCTCGACACGATCCTGGGCACGATCCAGTCGGCGAACCTGCCGCGCATCGCGAAGGCCGGCGTCATCGACCGCGACGCGGCGTTCGTCGCGGCGGAGGGCTACCGCAAGGCGTTCTCCATCAAGGCGCCGAGCGTGCACGAGGGTGTCGCGAAGCTCTCCGGCGGCAACCAGCAGAAGGTGCTGCTCGCCAAGTGGATGTACACCGAGCCGGAGCTCCTCATCCTCGACGAGCCGACGCGCGGGATCGACGTCGGCGCCAAGTACGAGATCTACGGGCTCGTCCAGAAGCTCGCGGACGCGGGCCGCGGCGTGGTCGTCATCTCGTCGGAGCTGCCCGAGCTGCTCGGGCTGTGCGACCGCATCTACACCGTCTTCGAGGGGCGCATCACCGGTGAGGTCTCCCGGGCCGACGCGACCCAGGAGGGGCTCATGCGGCTCATGACCGGGACGCAGAGCGACGCGCCCGCCGACGCGGCCTGACCCGGCCGCCCCACCCCCAGCCACCCCGTCTCGACCGAGAAGGAACCACCGACGATGTCGTCCATCAAGCAGCTGCTGAGCGGCGGAGCGCGCCAGTTCGGCATGCTCTTCGCGCTCCTCGCCCTGATCATCTTCTTCCAGATCGCGACCGGGGGGCGCGTCCTCACCCCGAGCAACGCGCAGAACCTGCTCAACGGCAACTCCTACATCCTCATCCTCGCGATCGGCATGGTGCTCGTGATCATCGCGGGCCACATCGACCTGTCCGTCGGGTCGGTCGCGGCGGTGACCGGCATCATCGTCGCCCTCGCGATCCGGGACTGGGGGATCCCGTGGTGGCTCGGCATCCTCCTGGGGCTGTGCGTCGGCGCGGTCATCGGCGCGTGGCAGGGCTTCTGGGTCGCGTACGTCGGCATCCCGGGCTTCATCACGACCCTCGCCGGGATGATGATCTTCCGCGGCCTCAACCAGTACATCGGCAAGTCCAACACCGTCCCCGTCCCGACCGAGATCCAGTGGATCGGCGGCGGCTACCTGCCCGAGTGGGGACCGGGCACCGGTCTCAACAACTCGACGCTCCTGCTCGGCGTCCTCGCGATCGCGGCGGTCGTGTGGTCGGAGCTCCGCCGCCGGGCCAGCGCCCGCAAGCTCGGCGCCGACCCGGTCCCGACGTCGGTCGCCGTGACGCGCGTCGTCCTCTTCAGCGCCGTCATCGCCTACCTCACGTACCTCTACGGCTCGGGCCGCGTCGGGACCTCGATCCCCGTGCCCGCGGTCATCCTCATCCTGCTCGTCATCGTCTACCAGTTCGTCGCGCAGCGGACCGTCGGCGGCCGCCACGTGTACGCGGTCGGCGGCAACCGGGCCGCCGCGGCGCTGTCCGGCGTCGACATCAAGCGCACGAACTTCTTCGTCATGATGAACATGTCGGTCCTCGCGGCGCTCGCGGGCATGATCTTCATCGGCCGCTCGACCGCGTCCGGCCCCTTCGACGGCAACATGTGGGAGCTCGACGCGATCGCGGCCGTCTTCATCGGCGGCGCCGCCGTCTCGGGCGGCGTCGGCACGGTCGTCGGCTCCGTCATCGGCGGGCTCGTCATGGCCGTGCTCAACAACGGCCTGCAGCTCATGGGCATCGGCTCGGACCGCACCCAGATCATCAAGGGCCTCGTGCTCCTCATCGCGGTCGCGTTCGACGTCTACAACAAGGTGCAGGGCCGCCCGTCGATCATCGGGCTGATCTTCCCCTCGCGACGCGACAAGGGCACCGGTGCCGTCACCGGCGCCGACGACCCGCAGCCCGAGGTCCCGGTCGAGGCCGGCGCCACGGCCGCCAAGGGCTGAGCCCTCCCGAACCTTCCCGCACGACCCCCGGACCGCATCCGACGACGGATGCCCGACAGAAAGTGGTACCCATGAAGAAGCTCACCACGACGCTCCTGGCGCTCACCGCCGCGAGCGCGCTCGTGCTCAGCGGCTGCTCCTCCGAGCGCGGGGGCGACAGCGGTGGCGGCGAGACGTCCGGCGGCGGCGAGTCCGCGGCGGCCGGCTTCGAGGAGGGCGCGACGATCGGTGTCGCGCTGCCGCAGAAGACGTCGGAGAACTGGGTCCTCGCCGAGAGCCTGTTCAACGACGGTCTCGAGGAGGCCGGCTTCAAGCCGATCGTCCAGTTCGCCAACGGCGGCGTCTCCGAGCAGCAGAGCCAGATCGACGCGATGGTCGAGCAGGGCGCGAAGGTGATCATCGTCGGCGCGATCGACGGGTCGCAGCTCGGCACCCAGCTCAAGAACGCCAAGGACAACGGCGCGACCGTCATCGCGTACGACCGTCTCGTGAAGAACACGGACGCCGTGGACGAGTACATCGCGTTCGACAACTTCAAGGTCGGCGAGCTCCAGGGCCAGGCCCTGCTCCAGGGCCTCGAGGAGCGCAAGGGCGAGGCGCCGTACAACATCGAGCTCATCGCCGGCTCGCCCGACGACGCGAACTCGACGCCGTTCTTCGAGGGCGCCATGAGCGTCCTCCAGCCGAAGATCGACGACGGCACGCTCGTCATCCCGTCCGGCCAGACGTCGTTCGAGCAGGTCGCGACGCAGGGCTGGAAGGCCGAGAACGCCCAGAAGCGCATGGACACCGTGCTCTCGGGCAGCTACTCCGACAAGGAGATCGACGGCGTCCTGTCGCCGAACGACACCCTGGCGCGCGCCGCCCTGACGTCGGCGAAGCAGGCCGGCAAGGAGACCCCGGTCATCACCGGCCAGGACTCCGAGGTCGAGTCCGTGAAGTCGATCGTCGCGGGCGAGCAGTACTCGACGATCTACAAGGACACGCGCAAGCTCGTCGAGGAGTCGATCAACGCGGTCACGGCGCTCCAGGCGGGCGACGAGCCGGAGATCAACGACACCGAGTCGTACGACAACGGCGTGAAGGTCGTCCCGGCCTTCCTGCTCGAGCCCGTCATCGTCACGCAGGAGAACGCCGCCGAGGTCTACGCGGGCGACCCCACCCTGGAGGAGCTCACCAAGTGACCCGTTCGCGCTGAGCGACCGGGAGGCGGCGGCGAACCGGCACGCCGCCGCACGACGGCCCCTGTCACGTCCGAGACGTGGCGGGGGCCGTCGTCGTGCCGGGGAGAGCGGCGGGTGCGCGCCCGGGCTGCCGGGAGCGCGCCCGGCGGCTGCTCAGCGGAAGACGACGGTGCGGTGCCCGTCCAGGAGCACGCGGTGCTCCGCGTGCCAGCGGACGGCGCGCGCGAGCGTCTGGCGCTCGACGTCCTCGCCGATCGCCACGAGGTCCTCGACGCGGCGCGAGTGGTCGACGCGCTCGACGTCCTGCTCGATGATCGGGCCCTCGTCGAGGTCGCCCGTCACGTAGTGGGAGGTCGCGCCGATGAGCTTGACGCCGCGGTCGTGCGCCTGGGCGTACGGGCGCGCGCCCTTGAAGCTCGGCAGGAACGAGTGGTGGATGTTGATGATGCGCCCGGGCATCTCGCGGCACAGCTCGTCCGAGAGGATCTGCATGTACCGGGCGAGCACGACGAGCTCGACGTCGAGCTCGTCGACGAGCTCGCGCAGGCGCGCCTCGGCGACGGCCTTCGTGTCCCGCGTGACGGGCACGTGGTGGAAGGGCTTGCCGTAGAACGACGCGATGTCCTCGAGGTCGCGGTGGTTGCCGACGATGCCGACGACCTCGATCGGCATGCCCTGCGAGCGCTCGCGGTACAGGAGGTCGACGAGGCAGTGCGGTGCCTTCGAGACCATGAGCAGGGTGCGCACGCGCCGCCCGACGACGTCGAGCCGCCACGTCATGGCGAACCGCGCCGCGACCTCCTCGACGGCCCGCTCGAGCTCGGCGCGCTGCGCGGCGGCCTCGACCTGGACGCGCATGAAGAACAGCCCGGAGAGCGGGTCGCCGAACTGCTGCGACTCGGTGATGTTGCCCCCGAGCCGCGCGAGGGCCCCGGCCACGGCGTGCACGATCCCCGGCCCGTCCGGGCACGAGAGCGTGAGGACCCAGTGCGTGGGTTCGCCGGTGGGGGGCTGCGCGGTGCGGGTCGCCGGGACGTCGGTGACGTCGGCGCCGCGGGGATCTGTCGTGGACACCCCTCAGAGGGTAGCCGCGCCCGCGCCCGGCAGGGGCCGCGTCTTGCTCGCGGACACGACCGGTGGACGTGCCCGGTCCTGGTGCGCGATGTCTGACACGATGTCCCCATGAACGACGCGCAGATCACGACCCGCCTCGTCACCGACGCCGAGGCCGGTGAGCTCCTGACCCTGCGCCGGGCGGCGTTCGTCACCGAGGCGCAGCTCTACCAGGACCCGAACATCCCGCCGCTGACCCAGACGCTCCACGAGCTGCGCGAGGACCTCGCGCGCGAGGACGTCGTGACGATCGGTGCGTGGCTCGGCCCGCGGCTCGTCGGGTCCGTGCGGGTGGAGATCGAGGACAGCAAGGCGACGCTCGGCCGGCTCGCCGTCGCGCCGGACATGCAGGGCCGCGGCATCGGGACCCAGATGCTCTTCGAGGTGCTGCCGTACCTGCCGGAGCAGACGACGGAGATCTGGGTGTTCACGGGCAAGGACTCGAAGCAGAACCTCGCCATGTACACCAAGCACGGCTACGAGGAGCAGTACGACAAGGCGGCGGGCGACCTCACGTACACCTACCTGCGCCGCATCCTCGGCGAGGCCGAGGCGCGCAACGAGTCGGGCGCCGTCGGGCAGGAGTAGCCCGGGACCGCCCACGGGCCGTGCGCTAGGATCGACGCGTCGCGACTGGCGCCGCCCGGTGGAACTCCGCCCGGGCAGGGTGGATCACCACCGGGGAGCGGCACGCTGTGCAGACGACGGGTCGTTCGCCTGGGCCCCGGGTCACCCCCTGGTGGGGCGTACCCGGCGAGCCGGGAACGTGACCACCGACGACGAACTGCCAGACACCCGCGGAGGAGACGCCATGAGCGCCCAGCCAGCCGACAACGTCCTCGACACCCCGCTCGCCGAGCTCGACCCCGAGATCGCGGCCGTCCTCGACGGGGAGCTCGCGCGACAGCGCGACACCCTCGAGATGATCGCGTCCGAGAACTTCGTCCCGCGCGCCGTCCTGCAGGCGCAGGGCTCCGTGCTCACCAACAAGTACGCCGAGGGCTACCCGGGCCGCCGCTACTACGGCGGCTGCGAGCAGGTCGACATCGCGGAGAACCTCGCGATCGCCCGCGCCAAGTCGCTGTTCGGCGCGGAGCACGTCAACGTCCAGCCGCACTCGGGCGCCCAGGCGAACGCCGCCGTCCTGCACGCGCTCATCAACAAGGGCGACCGGATCCTCGGCCTCGAGCTGGCGCACGGCGGCCACCTCACGCACGGCATGAAGATCAACTTCTCCGGCAAGCTCTACGACGTCTCCGCCTACGGCGTGGACCCGCAGTCGTACCGCGTCGAGATGGACGAGGTCCGCAAGCAGGCTCTCGAGACCCGTCCCGACGTCATCATCGCCGGCTGGTCCGCGTACCCGCGCCACCTCGACTTCGCGGCGTTCCGCGAGATCGCGGACGAGGCCGGCGCGAAGCTGTGGGTGGACATGGCGCACTTCGCGGGCCTCGTGGCCGCGGGCCTGCACCCGTCCCCGGTGCCGTACGCGGACGTCGTGTCCTCCACGGTCCACAAGACGATCGGCGGCCCGCGCTCCGGCTTCATCCTCAGCAAGGAGGAGTACGCCAAGAAGATCGACTCGGCCGTGTTCCCGGGCCAGCAGGGCGGCCCGCTCATGCACGTCGTCGCGGCCAAGGCCGTGTCGTTCAAGGTCGCGGCCACGGACGGCTTCCGCGACCGCCAGGAGCGCACCCTGCGCGGCGCGAGCATCATCGCGGACCGCCTGACCCAGGCCGACGTCGCCGAGGCCGGCGTCTCGGTCCTCACGGGCGGCACCGACGTCCACCTCGTCCTCGTCGACCTGCGCCACTCGGCGCTCGACGGCCAGCAGGCCGAGGACCTCCTGCACGAGGTCGGCATCACCGTGAACCGCAACGCCGTGCCGTTCGACCCGCGCCCGCCGCGCGTCACGTCCGGCCTGCGCATCGGCACGCCGGCGCTCGCGACCCGCGGCTTCGGCGACGCCGAGTTCACGGAGGTCGCCGAGATCATCGCGACCGCGCTGCGCGAGGGCGCCGCGACCGACGCCGAGGCGCTGCGCGCCCGCGTGCAGAAGCTCACGGCCGACTTCCCGCTGTACCCGGGCCTCCAGCAGTGACCGCCCGGATCCTCGACGGCAAGGCCACCGCCGCCGCGATCAAGGCGGAGCTCAAGGACCGCCTCGCGGTCCTCGCGGGGAAGGGCGTCGTGCCCGGTCTGGGCACGCTCCTCGTCGGCGACGACCCGGGCTCGCAGTGGTACGTCGCGGGCAAGCACCGCGACTGCGCGGAGGTCGGGCTCGCGTCGATCCGGGAGGACCTCCCGGGCGACGCGACGCAGGAGGAGATCGAGGCCGCCGTCCGGCGCCTCAACGACGACCCGGCCTGCACGGGGTACATCGTGCAGCTCCCGCTGCCGCGGGGCATCGACACCAACCGGGTGCTCGAGCTCATCGACCCGGCCAAGGACGCGGACGGGCTGCACCCGACCAACCTCGGCCGGCTCGTGCTGCGCGTCAACGAGGAGGTCACGTCGCCGCTCCCGTGCACGCCGCGCGGGATCATCGAGCTCGTCGAGCGGCACGGGATCTCCCTCGCGGGCAAGGAGGTCGTGGTCGTGGGGCGCGGCGTCACCGTCGGCCGCTCGATCGGCCTGCTGCTCACGCGGCGCGCGGTCAACGCGACCGTGACGCTCACGCACACCGGCACGACGGACCTCCCCGCGCTCGTGCGCCGCGCCGACGTCGTCGTCGCGGCCGCGGGGGTCCGCGGGATCGTCACGCGCGACATGGTGAAGCCGGGCGCCGTCGTGATCGACGTCGGCGTCTCGCGCGAGGTCGACCCGGAGACCGGCAAGAGCCGCGTCGTCGGGGATGCCGCGCCCGACGTCGCCGAGGTCGCGGGCTGGATCTCGCCGAACCCCGGCGGGGTCGGCCCGATGACGCGCGCGATGCTCCTCGCGAACGTCGTCGACGCGGCGGAGCGCGCCTCCGCCTGAGCTCGACGCAGGGCGCGGTCGCGGGTCACCCGCGGCCGCGCCCTGCGGCGTTCCCGGGACGGCGCGCGAGCGCTAGTCTGCGCGGGTGACGGAGCGCATCGCGACGACGGCGGCGTACGCCGTGCAGGGCTTCGGGTTCGCGGTGGTGCTCACGAGCATCCCCGGCTACAAGGACCGGCTCGGCATGGGCGACGACGTCGTGACGCTCGTCGTGCTGGGCGTGTGCGTCCTCGCCGGCCTGGGCAGCGCGCTGTCGGGCGTCGTGGCGGCCGTCCGCGGCGCGCGCACCGTGGTCGTCGGGGGCCTGCTGCTCGCCGCGACGGCGGTGGCGGGGATCGGTCTCGCGCCGTCGTGGCCCCTCTTCTTCGGGGCGATCGGCCTCTACGGGCTCGCGCTCGGCGCCGTGGACGCCGCGATGAACATGCTCGGGATCGACGTCGAGCGCGCGCACGGACGCAGCCTGCTCGCGTCGTTCTACGCCGCGAACGCGGCCGGGGGAGTGCTCGGTGCGCTCGCGGTCTCGGGCGGCGCGCTGGCCGGTCTCGGCCAGCCGCTCGCGCTCCCGCTCGTGGCGCTGCTCGTCGCCGTGGGCGCGGCCTGGCTCGCCCTGCGCCTGCCCGACGGCGGTCGCCCGGTCCCGGAGGCCGTCGCCCCGGACGCCGTGGTCAGGGACGCCCAGGCCAGGGATGCCCAGGTCAAGGATGCCCAGGTCAGGGATGCCGTGGTCGGGGATGCCGGCGTGCGGGACGCCCCGGTGACGTGGGTCGCGGCGGGCACGATCGCGCTGCTCGGTGCAGGGATGCTCGCGTTCCCCGTCGCCGACTCCGCGGTGTCGAGCTGGAGCGCGACGTTCCTGCGCGACGGCCTCGCGGCGAGCGCGGCCGCCGCCCCGCTCGGGTACGCGGCGTACCAGGCGGCGCTCATCGTGTCGCGGCTCGTCGGGGACGGTCTCGTCGAGCGCCTCGGCCGGGTCCGGGTCGTGCGGCTGGGCGGCACGCTCGGCGCCCTGGGGTTCGTCGCGGTGACGGCCGCCCCGGCGTGGCCCGTCGCCGTGCTGGGCCTCGCCGTGACCGGCCTCGGGCTCGGCGTCGTCGCCCCGCTCGCGTTCTCGGCGGTCGGGGACCGGGCCCGGGAGGCGGTCGCGTCGGGCCGGGCGGGAGCGGCGGGGGAGCCCGCCGCCGGGGTCGTGGCGACGGTCACCGACCGGGCGGTCGCGCGGCTCAACGTCTTCACCTACGCGGGCGCCGTGCTCGGCGGCGTCCTCACCGGCGTCTTCGCGACCGCCCACCACCTCCGGGTCGGCTTCGTGGTGCTGGCCGTGCTCGCCGCCGTCTCGGCGGTCCTCGCGAGCGCGTTCCGGCCGGCCCGCGTCGTCGCGGCGCCCGTGAGCGAGGCCACGCCGCCCGCCTGACGCCGGGGCCCGTCGTTGTCGGTGGCGTGTGATGGGATGGCCCGCGTGCTGACCCTCGCCACCGCCAACGTCAACGGAATCCGCGCCGCCTACCGCCGGGGGATGGACGCCTGGATCGCGTCCCGGACGCCCGACGTCCTGCTGCTCCAGGAGGTGCGCGCCCCCGACTCGGTCGTCAACGACCTGCTGGAGGGCTGGCACGTCGCCCACCAGGCGTGCGACATCAAGGGCCGCGCCGGGGTCGCGGTCGCGTCACGCCTGCCCGTGTCCGCGGTCCGCGTCGGCCTCGGGGCCGGCGAGCCCGAGCCGCCGGTCGACACCGGTCGCTGGGTCGAGGCCGACCTGGAGCTGCCCGACGGCGGCCGTCTCACCGTGGTCTCGGCGTACATCCACTCGGGCACCGTGAGCCAGCCGGAGACGATGGTCGCGAAGTACGCCTACCTGGAGAAGGTGACCGCGCGGCTGCGCGAGCTCGCGGCCACGGGCGAGAAGGTCGTCCTGGCGGGCGACCTCAACATCGCGCACCGCAACGTCGACATCAAGAACTGGAAGGGCAACCTCAAGAGCGCCGGCTTCCTCCCGGAGGAGCGCGCGTACGTCGACACGTGGCTCGACCAGGTCGGCCTCGTGGACCTGGGTCGCGTCCACGGCGGCGAGGGCCCGGGCCCGTTCACCTGGTGGTCCTGGCGCGGGCGCGCGTTCGACAACGACTCGGGCTGGCGCATCGACTACCAGCTCGCGACGCCCTCCCTCGCGGAGCGCGCGGTCAAGGTCGAGGTCGACCGCGCGCCGTCGCACGAGGAGCGCTGGAGCGACCACGCGCCCCTCGTCGTCACCTACGACGTCTGAGCGGGACCGGTCAGGCGACCCGCTCGGCGGGCGCGGACGGCGTCGCGAGCAGGAAGCCCGGGGCGCCCAGCCCTTCGCGCTCGAACGCGGCGCGCACGGCGTCGGCGACGGTCTCGACCTGGTCCGCGCGCACGAGCGCGATGGCGGAGCCGCCGAACCCGCCGCCGGTCATTCGCGCACCGAGGGCGCCCGCGACGCGCGCCGCGTCGACCGCGACGTCGAGCTCGACGCTCGAGACCTCGTAGTCGTCGCGCAGCGACGCGTGCGACGCGTTCATCAGCGGCCCGACGGCGTCCGGCCGGCCCTCGCGCAGGAGCGCCACGAGCGCGCGGACGCGGCCGATCTCGGTGACGACGTGGCGCACGCGGCGGCGCGCGACGTCGTCGGGCAGAGCGTCGAGCGCGCGGGCGAGCGCGGCCGCCGGGTCGTCGCTCGCGTCCACCGCGTCGGCGAGCTCGCGCAGCGAGCCGATCCCGAGCGTGCGGGCGGCGTCCTCGCACGTGGCGCGGCGCTGCGCGTACTGGCCGTCGACGAGCTGGTGCTCCGCACGGGTGTCCACGACGAGCAGGGCGAGGCCCGCGGCGTCGAGGTCGAACGGCACCTGCGTGGCGGACTCGACCGGGTCGAGCCCGGGGCGGCAGTCGAGGAGGAGCGCGTGACCGGCCTGCGCGCGCAGCGCCGCCGACTGGTCCATGCCGCCCGTGGGTGCGCCCGCGATCTCGTTCTCGGCGCGGACGCTCGCGGTGGCGAGGACGGCGCGGCCCGCGTCGGTCGCCGCGAGGCCGAGCCCGGCGACGTCGTCGAGCGCGACGGCGACCGCGCACTCGAGGGCCGCGGACGACGAGAGCCCGGCGCCGAACGGGACGCTCGAGTCGACGGCCGCGTCGAACCCGGGGACGGCGGCGGGGTCCGCGCCCTGGGCGACGAGGTGCTCGCGCAGCGCCCACGCGACGCCCGCGACGTACGAGCCCCAGCCCGCGACCTCGCCCGGGCCGACGTCCTCGAGGCGGGCCGTCCACGTCTCGCCGGGCGCCTGCGCGGACGCGAGGCGGACGAGCGAGTCGGTGCGCGGCCGCAGCGCCACGTAGGTGCGGTGGGGCAGCGCGACCGGCAGGCACAGGCCCGCGTTGTAGTCGGTGTGCTCCCCGATGAGGTTGACGCGCCCGGGCGCGGCCCACACGCGGACCTCCTCGCCGGGCTCGTCCGCGCCGAACGCCTCGGCGAGCACGGCACGGGCGCGCGCGGCGCCGTCGTCGTCCGCCAGCGCGGGCACCCAGCCCCGGGCGGCGCTCGTCGGGGCGAGCTCCTGGAGGCGTGCGGCGATGCGCTCGGGCGTCGTGTCGCTGATCCACGCCCCCATGCCGGACTCCGAGCCCGCGAGGTACTTGAGCTTGCCCGGCGCGCGGAGGACGGAGAACACCTGCAGGTGCAGCCGAGCGAGGGTGACGTCGTCGGTGCCGCCGTCGGCGACCGAGCGGCCCTCGCGGGCCGGGGCCTGGTGCCACGCGGCGATGTACGGCAGGGGGATGGGCTCGCCGTCGGCGGTCTCGAAGAACCGGTCGAGGCGGCGCAGCAGCTCGAGGTAGGCGGTGGCCAGGTCGTCGCGCTCGGCGTCCGTGAGCGCGGGCAGGTCGGGCACGTCGCGCCGCGGCGCGAGGTGGACCTCGACGGGCCAGCGCGCCGCGTAGGGCACGTAGGCGACCCAGTGCTCCGTCTCGAGGACCACGCGGCGGCCGTCCGCGAGCTCGGACTCGAGCACGTCGCGCAGCAGGCTGCGGCCGGTGCGGCGGTGGTGCTCGCGCGCCTGGTCGAGCAGCGCGCGCGTGCGCGGCGTCACGTACGGGTAGCCGTAGATCTGGCCGTGCGGGTGGTGCAGGGTGACGCCGATCTCCGGGCCGCGGTTCTCGAAGCAGAAGACCTGCTCCACCCCCGGCTCGGCGCCCAGCGCGGCGGTGCGGTCCGCCCACGCGTCGATGATCGTGCGGACCCGCTGCGGCGGGAGCGCGCCGAACGACGCGCGGTGGTCGCTCGAGAAGCACACGACCTCGCACCGACCCGCCGCCGGTGCGTGCTGCTGGAGCGGCGCGTCCGTGACCACCGCGTCCGGGACGCCGGGCACGCGCTGGAGCGACGGGAAGCGGTTCTCGAAGACCACGACGTCGTAGTCCGTGTCGGGGACCTCGCCGTCCGAGTACGCGCTGCCGGGCCGCGCGGGGCAGAGCGGGCACGAGTCCGCGGCAGGCAGGAAGGTCCGGTTCATGCGGTGCGCGGCGAGCGGGACCCAGTCGCCGGTGAGCGGATCCCGGCGCATCTCCGGGCCGACGTACGGGTGCGGGGTCCCGTCCGGGCCCGGCACCGGGGCGAAGCGGTCCGGCAACGGTCGCGGGTCGTCGAGCCGTCGCGTGCGCTCGCCCGAGACGTACGCGGGGGAGTCGTCGAAGTAGACGAGCTCGCGGCCGTCGGCGAGCCGGGTCGAGGTGCGGCGCAGGTGCGGGTTCATGCGTGGGATGTTCCGATCGCGGTGCGGTGGGGGAGTGCGGGGAGCCGGGGCTGCGGTCGCCGGTCAGGCGACGACGAGCTGCTCGACGAGGTCCTGGACGCGCGCGCGCTCGTCCTCGGCGAGCCCGGCGTCGGTGACGAGGACGTCCACGTCGGCGAACGTCGCGAAGACGCGCAGGCCCGTGGTGTGCCACTTCGTGTGGTCGGCGAGGACGACGGTGCGCCCGGCGGACTCGATGAGCGCGCGGTTCGTCGCGGCCTCGTCGAGGTTCGGCGTCGTGAGCCCGATCTCCGGGTCGACGCCGTGCGCGCCGACGAACGCGAGGTCGACGCGCAGCCCGGACAGCGCGGCCTCGGCGAGCGGGCCGACGAGCGCGTCGGACGGCGTACGGCTGCCGCCGGTGAGGATCGTCTCCAGGCGCGGGTCGTTGGCCCGGTGCAGGACCTCGGCGACCGGGAGGGAGTTCGTCACGACCGTCAGCGGCCGCAGCGCGGGGTCCGCGGCGATGCGGGCGGCGAGCAGGTGCGTCGTCGTGCCGGCGCTCAGCGCGACGGAGGCGTTCGGTGTGATGAGGCGCGCCGCCGCGGTGGCGATCGCCTCCTTCTCCACGGCCTCCCGCGAGCTCTTCGCGGCGAAGCCGGGCTCGTGCGCGGTCGTGTGCGGGGCGACGGCACCGCCGTGCACCTTCCGGACGAGGCCCTGGTCGGCGAGCTCCACGAGGTCGCGCCGGATCGTCATGTCCGACACCCCGAGCTCCCGGGTCAGGTCACCGATGCGGACCGCGCCGTGGTCCCGGATCTCGGCGAGGATGCGCTCCTGGCGCTGTGAGGCGAGCATGCGGACAGTATTGTCCACATCGTCGAGAAATCCAACATGATCAAACACGACCGAACATCGCTCGGCCCGGCGACGAGGCCGGGCCGAGCGGGTCAGTACCGGATCGCGTCGATCACCTTGACGCGCACCGCGACGAGCGCGGGAAGGAGCCCCGCCAGCGCCCCGATCCCGATGGCCGCGAGCATCCCGGTCACCGCGGCGGAGAACGGGAAGCCGGGCGCGTCCTGGACGGCCGAACCCATGAGCACGTCGAGCGGGACGTTGTGCAGCACGACGATCGCGACCGTCACGCCCAGCACGCCCGCGACGGTCGTCGCGACGACGCTCTCCATCATCACGGAGAAGAAGACGCGCCCGGAGCTCGCGCCGAAGCTGCGGCGGATCCCGATCTCGCGGATCCGGTACCGCACCGTGACGAGCGCGATGTTCACGAGGCCGAGCCCGCCGAGCAGCAGCGCGATCGCGCTCACGCCGAGCACGACCCACCGGATCGCGCCGTCGACGACCGACGCCGACGGCGAGTCGGACCGGTAGACGTCGGCCTGGACGCCCTGGAGCGCGCCCGCCACGTCGCGGCGCACCGTCTCGACGAGCGCGTCCGACAGGTCGTCGGGCACCCACAGCTCGAGCCGGGGCGGCCCCATCATCTCCATCGACTCGGGCGTGACCCACGTCGACTGGGCGTCGACCAGCGCGTACGCGACCGGGTCCATGTCGGGCCAGTCGTCGGGGAAGGCCCCGACGACGGTCGCGACGACCGGGTTGTCCCCGCCGATCGTCACCGTCGGGTGCTCGGCCACGGTCGTCCCGCCGAGCGCGTCGAGGAACGCCTGGTTGACGACGAGCGCGGGCGCGAGGCGGTCCGCGTCCGCCTCGGTGAACCAGCGACCCGACGTCACCTGGAAGCGGTGCATCGTGGCCCAGTCGGGCTCCACCCCGGTCGTGGTGATCTCGCGCGTGCCGTCGGGGAACCGCACCGGTGCGGGCGCGTCGCGCAGCATCGAGGAGTAGCCGATGCCATAGCGGTCGACGATCTCGTCGAACACCTGCTCGTACTCCTCCGACGTGGGCATGACGCTCCCGCCCTCGCCCGTGGGCCATGCCGAGACCTGGAGCGTCGCGGCGCGACCGCCCCAGCGTTCGTTCTGCTCGGCGGAGACCTGGCGCAGCATCTCCCCGGCCGCCGAGATCGCGGTGATCGCGCAGACCGCGACGGCGACGCCGACGAGCGCGAGCAGCACCCGGACCTTGTGGACGCGCAGCTCGTCCCAGGCCTCGAGGAGGGCGCCGACGACGCCGGTCATGCCGTGGCCCCCGCGTCGCGTGCGGTGTCCGGGGTCCCGGCCGCGGTGGCGGCGGACGCGCGAGCGGAGAGTGCGTGAGCGACCCCGACGAGCGGCCGGGCCACGTGCTCGGCCTGGTGGTCGTGGCTCGTCCCGGGGTCGGTCCCGGGATCGTGGTCGGTGCCTGGGGCGCCGAGCGCCCCGAGGGAACCGGCGCTGCGCGCGCTGATGGAGATCGGGGTGAGCACGCCGTCGGCGAGGCGGAACTGGCGGGCGGCGCGCGACGCGACGGCGAGGTCGTGCGTGATCGCGATGAGCGCGGACCCGTTCTCGCCGGCGATGGTGTCGAGCAGGTCCATGACCTCGCTGCCCGTGTCGACGTCGAGCGCCCCCGTGGGCTCGTCCGCGAGGATGACGCGCGGGACGCGCACCAGGGCGCGGGCGATCGCGACGCGCTGCTGCTCGCCGCCCGAGAGCTTCTCCGGGGTCGTGTCGAGCCGGTCGCCGAGGCCGACCCGCTCGAGCATCTGGGCGGCCAGCGTGCGCCGCTGCCAGAACTGCCGTCCGCGCGCGTACAGCAGCGGGGCGACGACGTTCTCGAGCGCGGTACGGCCCTGCAGCAGGTTGAACTGCTGGAAGACGAACCCGAAGTCCGTGCCGCGGCGTCGCGCCCGGGCGCGGCCGGAGAGCCGGCCGATCGGGACGCCGTCGAGCAGGTAGTCCCCGCTCGTCGGGCTGTCGAGCAGGCCGAGGATGTTGAGCAGGGTCGACTTGCCCGTCCCCGAGCGGCCCACGATCGAGACGTGCTCGCCCGCGCCGACCGTGAGGTCGATGCCGCGCAGGATCTCGAGCTCGCGGTCGTCGGGGAGCAGCACCGAGCGGGTGACCCCGCTGAGCTCCAGGAGGCTCATCAGTACGAGGCCTCGCTGTCGTCCGTCACCATCATGTCGTCCATGACCGGCATGACGTCCTGGCCCGGCACGAACTCGAGGACCTCGTCGCCCTCGGCGAGGCCCTCGGTCACCTGGACGACCGAGCCGTCGGTGAGACCGAGCGTCACGGCGCGCTCCTCGGGCTCGCCCTCCGCGCCGACGACCCACACCTTGCCCTGCTCGACGCGGCCGAGGACCGCCGTCACGGGCACCACGAGGGCGCCCTCGACGGATCCCGCGGTGATCTCGAGCTCGGCGGCGAGACCGGCGAAGACGGTGACGTCGCCCGGGACGGCGCACGTCACGCTCGCGGACGACGCACCGCCCGCCGGGTCGGGTGCGCCCTCCTCGGGCGCGTTCTCGGGGGCGGCGGCGGCGCCCATGCGGAGGTTCGTGCACACGAACGGCGCGGGGCCGCCGGTGACCGTGACGGTCGCCTCGCCGGGGATCTGGAGGAGCCGGAACTGCTGCTCGGCGACCATGCTGGCCGTGACCGAGAGCGTGCCGGGCGAGACGGTCGCGAAGTCCTCGCCGACCGCCACCTCCTGGTCCTTGAGCGCGGTGAACGTGGCGACCGTCCCGCCGATGGTGGCCTCGACGGTCTCCCGCGTGACCTTCGGTCGGCGCTCGGTGACCGTGACCTCGCCCGTCTCCGGGTCGGTCTCGGTGAGGGGCTCGCGGGGCTCCTCGAGGGTCACCTCGAGGAGGGGCGCGCCTGCCTCGACCACGTCGCCGGGCTTGGCGAGCACCGCCGTGACCACCCCGCGCTGCGTCACCTTCTGCGGAGCGGCCGGGTCGGCGACGACCTGCCCGGTCAGCTTCACGGTGTTGGTGACGTCTCCCGTGGAGACGGCCACGCGGGGTTCCACGAGCTCGGCCGTGGGGAACGCGGGGTCGGTCGCGGGCTCGGGTGCCGAGCGGAACGCGATCACGGCGAGAAGGGCGGCGATCGCCGCCCAGATGACGATGCGGAGGGCGGGGAAGACGATCCGGCGGGTGATACCCACGTGCGGGCTCCTGGGACGACGGTGGCGGGACGGCGAGCGGGCGCTGCTGGCGGGGCCGACGACGGCCCGGCCCGAGGCTAGGGCGGCGACACGGACGGCGTCGTCATCCCTGGGGAGGAGTTCTGTCGCGGCTTCGTCACCGGCGGGTCACCGACCGGTCAGGTCGACGTGACCGCGTGGGGCCCGCGTGCGCGCCTGGCGGACCGCAGCGCTCTGCCCGGGCAGCCGGGGCGGCGTCGCAGGTCAGGGGAATGGTGGGCGGGACGAGGGCAGGGCGGAGCGGCGGCGATGCCACGACACGATCCCCCTCACCGGCCCGACGGCCGTCCCCCCGGACGAGATGCGGGCGAGACTATACCGTGGCGCGCGGAAAAGACAGGAAAAGGACGGTGAAAGACCGGCCGACGTCCGGAGGCCGTCGCGTCAGACGACCGTGACCCCGAGCGACCGCCCCGCGAGCCCGCGGGGCCGGCGCGCGAGACCCGCGGCGACGTCGCGCAGCGCGGCGGCGGCGGGGGAGCCCGGGTCGGAGAGCACGACCGGGGTGCCGCCGTCGCCCGCCTCGCGCAGCGACACGTCGAGCGGCACCTGGCCGAGGAGGGGGACGGAGGTCCCCGTGGCGCGCGACAGGTTCGCCGCGACGCGCTCGCCGCCGCCCGCGCCGAACACCTCGAGGCGCGACCCGTCGGGCTGCTCGAGCCACGACATGTTCTCGACCACGCCGACGACGCCCTGCTGGGTCTGCGTCGCGACCGACCCGGCCCGCTCGGCGACCTCCGCGGCGGCGACCTGCGGCGTCGTGACGACGACGATCTCGCTGCCGGGCAGGAGCTGCGCGACCGAGATCGCGATGTCGCCCGTGCCGGGCGGGAGGTCGAGGAGCAGCACGTCGAGGTCGCCCCAGAACACGTCCGCGAGGAACTGCTGGAGCGCGCGGTGCAGCATCGGTCCGCGCCACACGACGGGCTGGCCCGGGGGCACGAACATGCCGATCGAGACGACCTTCACGCCGTGCGCGATCGGCGGCAGGAGCATGTTGTCCACGCGCGTGGGCTGCCGGTCGACGCCGAGCATGCGCGGGATGGAGAACCCGTAGATGTCGGCGTCGACGACCCCGACCTCGAGGCCCTGCGCGGCGAGCGCGACCGCGAGGTTCGCCGTGACCGACGACTTGCCAACCCCGCCCTTGCCCGACGCGATCGCGTACACCTTCGTCAGCGACCCGGGCTTGGCGAAGGGGATCTCGGGCTCGCCCACGCCGCCGCGCAGCATCGTGCGCAGCTCGGCGCGCTGCTCCGCGGTCATGACGCCGAGGTCGACCCGGACGTCCGCCACGCCCTCGACCGCGCGCACCGCGGCGTCGACGTCGCGCGCGAGCGTGTCGCGCATCGGGCACGTGGCGACCGTGAGGTCGACCCCCACCGTCACGACGGCGCCCGGCGCGCCGGGCTCGACGGCGACCGAGCGGATCATGCCGAGGTCCGTGACGGGGCGGCGGATCTCGGGGTCCAGGACCGTGGTGAGGGCCTGCCGGACGGCGTGCTCGAGCGGGTCTGCGGCGGGGTCGGGCATGCCCCCATCGTAGGCGCGGCCGGAGCCCGGTCGGCCGGGTCGGAGGTCCCGGACCGGACGTGAGCCCCGTCGCACGACGAGCGCCGCGGAACGGCGCTACCGTGCACGGATGGACGCCCTGGCCTCCCTCGCGCGGGACAGCGAGCTGTTCGGCGACGCCGTGCGCAGCGCCCCGCCCGACGCGCGCGTGCCCGCGTGCCCCGAGTGGACGGGCGCCGACCTGCTCTACCACCTCGCCGAGGTGCAGGACTTCTGGGCGCGCGTCGTCGGCCCGGCTCCCGGGGAGGGGATGGACGGCGACGAGGTCGAGCCGCTCGCGCGGCCGGCGTCCGACGCCGAGCTGCCCGCGCTGCTCCAGCGCTCGACGAGCCGGCTCGTCGCGGCGCTCACCGGTCGCGACCCCGACGAGCCGTGCTGGTCGTGGCACGACGACGGCCGGCACGTCGGCTGGGTGCTGCGACGCCAGGCGCACGAGGCGCTCGTCCACCGCGCCGACGCGGAGCTCACGGCCGGGCGTCAGGTCACGCCCGCCGACCCGGGCGTCGCGGCGGACGGCGTCGACGAGGTGCTGTCCGTCATGGTGGACGGGGTGCCCGGGTGGGGCGTCTTCACGCCCGACGGCGCGACGGTCTCCGTCGTCGTCGACGGGCCGGGGGAGCGGCCGCGGAGCTGGGAGCTCGCGTTCGGCCGCTTCACGGGGACCGGTCCGGAGTCGGGGACGGCGTACGACCTCGACGTCGCCCAGCTCGTCGACCTGCCCGGCTCGACGACCACGCAGGTGTCCGGCCCGGCCTGGGCGCTCGACCTGTGGCTCTGGGGCCGCGGCCCGGCGGACGGGCTCGTCGTCACGGGCGACCCCGCCCTCGCCGCGCGCCTGCGCCGGGTCGCGGCGGAGGGCACGCAGTAGGGCCCCAGGGTCAGCGGTCGGCGACCTCGTCGTCGGGCTGACGGGCCGTCTTCTCCTCCAGCTCCTCGAGCAGGTTGCGGATCTCGGACCGCACGAAGTCGCGCGTGGCGACCTCGCTCAGCGCGATGCGCAGCGCGGCCATCTCGCGCGCGAGGTACTCGGTGTCCGCGAGGTTGCGCTCCGCGCGCTGACGGTCCTGCTCCGCGGTGACGCGGTCGCGGTCGTCCTGACGGTTCTGGGCGAGCAGGATGAGCGGCGCGGCGTACGACGCCTGGAGCGAGAGCATGAGCGTGAGCGCGGTGAACCCGAACTCGGCGGAGTCGAACCGCAACCCCTCCGGGCCCCACGAGTTCCACGCGATCCACAGCGCGCAGAACACGGTGAGGTAGACGAGGAACCGCGGCGTGCCGAGGAAGCGTGCGATGCCCTCCGTCGAGCGGCCGACGGCGTCCTGGTCGACCTTGACGCGCGGGAAGAAGCTGCGGCGCGCGGTCTTCGGCGTGTCGAGGCGGTCAGCCACGGGCCACCCCCGCGGTGCCCGGCCGTCCGGGCGCGGCGGTGCGCGCGCGCCCGCTCGCGACGGCACGGCGCGCGGCCTCGGTGTCCTCGTCGTCGGTCTCGCGCCAGTCGTCGGGCAGCATGTGGTCGAGCACGTCGTCCACGCTGATCGCGCCGAGCAGGCGTTTCTCCGCGTCGAGCACGGGCACGCACAGCAGGTCGTAGGTCGCGAGGATGCGGGTCACGCGCCCGAGCGGCGCGTCGGGCGTCACGCCCTCGACGTCGGAGTCGAGCACCGAGCCGACGGCCGCGTGCGGGGGCTCGCGCAGCAGGCGCTGGAAGTGCGCGACGCCGAGGAACCGGCCCGTGGGCGTCTCGAGCGGCGGGCGCGCGACGAACACCATCGACGCGAGCGCGGGCGCGAGGTCCTTGCGGCGGATCTGCGCGAGCGCGGTCGCGATGGTGGTCTCCGGGCCGAGCACGACCGGGTCGGACGTCATGAGGCCGCCCGCGGTGTCCTCCGCGTAGGAGAGGAGGCGGCGCACGTCGCGCGCCTCGTCGGGCTCCATGAGCTCGAGGAGCTGGGCGGCCTGGGCCTCGGGGAGCTCGTGCAGGAGGTCGGCCGCGTCGTCGGGCTGCATCGCCTCCAGGACGTCGGCGGCGCGGTCGGTGTCGAGCCCGGAGAGGATCGCGACCTGGTCGTCCTCGGGCAGCTCCTCCAGGACGTCGGCGAGCCGCTCGTTGTCGAGCGCGCCCGCGACCTCGAGCCGGCGCGTGTCGCCGAGGTCGTGGATGACGTCGGCGAGGTCGGCGGGCTTGAGGTCGTCGTACGCGGCGAGGAGCATCGCGGCGCCCTGCGCCTCCGTGCTCCCGGCGAGCCCGGTCACGGCGTCGACGTCGACGACGAGCGCGTCGCCCCGCCGGCGCAGCCCGAGCGTGCCCTTGTGCTGCGCCTGCCGGCGCACGTACAGCTTGGTGACGAGCCAGTCGCCGGTGCGCTGGCGCTCGATCGCGAGGTCCTCGACGGTCGCCGAGCCCGACCCGTCGACGAACTGCACCGTGCGCTCCAGGAGCTCGCTCACGGCCAGCGTCTCCATCGCGCGCTGCTCGAACCGGCGCATGTTGACCAGCCCGGTGGAGATGACCTGCCCCGCGTCGATGCTCGTCACGCGGGTCAGAGGCAGGAAGACCCGACGCCGGCCGGGCACCTCGACGACCAGGCCCACCGCGCGCGGGGCTCCCTTGGGCCGGATGAGCACGACGACGTCCCGCACCCGCCCGACCTGGTCGCCGATGGGGTCGAACACGCTGGTCCCGGCCAGGCGCGCGACGAAGACGGTGGTGGCTGCACTCACGCCGCCAGCCTACGCACGCGCCCCCGTCGCCGCGCTCCGTCCCGGCAGGTGGTGGGCGTCCCGAGCCGTCTCCCGGCCGCCTCCCCGCCGTCGTCGGCCGGTCGGGGCGGGGAGCGGCCCTCGCGCGCTCCGCCCGGGTAGGACAGACTGGGCGAATGAGCATGTCACGCCCGGGTGCCGTCCCCCGTGTCCCCACCCCGCCGCGCGGCGAGGAGGTGGCGTCGTACGCGACCTACCTCGAGGCGCAGAAGGCGGTCGACTTCCTCTCGGACAACAAGTTCGCGGTCGAGCTCGTGACGATCGTCGGCACCGACCTCAAGATGGTCGAGCGCGTGACGGGCCGCCTCACCTACGGTCGCGTCGCGATCGCGGGCGCCGCGTCCGGCGCGTGGTTCGGCCTCTTCGTCGGCCTGCTGCTCTTCATGTTCTCCGGCCAGGGCGGGTTCGTGCTCACCGCCGTCGGGATCGGCGCCGGGTTCGGCCTGCTCTTCTCGGTGCTGTCGTACGCGCTGACGCAGGGCAAGCGCGACTTCACGTCGCAGAGCCAGATCGTCGCCTCGTCCTACGGCATCCTCTGCGCGCCCGAGCGCGCGGGCGAGGCACGCCAGCTCCTGGGCCGCATGCCCGAGGGCGCGGGCGGCGTCCGCGCGCCCGCCGCGCCGGCCAACCCCGGCTGGGGCACCCCCGGCACCACGCCCCCCGCCGCGCCGCCCGCCCCGGCCCCGGAGCCCTCGGCGGGCGTCCCCGCCGCGGCCCCTCCGGCCGCGCCCCCGGCCCGCACGCCCGACCCGCGCTGGACGACGCCGACCGGCGAGCCGCGCTACGGCGCCATGCGCCCGTCGTCGGACCAGCCGACCGACGCGCCGGCACCCGACGCGGGCCCCGGGTCGGCGCCCGCCCCCGGCACGCACCCGGACCAGCCCGAGCGCCCTGCCTGACCGAGCAGGCGTCCCCGGACCGGTGGGACGACGAAGGCCGGCCGTCGGACGTCGTCGTCCGTCGGCCGGCCCTCGGCGGAAGCGCCGCTAGCGCTTCCGCGACTTCACTGCGGTCTCGGCAGCCCTCTCGCGCTTCTGGGCGCGCTTCTCCTTGATGGACATCGACGCTTCCTTCTTGATGCTCTTCGCCACGTGAGTTCACCTCCCCTCACCGGTGGATGAACGGGCCACCATAGCCCAGTTCCTCCGCCGGTGAGCCGGGCCCGCTCAGCCGCGCAGCCGCGCCATCCAGGCCTCGACGTCCTCGGGCCGACGGGGGAGCGCGGCCGACAGGTTCTCGTTGCCGTCGGCGGTGACGAGGACGTCGTCCTCGATGCGGACGCCGATGCCGCGGTACTCCGCCGGGACGGCCAGGTCGTCCGCCTTGAAGTACAGGCCCGGCTCGATCGTGAAGACCATGCCCGGCTCGAGCACCCCGTCGAGGTAGAGCTCGCGGCGCGCCTGCGCGCAGTCGTGCACGTCGAGGCCGAGGTGGTGGCTCGTGCCGTGCACCATCCAGCGGCGGTGCTGCTGGCCCTCGGGCGAGAGCGACTCGGCGGCGCTCACCGGGAGCAGGCCCCACTCCTCCAGGCGCGCGGCGATGACCTCCATCGCGGCGGCGTGCACGTCGCGGAAGCGCGCGCCCGGCACCGCGACCGCGAACGCGGCGTCCGCGGCGTCGAGCACGGCCTGGTACACGCGGCGCTGGACGTCGGTGAACTCGCCGTCGACGGGCAGCGTGCGTGTCACGTCGGCCGTGTAGAGCGAGTCGACCTCGACGCCCGCGTCGAGCAGCACGAGCTCCCCGGTCCGCACGACGCCGTCGTTGCGGATCCAGTGCAGCGTCGTCGCGTGCTCGCCGGCCGCGGCGATCGTCTCGTAGCCGACGGTGTTCCCCTCGAGGCGCGCGTGGGCGTCGAACGTCGTCTCGATGACCCGCTCGCCGCGGCGGTGCCCGACGGCGCGCGGCAGGCTCCGCACGACCTCCTCGAAGCCCGCGATCGTCGCCGCGACGGCCTCGCGCATCTGCTCGACCTCGTGCGCGTCCTTGACCAGGCGCAGCTCGGAGACGGCCTCGACGAGCGCGGCGTCCGTGCGGCGGTACGCGGCCTCGGCGCGCGCGAGCCACTCGGCCTCGGAGAGCTGCTGGTCCTCGGCGGACGCGGCCGCCTCGACGTCGTCGACGCCCGCCTCCGCGCGGATCGCCTCGACGAGCGCCTCCACGGCCTCGTCCGCGCCCGCGACGACGAGGAGCGTGACCCCGCCGGCGCCGACGTCCTTCGCGAGCGCGTCGCGCAGCTCGTCGACGTGCCGCGCCTCCACGCCGGTCGCGGTCGTGACGTCGTCGAGCGACGGACGCGCGCCGACCCAGAACTCGCCGTACCGCGCGTCCGCGTAGAACTCCTCCGTGTCGCGCGCGGCGAGCGGGCGGACGTACAGCACGGCGTGGTGGTCGGACCCGGCGTCCCCGGTGCCCGGCTCCACGGGGTGCAGCACGAGCACCGCGTCGGGCTCCTGGTCCGTGCCGTAGCCGGTGAGGTGCGCGAACGCCGAGTGCGGGCGGAAGCGGTAGTCCGTGTCGTTCGAGCGCGTCTTCAGCGGGCCGGCGGGCACGACGAGGCGCGCGCCCGGGAACCGGGCCGACAGCGCGGCGCGGCGCGCGACGGTGAACGGCGCGGCCGGCAGGGGCTCGACGTCGAGCGCGGTGCGCGGCGCCCAGCCGCTCGTGATGAAGGCCTTGAACGCGTCGGAGTCCGGGCGCTGGGAGCGGTTGCTCCCGCGCGCGGCCAGGTCCTGGGCCTCGCCGGGGCCGGCGTGCTCGGCGGCCTGGTCGGGCGTCTCGGACAGGGGCGCGGGCGTGACGGGGGTGGCGTCGGTCATGCCCCCAGTCTCGCACCGCGCACGCGGCCGAAGTCCGCGAGCGCGCGCCCGAGCACGCGGTTGAAGGCCTCGGGGGCCTCGCTGTTGACGTCGTGGCCGGCGCGCGGCACGACGACGAGCGCCGCGTCCGCGGCCGCGGCGAGGTAGCGCTGCTCGTCGAGGCGCATGTGGTCGCGCGCGCCGTTGACGAGCCACACGGGGACGTCGACGTCGCGCACGTGGGCGAGCCACGAGCGGCCCGCGAGCTGGGTGAGCGCGTCGGTGACGACGTGCCAGCCGGGCGCGACCGGCGTCGGCGGCCCGGCGTCGGCCGGCCCGGCCAGCGCGTACGACGACGCGGCACCGCCCGGCAGGCCGCGCCCGCCGCGGGCGATCGTGCCCCACGCGGTCGCGGTCGTGCGCGCGGCCCAGCGCGCGCCGCGACCGACGGCGCCGCCCCCGGCGACGACGAGGCGCGCGACGTCGCGGTACAGCGCGACCGGCTTGCCCTTGGGGTCGGACGTGCACGCGGCGGCGACCACGCCCGCGAGGTTGGCGGGGCGGCGGGCCGCCCAGGCGAGCGACGTGTAGCCGCCGAGCGAGAGGCCGACGAGCGCGACCCGGCGGTCGGGGCCGAACGACGCGGCCGCCTCGTCGAGCACCTCGAAGGAGCGGTCGAGCGTGAAGCGCTCGTGCGCGCGGGCGCCGTGCGCGGGCAGGTCGACCGCGACGGCGTCGTGGCCGAGTGCGCGCACGTGCTCGACCTGGTGGTCCCAGATCGCGCCCGAGGTGCGCATGCCGTGGACGAAGACCACCGCGGGCGGGGCCTGCGTGGGGTCGGGGGACGCTGGCGTCGAGGGGGTCGAGGGGGAGGTCGTCGCGAGGGCTGCCGTGGGGGGCGTCGTGAGGGTCATCGCTCCCGACTCTGGCACCCCAGCCTGGGACGACCGTGGGGAGGGGCCGCGCCCCGTGTGGACATCGTGTGGGGGTCCCGTGCCGCCGCCTCGGTGCGTCGTCACTATCCTGGTCCCGTGCGCATCGACCTCCACACCCACTCGACCGCGTCCGACGGCACGGACGCCCCGGGGGAGGTCGTCGAGGCGGCCGCCGCGGCCGGGCTCGACGTCGTCGCGCTGACCGACCATGACACGACGGCGGGCTGGGCGCAGGCGACGGACGCGGCGCTCGCGCACGGGGTCGCGCTCGTGCGCGGCGCGGAGATCTCGGCCCGCTCCGGCGGCATCAGCGTGCACGTGCTGTCCTACCTGCACGACCCGGCGCACGCCGCCCTCCTCGCCGAGCTGGACCGCACGCGCGACGCGCGCACGAGCCGGGCCCGGCGGATGGTCGACCTCATCGCCGAGGACTACCCGATCACGTGGGAGGATGTGCTCGCCCAGACCGTCGCGGGGACGACGATCGGGCGACCGCACATCGCCGACGCGCTCGTCGCGGCCGGGCTCGCGCCCGACCGCTCCGCCGCGTTCGCGACCATCCTCGCCACGGACACCCCGTACTACGTGCCCCACTACGCGCCCGACGCCGTCGTGGCCGTGCGCGGGATCCGCGCCGCGGGCGGCGTGCCCGTCTTCGCCCACCCGGGCGCGGACGGTCGCGGCCGCGTCGTGGCCGACGCCGTGATCGAGGAGATGGCCGAGGCGGGGCTCGCCGGGCTCGAGGTGTTCCACCGCGACCACGACGAGCGTCAGCGTGCACGGCTCGAGGACCTGGCCCGGACCCTGGGCCTGTTCGTCACCGGGTCGAGCGACTACCACGGGGCCGGCAAACCGAACCGGCTCGGGGAGAACACGACAGCACCGACCGTGCTGGAGCAGATCGAGGAGCTGGGACAGTTGGACGTGATCCGATGATCGGACGATGAGCGAGTTCTTCGACGTCCGGCTCTTCACGGAGGTCTTCGTCACCCTGTTCGTCATCATGGACCCGCCCGGCACGGTGCCGGTGTTCCTGGGCCTGACGAGCGCGATGGGCGCCAAGCAGCGCAACCAGGCGGCGCGCACCGCGATCCTCGTGGCGTTCGGCGTGATCGTCGCGTTCGCGGTGTTCGGCCAGCAGATCCTCAGCTACATGCACATCTCGCTGCCCGCGCTCCAGACGGCGGGCGGCCTGCTGCTGCTCCTCGTGGCGATGGAGCTGCTCACCGGGAAGATGGAGGAGCCGCAGCCGTCGGGCAACAAGGGTGTCAACGTCGCGCTCGTGCCGCTCGGGACGCCGCTGCTCGCCGGCCCGGGCGCGATCGTCGCGACGATGGTCTTCGTGCAGCGCGCGGGGGAGCGCGGCGGGGGCGTCGCCGAGTGGGTCGCCATCGCGGCGGGCGTCGTCGCGGTGCACGTGTGCCTGTGGCTCTCGATGCGCTTCGCGAACGTCATCAACCGCGTCCTCGGCGACTCGGGCACGATCCTCGTGACCCGGATCGCCGGTCTGCTGCTCGCGGCCATCGCCGTGCAGCTCGTGGCCGACGCCGTCATCGAGTTCGTCCAGACCGCCTGACCCGCGGCCCGTCGTCGCGGACGACCGGCGTCCGGGGCGGTGGCCCCGGACGCCGGTCGCCGTTCGCGGTCGCGCGCTCGTGGTCGGTCAGGGCCAGTACGCGTCGAAGGTCCGGGAGAGCTCTCCGCCGTTGAAGCGGTCCCAGTTGATCGACCACGTCATGAGGCCGCGCAGCCCCGGCCAGCGCCCGTGGGTCCGGTACGACCCGCAGCCCGTGCCCTTCGTGAGGCAGTCCAGGGCCTGGGTGACCTGCGCGGGCGGGGTATGGCCGTTGCCCGCCTGCGTGCTGGCCGGCAGGCCGATCGCGACCTGGTCGGGGCGGAGCGGGGGGAACATCTTCGTCGTTTCGCGCGCGACCGGGAAGCCGGTGAGCAGCATGTCCGTCAGCGCGACGTGGAAGTCCGCCCCGCCCATCGAGTGGTACTGGTCGTCGAGCCCCATGATCGGCCCCGAGTTGTAGTGCTGGACGTGGAGCAGCGTCAGGTCGTCGCGCAGGGCGTGGATCACCGGCAGGTAGGCGCCGCAGCGCGGGTCCTGGCCGCCCCACGGGCCGGAGCCGTAGAACTGGTAGCCGTTCTGGACGAAGAAGGTCTCCGGCGCCATCGTCAGCACGAAGTCGTCGCCGGAGCGCGCGGTGAGCGCTTTGAGCGCGGAGATGAGGTTGACGATCACGGGGGTGGTCGGGGCGCGGAAGTCCGTGTCGCCCGGGTTCAGGTACAGCGAGTGCCCCTCGAAGTCGATGTCGACCCCGTCCAGCCCGTAGGTGTCGATGATCGAGCTCACGGAGGCGACGAACGCGTCGCGCGCGGCGGTCGTCGTGAGCTGGACCTGGCCGTTCTGCCCGCCGATCGAGAGGAGCACCTTCTTCCCGGCCGCGCGCTTGGCGGCGACGGCGGCCTTGAACTCCGCGACCGACTCCACGTTCGGGCACTCGGTCCGCGGGCAGAGGCTGAACCGGATGTCGCCGGACGTGACGCTCGTCGGCTCGCCGAACGCGAGGTTGATGACGTCCCACGAGTCCGGGACGTCCGCCATGCGGACGTAGCCCGACCCGTTGGCGAACGACGTGTGCAGGTAGCCGACGAGCGCGTGCGCCGGCAGCCCGGCGCCGGGTCCGCCGCCGGTGCCGCCGGTCGCCGTGGTGACGGCGACGGCGGCGGAGCGGGGTGACTCGCCCGCGGCGTTGGTCGCGGTGACCTGGAAGGAGTAGGCGGTGGCGGCGGTGAGCCCGGAGACGGTGGTGGACGGGGCCGCGGTCGCGGCGACGCGGGTGCCGTCGCGGTAGACGGCGTAGCCAGTGGCGCCGGCCACGGCACCCCAGGTGAGGGGCACGCTCGTGGCGGTGGGCGTCCCGGCGGTCAGACCGGTGGGGGTCGCGGGCGGCTGCGCCGTGCCGCCGCCCGGACCCACGAGGCTGACGTCGTCCACGAGGTAGGCGGGCTGGCCGTACCAGCCGTGCACGAAGACCGTCGCGGTCGTCGCCGCCGCGGTGGTCGTGAAGGTCACGCTGAGCCGTTGCCAGGTCGAGGCCGAGGGCGTCCAGGTGGTGACGTCCTGCGCCGTCGCGCCGCTCGCCCCGAGGTACGCGTAGGAGCCCTGGACCCACGCGCTGAGCGTGTAGGTCGACGAGGGTCGGACGGCGACGGTCTGCGAGCAGCGCGCGTTGTCCGTTCCGGCGGGCGTGGCCCGGAGCGCCCCGCTGCCGGTGCGGACCGTGCTCGTGACCGGCTGCCCCGTGGAGCCGGAGCAGGTCCACCCGGACAGCCCGGACTCGAACCCGCCGTTGACGGCGAGCTCGGTGTCCGCGGCCGCGGCGGTCGTGGTCCCGGTGAGGAGCGTCCCGACGAGCGTGGCGGAGGCGACCAGGGCGAGGAGGCTGCGCAGCCGTCGTCGGGGTCGTGACGCGGTGTGGTCCATGGTGGTCTCGCTTTCGTCGTCGAAGGAGCGGTCCTGTCGCAAGGTCCTCGCGGTGCCGCGCGCTGGTCAACCCCCGTACGCGGGACCCCGTACGCCCGCTGCGCCGCCCGCACCAAACAGGGGATGTTAGGTTCTTTCGGTGAACCAGCCGATCAGTCCTCCCCGCAAGGTGTCGGAGCTCGTCGTCGAACGGCTCATGCAGCGCGTCGAGCGCGGGGAGTGGCCCGTCGGCACCCGCATCCCGCCCGAGCCCGAGCTCGTCGCCGAGCTCGGCGTCGGGCGCAACACGGTGCGCGAGGCCGTGCGCGCGCTCGAGCACGCCGGGATCCTCGAGCCGCGCCGCGGCGACGGCACCTACGTGCGCGCGGCCGACGGGCTCGACGCCGCACTGACCCGGCGGGCCCGGACCACGGACGCGCTCCACGTGCTCGAGGTGCGCGAGATCCTCGAGCGCGGTGCGGCGCGCGCCGCTGCCGGGCGGGCCGACGCCGTCGCCCTCCGCCGCCTCGACGCGGCCCTCGCCGCCCAGGTCGCGGCACGCGACGGGGACGAGCAGGCCTTCCAGGCCGCCGACGTCGCCTTCCACGGCGAGGTCGTGCGCGCCGGGGGCAACCCCCTGCTCGCCGACCTCTACGGAGGCCTCGACCACGCGCTCGTCCGTACGCTCCCGTCCGGCGGGCAGCGTCGGCACCACCGCGACGTCCCCGGTCACGAGGAGGTCGTCGCGGCGATCCGGGCGGCCGACGCCGACGCGGCCGAGGCCGCCGTCGTCGCGACGATCGACGCCGTGCGGGCGCAGCTCGTCGAGGCCGCCGCGGACCGTCCTGGTCGCGCCGACGCCGACGCCGACGAGGTCGAGGCGTGAGCGGGCTGCGCCGTCCGCTGGGGCTGGCCGCCGTCGTCGCGATCGTCCTCGCGGCGCTCAACCTCCGGCCGGCCGTCGTCGCGATCTCGCCCGTGCTCGGCGAGATCCGCACGGACCTGGGCCTCAGCGCGACGGCGGCGGGCGTGCTCACGACGCTTCCTGTCCTCTGCTTCGGGCTCCTCGCGCCGCTCGCGCCCGTGCTCGCGCGGCGCTGGGGGCTCGAGCGCGCGCTCTTCGTGAGCCTCGTCCTGCTGTGCGTCGGCTTCGCGCTGCGCCTCGTGCCCTCGACCGCCGGGCTGTTCGCCGGGACGGTCGTCGCCGGGTGCGCGATCGGGCTCGGGAACGTGCTGCTGCCCGCGCTCATCAAGCGCGACTTCGCCGACCGCATCGGTCTCATGACCGGCCTCTACTCGATGGCGCTCTCCGGCGGGGCGGCGCTCGCGGCGGGCCTGACCCTGCCCGTCGCGTCCGCGGCCGGCCTCGACTGGCGCGGCGCGCTCGCGACCTGGGGCGTCCTCGCCGTGCTCGGGGCGATCGTCTGGGTGCCGCGCGCGCTGCGGCCCGACCCCGCCGGCACGGTGGCGTTCGGACCCGGCACGGGACCGGCCGCCGCGCGGTCGGCGGTGTGGCGCAGCCCCCTCGCCTGGGCGGTCACCGTCGTCATGGGCATGCAGTCGCTGTCGTTCTACGCGGTCAACGCCTGGCTGCCCGAGATCATGGTCGCGCTCGGCCGGACGCCGGAGGTGGGCGGCTGGCTCCTGGCGCTGTGCAACCTCGCGGGGATCGTCGGCTCGTTCGTCACCCCGGTCCTCGCCGGGCGCATGCCGCGCCAGCGCGGCATCGGCCTCGTGCTCGTGGTGCTCGTCGGCTCGGGGCTGCTCGGGCTCGCCGCCGCGCCCGGCGGCGCGGCGCTCTGGGTCGTGCTCGTCGGCCTCGGGCAGGGCGGCGGGATCAGCCTCGCGCTCACCCTCATGGCGCTGCGGGCGCGCGACGCCGCGCACACGTCCGAGCTCTCCGGCATGGCGCAGAGCGCCGGCTACCTGCTCGCCGCGACCGGCCCGCTCGGCCTCGGGCTCGCGCACGACGTCACGGGCACATGGACGGTCCCGCTCCTGCTCCTCGTCGCCGCGGCGGCCGTCCAGGGCGTCGCGGTGTGGTTCGCCGGGCGCGACGCGCACGTGCACTGACCCGGACGCGACGAACCCCGGGCCGCGTCCCCGCGGCCTGGTGACCGTGGGACGCGACCCGGGGTTCGTCGTCGGGCTCGGGAACCGCCGGGAGCGGCTACTCCGCGGGCTGGGCGGTCGCCTCGGCGGCACCGCCCTGCTGCTCGACGGGGCGGCCGCCGCGCGTGCGGCGGCGGCTGCGGGACCGACGGCGGCGCTCGCCGCCCTCGGTCGCCGGGGCGCCCTCGGTCGCCTCGGTGCGCTCACCCTCGGCACGCGCGCCCGTGCGCTCGGTCTCGCCGCGACGCCCGCCGGAGCGGCCCTGGCCGCCGGACCGGCCCCGGTCGCCCTCGGGACGGCCGCGGCCGCCGTCGGACCGGCCGCCCTGGCGCCCGCGCGACCCGCCCGCGGGCGTGTGCCGCTTGCCGGTCTCGCCGAGGTCCTCGATCTCCTCCGCCTCGAGCCCGGCGAGCGTGCGCCGCTCCTTGGGGAGGCGGCCCTTCGTGCCCTCGGGGATGTGCAGGTCGGTGTACAGGTGCGGCGAGCTCGAGTACGTCTCGACCGGCTCGGGGATGCCGAGGTCGAGGGCCTTGTCGATGAGCGACCAGCGGGGGATGTCGTCCCAGTCGACGAACGTCACGGCGGTGCCCTTGTTGCCCGCGCGGCCGGTGCGGCCGGTGCGGTGCAGATACGTCTTCTCGTCCTCGGGGCACTGGTAGTTCACGACGTGGGTGACGTCCTCGACGTCGATGCCGCGCGCCGCGACGTCCGTCGCGACGAGCACGTCGATCTTGCCGTTGCGGAACGCGCGCAGCGCCTGCTCGCGCGCGCCCTGCCCGAGGTCGCCGTGGATCGAGCCGGCCGCGAACCCGCGGTCGACGAGCTCGTCCGCCACCTTCGCGGCGGTCCGCTTGGTCCGGGCGAACACGATGGTGCGCCCGCGGCCCTCGGCCTGGAGGATGCGCGCGAGCATCTCGACCTTGTCCAGCGCGTGCGCGCGGTAGACGACCTGCTCGATGTTCTTGACCGTCTGGCCGCCGTCGTCGGGGTCGTTCGCGCGGATGTGCGTCGGCTGCTTCATGTAGCGGCGCGCCATCGAGACGACGGCGCCCGGCATGGTCGCCGAGAAGAGCATCGTGTGGCGCTGCGCGGGCGTGCGGGCCAGGATCTTCTCGACGTCCGGGAGGAACCCGAGATCGAGCATCTCGTCCGCCTCGTCGAGGACCACGGTCGCGGCGCGCGTGAGGTTGAGGTGGCCCTGGTTCATCAGGTCGATCATGCGGCCGGGCGTGCCGACGACGACCTCGACGCCGCGCGTCAGCGCCTCGACCTGCGGCTCGTAGGCGCGACCGCCGTAGAGCTGGACGATGCGCACCGAGCGACGCTTCGAGGCCGTGGTGAGGTCGTTCGCGACCTGGACGGCGAGCTCGCGCGTCGGGACGACGACGAGCGCCTGCGGCTTGCCGGGGGAGGGCAGCTCGTCGAAGCCGGGCTCGCCCAGGGCGACGACGCGGTGCAGCAGCGGCACGCCGAAGCCGAGGGTCTTGCCGGTACCGGTCTTGGCCTGGCCGATGATGTCGTGGCCGGACATGGCGACCGGGAGCGTCATCGCCTGGATGGGGAAGGGCTGGACGATGCCCGCGTCGGAGAGCGCGTCGACGATCTCCTGGCGGACGCCGAAGTCCGCGAAGGTCGTGTTGTCCGCGTGCACGCTGGCGGCGACGGACGTCGCGTCCGCGCTCACGTCCGGCGTCGCGTCGGTGGTGGTGGCGTCTGTGGTGGTCACTGGTGCCTCTGTCTCGTTCGGGCACGCGCGACCGTCGGCGGGCCCGTCGGGGCCCGGAGCCGGGGAGGTTCCCGGTCGCGGTCGTGCGCACCTCGTGGCCGGCAGCCGATCGTGGGATGTCGTGGCCAGGCCCGCGCTGCGGACCGTGCCGTGCCGTCGTCGTACGCGTGACGAGCGTGAGGTCTGGACGACCGGGCAACCGATGTACGTCGGCCATGATATCGGAGAACTATCCTGGCCCGATGAGCGACGCCGAGCACGCGAGCCCCACGACCCTGCCCCCGGCGGACCACACCGACGCGGTGGAGCTGCTCGGCCTCGTCGCGTACACCGAGCTCGCGAGCTTCGGGCGCCTCGCGGGCGACGCCGCGCACGCCCCCACGCTGCGCCAGCGCCAGGCCCTGTCCCGTCTCGCGGCCGCGATGCTCGACCGGCAGGAGCGCGTGCTCGTGCGCGTCGAGGAGCTGGGCGGTGACCCGGCGGACTGCATGACCCCGTTCGACGGCCTGTTCGACGACTTCGACGCGCGCACGAAGCCCAGCACGTGGTGGGAGGGCATCCTCAAGGGCTACGTGGGCCAGGGCGTCGCGGACGACTTCTGCCTCCTCGCGGCCCAGGGCCTCGACGAGCGCTCGCGCGACGTCGTCGTGGAGGCGCTCACGCACGACACCCCGTCGCAGCGCTACGCCCCGGTCATCGCCGAGGTCGCCGCGGAGGACCCGGTGCTCGCGTCGCGCCTCGCGCTGTGGGGTCGGCGCCTCGTCGGGGAGGCGCTCGGCGTCGTCGGCGACGTGCTGTCCAGGCGTCCCGCGCTCGCCCGGCTCGTGGCGGCGGGGGCCGAGCCGGTCGCCGCCGACGGCGGGAGCGGGCCCGCGCCCGCGACGCAGTCCTGGGTCTTCGCGCGCCTCACGGCGGAGCACTCCCGGCGGATGGACCGCCTGGGCCTCGCGGCATGACGAAGCCGCCGCCGCGCCCGGGGGCGCGACGGCGGCACGTGACGGTCGGGTTCCGAGGGTCGGGTCCCGACGTCCAGACCTGCAGGCTCAGAGGGAGCCGAAACCCACCCGGCGCTGCTCCTCGGTGCCGATCTCGACGTAGCCGAGCGACGCCGTCGGGACGATCACGCGGCGACCGCGCGAGTCGGTGAGCTCGAGGGCGGGGGCGCCGCCGAGCGCGTCGGCGACCGCGGTGGCCACGGCCTCGGCGGTCAGATCCGTGTCGACGACGATCTCACGGGCCAGGTTCTGCACACCGATCGTGACTTCCACTCAGCTCTCCTCACAGCGGCTGCGCCAGGCGCAGCGACGACGGGCCTCGGGCCGCCGGTGGGCGTCCCACCGGCGACAACGCGATCGATAGTAGTCAGATTCCCGTCGCCGACCCGTCGGGCGCGCTGAGGGAGCCCGACGGCGGCCGCCGCAGCATGCCGCGCACCCCGCGCCACACGAGGCGCGGCACGAGGCGGGTGACGTCGTCGGCCGTCGCGCCGCCGTCGGGGCGCACGACCTCCGTCGCGGCGGCCCGCCCGACGGCGGTGCACGTCCGCGCGACGACGAGCGCCTCGTCGGCGTCGAGGTCCGTGATGCGCACGAGCACGTCGGCGAACGCGCCGGCGATCGTCGTGTCCGGCGCGAGCACGCGCGCCCGGACGACCGGGTCCCGCATGACGTCGGACTCGAAGAGCAGCGCGGCCGAGCGGCCCGCCGCGCGCGCGTACGCGACGTAGGCCCGCACGATGCCCTCGATCACGGCGAGGCCGTCGACCGCGAGGGCGTCGAGGTCGCCCGCGGGGTTCCCCGGCGCGGGCTCGCGGAACGGGTCCAGCGTCGCGTGCACGGCTCCCACGAGGCGTTCGCCCTGGTCGTCGACGATCGCGAGGTAGAGGTCGAGCTTCGACGGGAAGTGCCGGTACAGCACGGGCTTGCCGACCCCGGCGCGGTCGGCGATGTCGTCCATCGAGATGTGGTGGTAGCCGTGAGAGGCGAAGAGCTCCTCGGCGATCGTGAGGAGCTGCGCGCGGCGCTCGTCGCGCGGCATCCGGGTGCGCAGGCCCGGGGGAGCGGCGGCCGCGCCGCGCGTGCGTCCCTCGGTGGCTCCCATGGGGGGAGGATACGGAAACCGCGGTTCGTGTCGACCTCGCGTCGCGAGGAGTGGGACGATGGGCGGGTGCCCGACAGACATACCCCCCCGAACCGCCTCTCGACCGCCCGTGCCGGGGGTCGCACGACGGGTCTGCGGCACGGCGCCGCGGTCGCCGCGTGCCTCGTCGTCGGCCTCGGCGGCGGTGCGGCGACGGCGGAGGTCTGGGACCTGGGCCGGGCGGCGGGCACCGCGGCTGTTCCCGCCACAGACGTCCGCGCGGAGCCGCCGGCCCCGGAGCGCGACGAGTCGGCGGCCGTGAGCCGGTCGTCCGTCGAGCGCGCGGGCGCCGTCGAGCAGGGCCCGGGCCTCCTCGGCCCGATCGCGCCGCGCCCGGACGCGATCACCGCGCCCGAGCCCACCCCCGCCCCCACGACGACGACGCCCGAGCCCCTCGCGGAGCCGGCACCCGTCGAGACGCCCGAGGCCCCGGTCGCGGAGCCCGGCTCCGGTCTGGTCGGGACGGTCGTCGTCGCGCCGGACCTCGGCGGTTCGCTCGTCGTCGTGCCGGGGGAGAGCCCCGCGCCCGGGACGGGCACGGTCCGCTCCGTCCGGGTCGAGGTCGAGGCCGGGCTGCCCGTCGACGGCGAGGTGTTCGCCGCCGCGGTGCTCGCGACGCTCAACGACCCGCGCGGCTGGTCGGTCCCCGACGGCGTGACGTTCTCGCGGACGGCGGCCGACGACGCGTCCATCCGGGTCGTGCTCGCGAGCCCCGCCACGACCGACCGCCTGTGCGCCCCGCTGGCGACCGAGAGCCGCTACTCGTGCGGCAACTCGGTGACGGGCGCCGCCGTGCTGAACTTCGAGCGGTGGGTGCTCGGGGCGCCCGACTTCGGCGACGACCTCGCCACGTACCGGCAGTACCTCGTCAACCACGAGGTCGGGCACGTGCTCGGCCACGGCCACGAGGACTGCCCCGCGCCGGGCGCCGTCGCCCCGGTCATGGTCCAGCAGTCCATCTCGGCCCAGGGCTGCCTGACCAACGGCTGGCCCGTCCCGTAACCCCCGGCCCCACGGCGCGCGCCCGCGCGGCGGTGTGGGTGGCGCGTGATGGGATCAGGTCCGTGCCCCGGACGACGACCGCCCCCCGCCTCGTCGCGCGGCCTCGCGAGCTCGAGGCCGACGCGGTGCTCGACGACTCCCAGCGCGCGGCGCTGGCCGCCGCGGCCGGCCCCGGGGCCACCCTCGTGGTGGGCGCACCCGGGACGGGCAAGACCCTCGTCGCGCAGGAGGTCGTGCTCGCGGCCCTGCGCGACGGCGTGGCGCCCGAGCGGGTGCTCCTCCTCGCGGCGTCGCGCCGCGCCGCCGCCGCGCTCCGTGACCGGCTTTCGGCCCGCGCGCGCCGCACGGTCGGCGCGCCTCTGGTGCGCACCGCCGCGTCCGCGGCCTTCGCCGTCCTGCGGGAGCGCGCGGCCGCGCTGGGCGAGCCCGTCCCCACGCTGATCTCCGGCCCGGAGCAGGACCTCGTGCTCGCCGAGCTCCTGGAGGGCCATCTCGACGGCGGCCTCGCGCACCTCGGCACCCCGCTCGCGCTGCCCGCGGGCCTGCCCGAGGAGGCGCTCGGCCTCCGGGGGCTGCGCCAGGAGCTCCGCGACCTCCTCATGCGCGCGGCGGAGCGCGGCCTGACCCCGGCCGACCTCGCCGCCCTCGGCGAGCGCTACGACCGCCCGGAGTGGTCGCTCGGCGCGCAGCTCTTCGCGGAGTACCTCGACGTCACCGCCCTGCGCACGGGCACGCCCGACGCCGGGTCGCGGTTCGACCCGGCGATCGTCGTCGACGAGGCCGCGGAGGCGCTGCTCGCCTGGGACGACGAGGTGCCCGACGCCGCCCGGCCGCGCTGGGACCTCGTCGTCGTCGACGACTACCAGGAGGCGACGGTCGCGACCGCGCGCCTCCTGCACGTGCTGCACGACGACGGCGCGCGCCTCGTGCTGCTCGGCGACCCCGACGCGGCGGTGCAGACGTTCCGCGGCGCGAGCCCGGGGCTCGTGGGCCGGGCGTCCGCCCCGGCCCGGCGGGACGGCGCTCGCCGGGGCGAGCTGGGCGCGCGCGTCGCCGTGCTGGGCACCGCCTGGCGCCAGAGCGCGCCGCTGCGCGAGGTGACGCGCCGCGTGACCGCGCAGGTCGGCACCGTCGCCGGGGCGGTGCACCGTGGCGCCGCGCCGCGGGACGTCGACGGGCGTCCGGGCGAGGCGGCCGACGTCGGCCCCGGCGTCCCGCCCGTGCAGGTCGCGGTGCTCTCGGCCGTCGCGCAGGAGGCCGCGTTCGTCGCCCGGGAGCTGCGCGCGGAGCACCTGCTGCACGGCACCCCCTGGCACCGGATGGCCGTCGTCGCGCGCACGGGGACGCGGCTCGCGGCGCTGCGCCGCGAGCTCGTCGCCGCCTCCGTCCCCGTGACGCTGCTCGGCTCCGACGTCCCGCTGCGCGACGAGCCGGCGGTCGCGCCGCTCCTCGCGGCCGTGCGCGTGTGCGTCGCCGACGCGGAGGACCCCGAGGCTCTCGACCCGTTCACCGCGGCGGCGCTGCTCACGTCGCCCGTGGGCGCGCTCGACGTCGTCGCGCTGCGCCGTCTGCGCCGGGCGCTGCGGGCCGAGGAGCTCGAGGGCGGGGGTGGGCGCTCGTCCGACGCGCTGCTCGTCGAGCTGCTCCTCGACCCGGCGCGCGCTGCGACGCTCCCGCCCACGGTGCGTCGCGGGCCGGTCGCGGTCGCCCGGGCGCTCGCGGCGGGGCGGGCTGCGGCGGCGGAGCCCGGCGCGACGGCGCAGACGGTCCTGTGGGCGGTGTGGGCCGCGACCGGTCTCGCGGAGCGCTGGCGCTCGGCGGCGCTCGACGGCGGCCCCGCCGGGGCGCGCGCGGACCGTGACCTCGACGCGGTGCTCGCGCTGTTCCGCGCCGCGGAGACGTTCGTCGACCGCATGCCGGGCGCGCCCGCCGGAGCGTTCGTCGAGTACCTCGCCTCGCAGGACCTGCCCGCCGACTCGCTCGCGGCGAGCGCGAGCGGGGCCGACGCCGTGGCGGCGCTCACCCCCGCCGGTGCTGCCGGGCGCGAGTGGGACGTCGTCGTGGTGGCGGGCGTCCAGGACGGCGTGTGGCCCGACCTCCGGCTGCGCGACTCGCTGCTCGGCTCGCAGGCGCTCGTCGAGCTCCTCGCCGGCCGCGCCCAGGACGCGCACGGGGTCGGTTCGCAGGCGCGAGCCCAGGTGCTCGCCGACGAGCTGCGGGCCTTCGTCGTCGCGACGTCGCGTGCGACGCGTCGCCTCGTCGTGACGGCCGTGCAGGACGCCGAGGAGGCGCCGTCGGTGTTCTGCGACCTCGTCGTGCCGCCGTCGGCGCCCGAGGGCCCCGACGGCACGGACGGTCCCGACGAGCGTGGTCCCCAGGACGGCCCGGACGTACCCGCGGCGGGTGCCGGTCCCGCACCCGTCGGCCCCGCACCTGTGGGCCGCGCACCCGTCGGCCCGGGGTCCGCGGACGGCGGGGGCGGGCAGGTCGAGCCGGCCGAGCCCGCCGAGCGGCGGCACGTGCGCGTCGGGGCGCCTCTCGACCTGCGCGGGCTGGTCGCCGCGGCCCGCGGCGTCCTCGTCGAGGCGGCTGCGCGCGAGGCCGGCGGCGCCGGGACGCCCGGGCCGGACGAGCGCGCCGTCGCGGCGGCGACGCTCCTGGCGGACCTCGGGGCGCTCGGCGTCGCGGAGGCCCGCCCGGAGACGTGGTACGGCGTGGCGGGCGTGTCGAGCACGGCGCCGCTGCGCGGTGCGGAGGAGACCGTCACGGTGTCGCCCTCGAAGGTCGAGACGGTCTCGACGTGCCCGCTGCGGTGGTCGCTCGAGGCGGCCGGCGGGACGGCGCCCGACGCGACGCACCAGAGCCTCGGCACGCTCGTCCACTCGATCGCCGAGACCCACCCGTCCGGGTCGCTCGCCGAGCTGCGCGCGGAGCTCGACCGCCGGTGGGCGGAGCTCGCGCTGCCCGACGGCTGGCCTGCGCGCCAGCTCCGGCGCCGGGCCGAGCGCATGGTCGAGAAGCTCGCGGCCTACGTCGCGCAGGCGGGCGAGCCGCTCCTCGTCGAGCCGTCGTTCGACGTCACCGTCGGCCGCGCCCGGCTGCGCGGCACGATCGACCGGGTCGAGGCAGCGGGGGAGGGCAAGGTCCGCGTCGTCGACCTCAAGACCGGTCGGCGCACCGCCACGAAGGCGGAGGGCGCGGAGCACCCCCAGCTCGGTGCCTACCAGCTCGCGGTCGAGGCGGGCGCGCTCGACGTGCCGGAGGGCACGCGCAGCGCGGGTGCGCAGCTCGTCTACGTCGGGAGCACCCACGTGGGCCCTGCCGTCGTGGCCCAGCCCGCGCTGGAGCCGGAGCCCGACGGGTCGAGCTGGGCGCGCGACCTCGTGGAGGAGGCCGCCGGCACCATGTCGGCGGCGACGTTCACGGCCCGCCAGAACGGGCTGTGCGAGATGTGCCCCGTGCGCCGGGCGTGCCCGGTGCAGCCCGAGGGCAGGAGGGTGGTGGCGTGAGCAGCGAGCTGTTCGAGCTCCCGGAGGCGGGCGCGAGCGGGCCGACGGTGCGTCTCGTCGCGGCCGACGGCCTCCCGGTCGAGAGCGCCGACGCCCCGGGCGACGGGCACCGGGCGGCGGAGGCGCCGCAGCCGACGCTCTCCGCGACGCGGATCGCCGACCTCCTCGGACGTCCTCGCCCGACCCCGGAGCAGGTCGAGGTGATCGAGGCGCCGCTCGAGCCGACGCTCGTCGTCGCCGGGGCCGGCTCGGGCAAGACGGAGACGATGGCGGCGCGCGTCGTCTGGCTCATCGCGAACGAGCTCGTCCCGCCGGACGCGGTGCTGGGCCTCACGTTCACGCGCAAGGCGGCGGGGGAGCTCGCGGAGCGCGTCCAGGTGCGGCTCGCCCAGCTCGCGCGCGCCCGGGGCGGGGCGGCGTCGGCGCTCTCGCTGCTCGACCGGCCGACCGTCGCGACGTACAACGCGTACGCCGCGTCGCTCGTCGGCGACCACGGGCTGCGCGTCGGCGTCGAGCCGGGGGCCCGCCTCCTCGGCGAGGCGCAGCAGTGGCAGCTCGCGTCCGAGGTCGTGGAGTCGTGGGACGACGACCTGGGCACCGACCGCGCGCTGAGCACGGTCGTCGCGGCGGTACTCGGCCTCTCCGGCGCGCTCGGCGAGCACCTCCTCGACCCCGCCGAGGCGCGGGACCGCCTGGCCGAGATCGTCGAGCAGCTCGACGCGCTCCCGCTCGGGCCGCGGCAGAAGGCCCGGACCAAGGAGGTCGAGAAGCTCGTCGGCGACGTCGCGGAACGGGTCCGCCTGCTCGACGTCGTCGCGGAGTACCGCCGCCGCAAGCGCGCAACCGACTCCCTCGACTTCGGCGACCAGGTGGCGCTCGCGGCGCGGCTCGCGCGCGAGGTGCCCGTGGTGGGGGAGACCGAGCGCGCCCGCTTCCGCGTCGTCCTCCTGGACGAGTACCAGGACACGTCGCACGCGCAGGTCGAGCTCCTCGCGGGGCTGTTCGGCGGCGGGCACCCCGTGACGGCCGTGGGCGACCCGCACCAGTCGATCTACGGGTGGCGCGGCGCGAGCGCGGGCGGCCTCGCGCGGTTCCCCGACCGCTTCCCGCGCGCGGGCGGCGACCGCTCGGCCGTGCGCTTCCTCTCGACGTCGTGGCGCAACGACGCCGCCGTCCTCGCGGCGGCGAACGTCACGGCCGGTCCGCTGCGCGGTGCCGTCGCCGGTGGCCGGGGCGACCGGGTCGAGGTGCCGCCGCTCGCGCTGCGTCCCGGCGCGGGCCCGGGCGCGGTGGCCGCGCACGTGGCGGCGACCGCCGAGGAGGAGGCCGCGGCCGTGGCCGAGCGCGTCGCCGCGCGTTGGCGCCCGGCGAGCGCGCCGGGCGGGCGCGTCACCGCGGCCGTGCTGTGCCGCAAGCGCAGCCAGTTCGCGGCGGTCGAGGTCGCGCTGCGGCGGCGCGGGCTCCCCGTGGAGGTCGTCGGCCTCGGCGGGCTGCTCACGACGCCCGAGGTCGTCGACGTCGTCGCGCTGCTCGAGGCCGTGCACGACCCCTCGCGCGGCGACGCGCTCGTGCGTCTCCTCACCGGGCCCCGGCTCAACCTCGGCGCCGCCGACCTGCACGCGCTCGGGAGCCGCGCGGCGGACCTCGCGCGGCTCGAGGGCGCGCTCGGCTCGCGCCGTCGTGCGCCCGCCGCGGAGGACGCCGAGTCGGGGCTCGTGGTCGTCGAGGGCGACGTGGCTGACCACCGCTCGATCGTCGACGCGCTCGACGACCTCCCGGACCCGGGCGAGCCGGCGGCGGACGGGCGCACGCTCTCCGCGGAGGGCCACGCGCGGCTCTCGGCGCTCTCCCGGACCCTGCGCGCGCTGCGCGGCCTCACCTACCTGTCGCTCCCGGAGCTCGTCGTCGAGGCGGAGCGCGCCCTGGGCCTCGACGTCGAGGCCGTGACGAACGAGGCGCTGCTCGCGTCGCGGCGGCTGGTCGACCCGGAGGCGGTGAGCGACCGGGCCCGCGAGCACCTCGACGCGTTCCGCGACGTCGCCGCGACGTTCACGCAGACGGCGGACGTCGTGACGCTCGGGGCGTTCCTCGCCTGGCTCGGGGTCGCCTCGACCCGGGAGAACGGGCTCGACCTGCCCGTGCGCGAGCCCGACCCGGACGCGGTGCAGGTCATCACCGCGCACGCCGCGAAGGGCCTCGAGTGGGACGTCGTCGTCGTGCCCGGTCTCGTGGACGGCGTGTTCCCCACGACGGCCCAGTCGTCGTCGGGCGTGCGCGCGGACAGCGGCTGGCTCACCGACGTGAGCCAGCTCCCGTACCCGCTGCGCGGTGACGCCGCCGACCTGCCCGAGTTCCGCTTCGACCTCGCGGCGGACACGAAGGAGCTCGTGGCGCGGCGCGACGAGTTCCGCGCGGCGAGCGGCGAGCACCAGCTCGCCGAGGAGCGACGCCTCGCCTACGTGGCCTTCACGCGGGCGCGCCGCGAGCTGTACCTCACGGCGTCCTGGTGGCAGACGGGGTCGCGCCCGCGCGCGCTGTCGCCGTTCCTCGTCGAGCTCGTCGAGGCGGGGGTCGTGACGGCCGACGGATGGTCGGCCCCGCCCGGTCCCGACGACTCCAACCCGCTCGAGGACGTCGAGGTGACCGGCACGTGGCCCGTGCCCGACGACGCTCCCGGCGGGTCTGCGCGGTCCGTCCTGCGGGACACCGCGGCGGCCGTCGAGCGTGCGGCGGCCGAGCGTGCGGCAGCCGAGCGTGACGCGGCGGGACGTGACGCGGCGGACCGTGTCGCGCCCGCCGGGGCCGGGACGGTCGACGCCCTGCCCGGGCAGGGGGGCGTGGACGGCACGGGCGGCCCCGCCGGGCTCACGGCGCCCTCCGGGGTCCTCGTCGACGCCGAGGGGCGTGACCTCGTCGCGCTCGCGCGCGTCCTGCTCGCGGAGCGCGCCGAGCGTTCGGGCCGAGAGGTCGAGCTGCCGGCGCACGTCTCGGCGTCGAGCCTCGTGCGGCTCGCGGCGGACCGCGACGAGTACGCGCTCCACCTGCGCCGCCCGGTCCCGGTCGAGCCCACGGTCCACGCGCGCCGGGGCACCCGGTTCCACCTGTGGGCCGAGCGGTACTTCACGACGTCGTCCCTGCTCGACGTCGAGGACCTCCCCGGGGCGGACGACGACGACCTCGACCCCGACGCCGACCTCGAGACGCTCCAGCGGACGTTCCTGGCCTCGGAGTGGGCTACGCGCACGCCGGTCGCGGTCGAGGTCGACGTCGAGACGCCCGTCGGGTCGACGGTCCTGCGGTCGCGCATCGACGCGGTGTTCCCCGAGCTCCCGGAGCACGCGGGCGGCGCCCACGACGCCGTCGTGGTCGTCGACTGGAAGACGGGGCGTGCGCCGTCCGACCCGGAGGCGCGCAGCGTGCGCGAGGTGCAGCTCGCGGTCTACCGGCTCGCGTGGTCGCGCTGGACGGGGGTGCCGCTGGAGCAGGTGAACGCCGCGTTCTACTACGTCGCGTCCGACGAGACCGTGCGTCCGCGCCGCCTGCTGAGCGAGGCCGAGATCGAGGCGCTGCTGGTCGCCGACTGAGCCGGCGACGCCTCAGTCGTCGGCGTCCTGCGTCGCCTCGTCGAGGTCGGCCAGCATGTCGAGGGCGTCGGCGACCACGTCGTCGAGCCCGTTGCGCACGCCGTGCAGGAGCCAGCGCGCGAGCGCGAGCTCGCCGACGAGGAGCGCACGGTCCAGCAGGTGCTTGTCGGTGAGCTCGGTGCGGCGCAGCTGGTACGCCTCCATGATCGAGTCGACGGCCTCGGGCGGTGCCGAGACGAGCAGCCACGCGAGGTCGTCGGCGGGGTCCGCGACGCGCGCGCTCGCCCAGTCCGTCACCGCGACGACGCGTCCGCGGGCGACGAGCACCTGCTCCGGGCCCAGGTCGCCGTGCACGACGACCGGCTGGAACCGCCACAGCGAGACGTCCTCGAGCGCGGTCTCCCAGCGGCGCAGGAGCGTCGGCGGGACCTTGCCCGTGGCCGCGGCCTCGTCGAGCTCCGCCATGCGGCGCGCGCGGTACTCCTCGACCTCGTAGCCCGGCAGGCCGGCGTCGTCGACGATCGTGCGCGGCAGCTCGTGGACCGACGCGAGCACGCGGCCCAGGTCGGCCGCGAGGCCCGGTCCGGGCCGCAGGCTGTCGACGTCGAGCGGCTCGCCCTCGAGCGCCGGGTGCACGACGGCCCGCCCGCCCTCGGGCAGGAGCGCGGTGCCGCTGACGCGCGGCACGGCGAACGACAGCACCCCCGACTCGGCGTAGTGCTGCAACGAGCCCAGCAGCTCCGCCTCGGCCTCGAGCGCGGCGCCGGCCTGGAGGCTGCGGGGTGCGCGCACGGTCCAGCGGGCGCCGTCGGCGTCGGTGACGACGGCGGTGTCGTAGTCGCCCGGGTCCTCGACGGGTCGCGCGCTGCGGGCGTCCAGGCCGGGCACGGCGGCGGTCGCGAGCGCGGCGAGGGTCAACGGAGAGCGAGGCACGCGACCACGGTAGTCGGTCCCCGCACGCGCCCGGTCGACCCACGCCGTCCGACGCCGCACCCCGCCCGGCGGCGCCCGCGCAGGCGGGTGGCCCGGCCGGGGGTGGCCTACGGTCGGGGGGTGAGCACCCCTGCCGCCCGGCCGTCGTCGGGCACGAGCGACCCCGCCGCGGCCCCGGACCGACCCACGACCACGTCGACCGGCACCCCGACCGACACCGGGACCGGCACGGTCCCCGGGCCGGGCGCCCTGCCGCGCACCCCGCTGGACCACCTCCCGCTGCCGCTCGACGGCGCGTTCGTCGACCGCGCGGAGCACCGCCGCGCGGAGCCGGACCTCGTGCGCACGCTGCGGTCGCAGCCGACGACGCGCGTCCTGCTGGTCCACCGCGGCCGGCTCGCGCTCGGCGGCCCGGGCGCGGCGGACGGCGTCGCCCTCCTGGACCCGGCCGAGCTGCGCGACGTCGACCCGGCGACCGACGACGACCAGGGCCGCTGGCTCTTCCTCGGCGAGGGCGACGGCACGGCGTACCTCGCGCTCGTCCTGCCCGACGACGCCGACGCCGAGGAGGTCGACATCGAGGGCGTGGACGCCTCCGAGCCGTTCGCCGTGCTCGCGCGCGAGCGGACGTGGTCGGGGCTGCGGGACCTCGTCGGCGAGGTCGCGGCGCCCGTCGCGGGGCTCGCGACGGAGGCCGTCGCGCTCGCGGCGTGGCACGCGAACCACCCGCGGTGCCCGCGCTGCGGCGGCCGGACGACCGTCGAGAAGGGCGGCTGGACGCGCCGCTGCGTGGCCCAGGGCGTCGAGCTGTACCCGCGCACGGACCCGGCGGTCATCATGACGGTCGTGCACGGCGAGGGGTCCGACGAGCGCCTGCTGCTGGGGCACGCGGCGCACTGGCCGGAGCGGCGGTTCTCGACCCTCGCGGGCTACGTCGAGCCCGGGGAGTCGCTCGAGAACGCGGTGCGGCGGGAGGTCGCGGAGGAGGCGGGCGTCGTCGTCGGCGACGTGGCCTACCGGGGGAGCCAGCCGTGGCCGTTCCCCGCCTCGCTCATGCTCGGGTTCTCGGCGCGCGCGCTGACGACCGAGCTGCACGTGGACGGCGTCGAGCTCACCGACGCGCGCTGGTTCACGCGGGCCGAGCTCGCCGACGCCGTCCGGTCGGGCGAGGTGCTGCTGCCGGGCCGGTCGTCGATCGCGCGGGCGCTCGTCGAGGACTGGTTCGGCGCGCGCCTCGCCGACGACTGACAGCGGCTCAGGGCCGCTCAGAGCGGCGGGCGGCGAGGGGCGGCGCGACGCACCGCCGTCGGACGACCCCTGCTCGGGGACGCGGAAGGGCCCGGTCCGGACGTCCGGACCGGGCCCTCCCACGACCGCGTCAGGCGGCGAGGCGCTTCTTGACCTCCGCGAGGGACGGGTTCGTCGCGGCGGAGCCGTCCGGGAAGACGACGGTCGGCACGGTGCGGTTGCCGTCGTTGACGGACTCCACGAACTCGGCGGTGCCGGGCGTCTCCTCGATGTTGACCTCGGTGTAGCCGATGCCCTCGGAGTCGAGCTGCGTCTTGAGGCGGCGGCAGTACCCGCACCAGGTCGTCGAGTACATGACGATCGAGCCGGCGTCGGGAAGGGTCGGGGCGGTGCTCATCGAGGGCTCTCCTGCTGCGGTTCCGGGCGGCGCGTGCCGCGGGCGGTCGGGTCGTGACGGTAACACCGGGGGAGCGCGGGCTGTTCCCCGCCCGCGTGTCACCGGGGGCTGCGAGAATCGCGGGTGATGTCCACGCCACCGGTCTCACGCCCGCTCTCCCACCGCTCCGCCGACGAGATCCTCGACGCGCTCGACCCCGACCAGCGCGACGTCGCGGTCGCGCTGCGCGGGCCCGTGTGCGTGCTCGCCGGCGCGGGGACGGGCAAGACGCGCGCGATCACGCACCGCATCGCGTACGGGGTCCGCACGGGCGTGTACGTGCCGACGAGCGTGCTCGCCGTGACGTTCACGGCGCGCGCGGCGGGCGAGATGCGCACGCGGCTGCGCGAGCTCGGCGCGACGGGCGTCCAGGCGCGCACGTTCCACGCGGCCGCGCTGCGCCAGCTCGGCTACTTCTGGCCCAAGGTCGTCGGCGGGGCGCCGCCGCGCATCCTCGAGCACAAGGCGCCCGTCGTCGCGGAGTCGGCGCGGCGGCTCGGCGTCGGGGTGGACCGCGTCGCGGTGCGGGACCTGTCGTCCGAGATCGAGTGGGCCAAGGTCTCGCTCGTCACCGCCGACGACTACGTCCGGGCGTGCGAGGCGATCGACCGCGAACCCCCGGCCGGCTACGACCACCAGACCGTCGCGCGCCTCCTCACGGCCTACGAGGACGTGAAGACCGAGCGGTCGGTCATCGACTTCGAGGACGTGCTCCTCATGCTCGGCGACATGCTCGCGACACAGGGCACGGTGGCCGACGAGGTGCGGCGCCAGTACCGCCACTTCGTCGTCGACGAGTACCAGGACGTCTCGCCCCTGCAGCAATTCGTGCTCGACCAGTGGCTCGGGGGGCGCGACGAGCTGTGCGTCGTCGGGGACCCGTCGCAGACGATCTACTCGTTCACCGGCGCGACGCCGCACCACCTCCTCACGTTCTCGCGCACGCACCCCAAGGCCCAGGTGATCCGCCTCGTGCGCGACTACCGCTCGACGCCGCAGGTGGTGAACCTCGCGAACCAGCTCCTCGCACGCGCGGGCCGTGCGGGCGGCGCGCACCAGGCGCTCGAGCTCGTCGCCCAGCGGCCGGCGGGGCCGCCCGTCGCCTTCACCGCGTACGACGACGACGAGGCGGAGGCGAGCGGGATCGCGCAGCGCATCGGGCGGCTCCTCGCCGCGGGCACGCGCGCGAGCGAGATCGCGGTGCTCTACCGGACCAACGCGCAGTCGGAGGCGTTCGAGTCGGCGCTCGCGGACGCGGGCATCGGCTACCTCGTGCGGGGCGGGGAGCGCTTCTTCCAGCGTAAGGAGGTCCGCGACGCGATCGTCCTGCTGCGCGGGGCGGCCCGCTCCGCCGACCCGGACGTCCCCATGCCGGAGACGGTGCGCGACGTCCTGGCCGCCGCGGGCTGGGCCCCCGCGCCGCCGGCCGCGCGCGGCGCGGCGCGGGAGCGCTGGGAGTCCACGCAGGCTCTCGTCGCGCTCGCCGACGACGTCGCCGGGCTCGCCGCGGCGTCCGACGCCCCGGCCCCGACCGTCGCGACCTTCGTCGCCGAGCTCGACGAGCGCGCCGCGGCCCAGCACGCCCCGACGGTCGAGGGAGTGACCCTGGCGTCGCTGCACGCGGCGAAGGGCCTGGAGTGGGACGCCGTCTTCCTCGCCGGGATGAGCGAGGGGCTCATGCCGATCTCCCTCGCGGAGACAGACGAGGCGGTCGCGGAGGAGCGCCGGCTGCTCTACGTCGGCATCACGCGGGCACGCGAGCACCTCGAGCTCTCGTTCGCGCGCTCGCGCAACCCCGGCGGCCGGGCGACGCGCCGGCGCACGCGGTTCCTCGACGGGCTCTGGCCCGACGAGCCGGGCGTGCGCGGGACGCGACGTGCGCGCGCGGGGCAGTCCAAGGTCCGGCTCACGGGGGAGTACGACCAGGCGCTGTTCGAGGAACTGCGCGAGTGGCGTCGCCAGGTCGCGCAGGAGACGGACAAGCCGGCGTTCACCGTGCTCGTGGACTCGGCGCTCGCGGCCGTCGCCGAGACGCGGCCGACGAGCCAGGCCGACCTCGCACGCATCAACGGTCTGGGGCCCGCGAAGATCGAGCGGTACGGGGCCACGATCCTCGAGATCGTGCGCCGCGCGGAGGGCTGACGAGCCCCCGTCCGTGCCTCTCGACGAGGGCCGGGTGAACTCGTCGAAGAATTTCTCGTAAATAAGTTGTGCCTCCTGTGAGGGGCGGCATATGGTCGACGAGTCCTGTTGGGAAGGGGCGCGCCGAGAGGCGGGCGCCTGATGGAGAGAGGGGGTGGGAGAGCTGATGAACAACCAGATCGCCATGGCGAACCTGCTGGATCACGCGTCCGCGTACACGGGCACGCCAGGAGAGCTCCGTCCGCGTGCCATCGCGCACCGCGGCGGCACCTTCATCGCCCGCCCCGCTCCCGACTCCGCCCCCAGGACGAACCCGGTCTGACCGACCGGAACCTTCCAGGCCGCGGAGTCCCTCAAGGACCCGCGGCCTTCGTGTTCTCCGAGCACGTCCGCCGATGAGGATCACCGGCCCCACCCGTCTCCACGAGACGGGGCCGCTGTCCTCAGGGTCCTGTGACGACGACGTTCACACCCACGACAGGACATCACTGGAGGACATCGTGCGGCTCACCGCGCTGCTCGACAACATCACCGCTCAGGGGGGATCCGGCCCCTGGGTCCCTCACCAACCGCTGGCCACGCCGCTCGGCGAGAACGACTCCGCGGAGTTCGACCGCCTTCTCGCGGGCCTGCTGCCCTGCCGCACCAACGACCCGGAGCTCTGGTTCGCCGAGCGCACCGCCGAGGTCGAGGAGGCCAAGGCCCTGTGCCGCACCTGCCCGCTCGTCGAGGGCTGCCTCGCCGGTGCGGTCGAGCGTCGCGAGCCCTGGGGCGTCTGGGGCGGCGAGGTCTTCGTGGACGGCGTCGTGGTCGCGCGCAAGCGCGGCCGCGGCCGTCCGAGCAAGGCCGAGGTGCTCGCCCGCGAGGCCGAGCGCCAGGCCCAGGAGGCCGCACGGACCGAGGCGTCAGTCGGCGCCTCGACGGCGGCCTGACATGGGCAGCGGCGCCCCGTCCGGGGGCGTGCGCGCCAGCTCGCCGCACCCGCAGCGCGGGTGGCGGCTCGACCCGCGCAGCCGCGGCACGGCATCGGGAGCAGGAATCTCGATGCAGGCCGTGGCTGCGCGGGGCACCAGCCCGTCCAGGGCTGCCAGGACCTGACCGAGCGCGACGGCCGCGGCCGACGCCGCGAGCAGCGTCTCCTCGCTCCGGTGCGCGGACGCCTCGCGCAGCTGTCGAGCGACCTGCGGCCAGCAGGGGTCCACGTCCGCGCGGTGCAGGTCCGCGCACGTCAGGCACGGGTCGAGCCCCGGCCGGACGAACGGCCCGACCACGACGTCGGCCTCGCGCACCACGACTGACAGGTGCGCGACCCCCGCACCCACCAACCTCCGGACCCGGACCGGGTCCGCGGCTCCGTGCTCGACCACGACGACGACGTCGGGCGCGGGGGCCCGCGCCTCCTCCGGCGTGACCGGGGTCGAGGTCGTCACGACGCCCGGAGCGACCTCCTCGACGATGCGTCGCACCGCGCCCTCGCGCGGCGACCCGACGTCCCGCAGCCGGTAGGCCCCGCCCCCGACGTCCGTGGTGAGCACCGTGCCCGGGTCGTCGAGCACGAGCGCGCCCACCCCCGCCGTCGCGAGATGGACGGCGAGCGCGGCACCCACCCGCCCGAGCCCGACGACGGCGACGGTCGCCCGGGCGCGCGCCGCGAGCACGCGGTGCCCCGCGCCGTCGGGCAGCAGGGCCGACAGCACGGCGAGGTCCGCCGCACCGTGCCCCGGGGCGGGCGACGTCGGACGGCGCCGGCGCGCCGTGACGAGGAGGTGCGCGTCGTCGAGCAGGCGGACGAGCGCGGCGCGGCGCGTGCGCTGCGCGGGGGAGCCCGGGACGTCGGGTGCGCCGCCGTGCCGAGCGGGCGCGGCGAGCGCGCGCAGCCAGCGCTCCTCGTCCGCGTCGAGCCCGGTGAGCCGCACCGACCACCGCGGGTCGGAGCCGACCTGCACCTCGCCGGGGCCTCGCCGCAGGAGCGGCGCCTCGGGTCGCAGCACGCGTCGTCGCTGCACGGCTCCTCCCTCCGTCGTCGTGCGGCGTCCGTCCGGACGCCCGACGTCAGCCTGGCACGGGCCCGAGACCCGCCGACGGTTGTCCACAGGCTCCGTGCCGATGGTCGGGCGGGGAGGATCTCTTTGCCGTCGCCACAGGTCTCCACGTCGTCCGCTCGACCGAACTCCGCGGGAGAGCGCGCCACTCCGCGCGCGCCCCTGCCATTTCGTGGCGAGAACCACTACGGTCTGAGGCGTGGTCCGGGAGACGATCGTGGAGGTTCGGCGCAGCCGCCGACGCAAGAGCACGGTGAGCGCCTACCGCGACGGCGAGCGCACGATCGTCGCGATCCCGGCGCGGTTCACGCGCGCGCAGGAGCGCGAGTGGGTCCAGCGCATGCTCGACCGCCTCGCCGACTCCGAGCGTCGGCGGCGGCCGTCGGACGCCGAGCTGGCGCGCCGCGCCGTCGAGCTGTCCGACAAGTACCTGGACGGCCGCGCCCGCCCCACGAGCGTGCGGTGGGCGGGGAACCAGGACCGCCGCTGGGGCTCGTGCACGCTCATCGACGGCACGATCCGCATCTCGACGCGCGTCCGGGGGATGCCGTCCTGGGTCCTCGACTACGTGCTCCTGCACGAGCTCGCGCACCTGCTCCACGCCGGCCACGGCCCGGGGTTCTGGAAGCTCCTCGAGGCCTACCCGCGTACCGAGCGGGCACGAGGATTCCTGGAGGGCGTGTCGTTCTCGCGCGACGCGGACCTCGAGCCGGACGACGCGGACCTCGAGCCGGGCGACGTCGAGGCGGGGGACGGCGCCGCGGAAACCGCGGCACCGCCCGCGGACGCCGGGAACTGACGCCCAGGTCAGGTCAGCGCGGCGCGCCGCCCTGGCCGGTCGCCTCGCCCGTCCCGCCGTCGTCCGTCGGTCCGGCCGCGTCCGGGTCGTCCGCGGACCCGTCGGCGACCGGGGCGTCGTCGTCCGAGCCGTCGGCCGTCGCCTGCGCCGACTCGGTGGTGGGCGATCCCTCCGCGGCGCGGAAGATCTCCTCGAGCGCGCGGTCGACGTCGGCCTCCTCCGCGCGGGTCGCGGCGCGCCGGCCCTCGTAGCCGGACGGGTCGTCGAGGTCGGTCCCGTCGGGGAGCAGGTCGGGGTGGTCCCACACGGCGTCGCGCGCACCGGCGCCGGACTGCGCCGCGATGAGCGCCCACAGGGCGGCCGCGTCGCGCGAGCGGCGCGGGCGCAGCTCGAGGCCGACGAGCGTCGCGAACGTGTGCTCCGCGGGCCCGCCCGCCGCCCGACGACGGCGCAGCATCTCCCGCAGCGGGACGGCGTGGGGCAGGTGGGGGAGCGCCGCGACGGCGGTCACCTCGTCGACCCAGCCCTCGACGAGCGCGAGCGTCGTCTCGAGGCGCGCCAGGGTCGCCTGCTGCTCGGGCGTGTTCTGCAGGCCGAAGACGCCGCCCGACAGCGCGCGCTGGAGCGCGTCGGTGTCCGCGAGGTCGACGTCGGCGAGCTGGGACTCGAGCGCCGAGAGGTCGATGGTGATGCCGCGCGCGTAGGCGTCGACGAGCCCGCGCAGGTGCCCGCGCAGCCACGACACGTGCGTGAACAGGCGCGCGTGGGCGGCCTCGCGCAGGGCGAGGAAGAGGCGGACCTCCTCGGCGGGGGCGTCCAGGCCCTCGGCGAACGCCGCGACGTTCGTCGGCAGGAGGACCGTCGCAGGGCGGTCGAGCAGCGGCAGCCCGACGTCGGTCGCGCCGAAGACCTCGCGCGAGAGCGTCCCGGCGGCCTGACCCACCTGCATGCCGAACACCGCGGAGCCGAGGCGCCGCATGAGCGCGGCCGGGTCGCCCGCGGGCAGCCCGAGCGCACCGGCCGGCAGACCGGGCAGCGTGAAACCGACGCCCGGCAGGGCGGAGGTGCCGTCCCCCATGCCCTCGGGGAGCTGGTCGCGCAGGACCGTGGCGAGCGCGTCCGCGACGGACGCGGCGACCGGGGCGACGAGCTCGTTCCACGCGGGGAGCGTGTGCTCGACCCACTCGGACCGGCTCCACGCCTGGCTCTTCCCGCCCGACGGCGGCAGGTCGGTGACGGCGTCGAGCCAGAGCTCGGCGACGGACAGCGCCTCGGTGACCGCGCGCTGCTGCGCCGGCGAGATCGACGGGTCGCCCTCGGCGACGGCGACCTGGCGCGCGACGTCGTGCGAGACGTCGGTGTTGACCGGGCCGTCGCTCGGCGTCGAGAGCATGCGCTGCACCTGCGCGAGGACGTGCTGGAAGAGCTGCGGGTCGGCCGCGCCGCCCGCGGCGAGCGCCTGCGGGTCGAGCCCGCGGGCACGCAGCTCGCGCAGCGCCTCGTCGGCGTCGGGCCCGAGCATCGAGCGGAGCAGCTCCTCGAACCGCGGGTCGAAGGGCGTGTCGTCGTCCGGTCCGGGCGTGCGGTCGGGGGGAAGGCTGCTCATGGCGACTCCTCACGGTAGCGTCGGTGATCACCGTAACCACGATCGAGCGCCGAGAACGGGGGCTGGGCCATGTCCGAGGGCCGGGTTCGCTCACGGCGCAGCGAGGCGCTCCCCGCGGCGGGCGAGCCCCCGGCCGGTCCGGGGGAGGACCCCACGGCGAGCGGGGTGACCGCCCCGGCGGACGAGGTCGCCGACCCTCACCCGGTGGTGGTCGTCGGCGTCGGGCAGGTCGCGGACGCGGTGCGCGCGGGCCTGGGCGCCGCCGAGGCGTCGCCCGTGGACGCGCTCGTCTGGCCCGCCGGGGCGCGACGGCTCGTCGTGGTCGCGCCCGCGGGGGAGTTCGGGACGCCGCGCGCCCGGACGGACGCCGAGCAGCGCGCGCGCCTCGCGCTCCTGGGCCGGCGCGCGGGGGAGGCGGCGGTCGCGGCGGGGATCGAGCACGTCGTCGCCGTGTCGTCGGCCGCGGTGCACGGCGCGTCGCCCGAGCGGGGCGTCATCGACGACGACGACCCCGTGGCCGCCGACGACGGGCCCGGCTTCGCGGGCGACCTCGTCGCGTTCGAGGACGCGCTGCGCGACGCGCTCGACGGGGTGCCGCTCGCGCTCGTGCGGCCGGCGGTCGTCGTCGGGCCGGGCGTGGACACCGTGCTCACGCGGCACTTCGAGGCCCCGCGCCTGCTCACGGTGCGTGGCGGCGGCCGCACGTGGCAGCTCGTGCACGTCGACGACGTGGTGGGCGCGGTGCGCGTCGCGCTGGACCAGGGTCTCGTCGGCGGTCTGACGGCCGGGCCGGTGCGCGACGGCGAGCCCGACGCGCTCGACTCGGAGACGGTGGCCGCGGCGGCCGGGATGCGCACGGTGCAGCTCCCGCCCGCGACGGCGTTCGGCACCGCCGAGCGGCTGCACCGGGTCGGCGCGCTCCCGTCCCCGGCGAACGACCTCGCGTTCGTCGTGCACCCGTGGTCGGTCTCGGCGCGGCGCCTGTACGACGCCGGGTGGCGCCCGGAGTGGTCGGGCGCCGCGGCGCTCGAGGTGCTCCTGGCCGAGGTGCGCGGCCGCACGGGCGTCGGGGGCCGTCGGTTCGGCGGCCGGGACGCCGCGGCGCTCGGCGCAGCCGGGGCGGCCGTCGCAGTCCTGGGCACGGCCGCCGTCTGGCGGCAGGCCCGCTCGCGCCGCCCGTAGGGGCGGCTCCCGGGCGGCGTCCACGCCGTCGGCAGGGAGATCCCAGCAACCTCGGGGATGATGTCCCGGTGAGCGACGCCCCCTCCTTCGACGCCCTCCTCACCGAGGACGAGCACGACCCGCCGCCCGTGACCCGGCGGTCGCTGACGTTCGGCATCTCCCTGCTCGCGACGACGTTGCTCGTCGCGGGCCTCGCGATCCTGCCCGCGCCGTACGCGGTGCGGTCGCCGGGCCCGACGGAGGACACGCTCGGCCAGCAGGACGGCACGCCCCTCATCTCGATCACGGGCGCCGAGACGTACGACTCGACGGGCGAGCTGCTCCTGACGACCGTGTCCGTCGCCGGCGGCCCGGGCTACCCGGTGAACCTCGGCCAGGTGGTGCAGGGCTGGTTCGACCGGTCGCGCAGCGTGCGCCCGGTCGAGGAGGTCTTCCCGACGGGCCGCACCAAGGAGGAGACCGAGCAGCAGGGCCAGGCGGAGATGATCAGCTCGCAGGAGAACGCGACGGTCGCCGCCCTCACCGAGCTGGGGTACGACGTGCCCGCGACGCTCACGGTCGAGGGGACGGTGCCGGACAGCGGGTCCGACGGCGTCGTCGAGCCGGGGGACGTCATCGTCGCGCTCGACGGCGCGCCCGTGCGGACGTACCAGGACCTCATCGACGGTCTGGCGGCGGTCGCCCCGGGCGACGACGTGACGCTGCGCGTGCAGCGCGACGGCGCGGAGACGGACCTCACGGTCGCGACGACCGACGGCGGCGACACCGCGCTGCTCGGCGTGTTCATCGACCCCGCGTTCGACTTCCCGGTCGACGTCGAGATCCAGATCGAGGACATCGGCGGCCCGAGCGCGGGCACGATGTTCGCGCTCGGGATCGTCGACCAGCTCACGCCCGAGGACGAGGCGAACGGCGTCGTCATCGCGGGCACGGGCACCATGAGCGTCGAGGGCGACGTGGGGCCGATCGGCGGCATCCAGCAGAAGCTCTACGGCGCGCTGCGCGACGGCGCGACGTGGTTCCTCGCCCCGCAGGCCAACTGCCCCGAGGTCGTGGGGAACGTGCCCGACGGCCTGCACGTGGCGGCGGTCGCCACGCTCGCCGACGCGCGCGCGGCGATGGAGGCGATCGGCGCGGGCGAGGGCGACTCGCTGCCCACGTGCGAGGCGCGCGGCTGACGACGCCCCGGGCCGTCAGTCCTCGAGCGTCGCGCGCAGCGCCTCGACCAGCCCCGGCACGAGGTCCGGTCCGCCCGCGACGTCCGTCGCCGAGTCGTGGGCGCGCGACCGGACGGCGCACCACGTGGTGCCGTCGCGCAGCACGCCGACGGCGAGGCGCACGTCCTGCCGGTCAGGGTGGTTCGTGAGGTAGTCGAGCGCGGCGTCCGGGTCGTCGGGGACGCCCTCCTCGGCGGCCGGCGGCAGCACGATCCGCTCGACGACGAGCGCGGCGCCGTCGACCGTCGCCGGCCACGCGACGCGGGCGAGCCCGTCCTCGAGGTCGCCGTCCACGGCGAAGCCCTCCTGCTCGATCGACAGCAGGTGGTGCGGGTCCGCCTCGGCGGCGGCCACGACGTCGGGCGGGAGCCGGTCGGCGAGCGTCGGGTCGGCGCCGAGGGCGCCTGCCGTCCCGACGAGCGCGAAGAGCCGGGGCGGGACGTCCCAGCCCGCGTCGGCCGCGTGCGACTCGATCTCGTGCACCGCGAGCGCGAGCGCGTGCTGCGGGGTGGGGCCGCCGGGCGCGACCGGGTCGGGACCGGCGTCGCGTCCGGGCACGGGGGTGGTGGCGTCGGGACCGGGGGCGGCGTCGTCAGGCTGGGGCATGACCCCATCGTCCCTCATCGGCGCCGCCCCGCGCCGCCGCGGGCCGGGTGCCGGCCGTCCCCCACGAGGCGCCGGACCGTGGGAACCTTGGGGGAGGACCGGGCGTTGACCCCGGTGCACGCCCGAGCCACGACCGAAGAGGTATACCCACCGTGTCATTCGCCGCAGCGCCCCGCCGGCCGTCCTCCGGGGGGCGGCCCGCCCGGCGCCGGAGCCCGATCGGGATCGCGATCGCCGTCGTCGGCGCCCTCGTCGTCCTCCTGCTCCTGCTCGCCCAGTTCTGGACCGAGGTGCTGTGGTTCCAGCAGCTCGACTTCGCGAACGTCCTGTGGACCCAGTGGGGCACGCGCATCGCGCTGTTCGTCGCGGGCTTCCTCGTCATGGGCGGGCTCGTCTTCCTGTCGTTCTCGCTCGCGTACCGGTCGCGGCCCATCTACGCGCCGTCCACCCCCGAGCAGGCGACCCTCGACCAGTACCGCGAGGCGATCGAGCCGCTGCGCAAGGTCGTCATGATCGTGGCCCCGGCGCTCGTCGGCTTCTTCGCCGGCGCGGCGGCGTCCTCGCAGTGGCAGACGGTCCTCCTCGCGCTGAACTCGGTCCCGTTCGGCACGACGGACCCGCAGTGGGGCATCGACCTGTCCTTCTACGTCTTCACGCTGCCCGCCCTCCGGTTCGTCGTGAGCTTCCTCATGGCGGTCGTCATCATCGCGGGCATCGCCGCGGTCGCGACGCACTACCTCTACGGCGGCCTGCGGATCGGCGGCGGCTCCGACGCGGGCCCGCGCACGACGACCGCCGCACGCGTCCAGCTCTCGGTGATCTCGGCGCTGCTGCTCGTCCTCATCGGCGCGAACTACTGGCTCGACCGGTACTCGATCCTCACGTCGGGCGGCGCGAAGTTCGACGGCGCGTCGTACGCGGACGTGCACGCGGTGATCCCGTCCAAGGCGATCCTCACGGTCGTCGCGCTCTTCGTCGCGGCCCTGTTCGTGGTGACCGCGGTGCGCGGCAACTGGCGCCTGCCCGCCATCGGGGTGGGCCTCATGGTGGTCTCCGCCATCGCGATCGGCGGGATCTACCCGGCCGTCGTCCAGCGCTTCCAGGTCACGCCGAACGCGCAGGACTTCGAGGAGGAGTACATCCAGCGCAACATCGACGCGACGAAGGCTGCCTACGGCATCGACAACGTCGAGACCGAGCAGTACAACGCCAAGACCGAGGCCGAGGCCGGCGCGCTGCGCGAGGACGCGGACACGACGGCGTCGATCCGCCTCCTGGACCCGGAGATCGTCAGCCCGTCGTTCAGCCAGCTCCAGCAGAACAAGCAGTACTACCAGTTCTCGAGCTCGCTGTCGGTGGACCGCTACACGATCGACGACGAGAGCCGCGACACCGTCATCGCCGTGCGCGAGCTCAACCAGGACGGCCTCGGTGCCGACCAGCGCAACTGGGTCAACGACCACACGGTCTACACGCACGGCTTCGGCGTCGTGGCGGCGTACGGCAACCAGATCGGCCCCGACGGCCGGCCCGCGTTCTACGAGGGCTCGATCCCGTCGACGGGCGCGTTCACGGACGCGGGCGGCTACGAGCCGCGCATCTACTTCTCGCCCGAGGCGCCCGAGTACTCGATCGTCGGCGCGCCCGAGGGTCGTGAGCCCTGGGAGCTCGACTACCCGGTGGACGACGCGGGCGGCCAGGTCAACAACACGTTCCCCACGGACGAGATCGAGGCCGGGCCGAGCGTCGGGTCGTTCGTCAACAAGGTGCTCTACGCCCTGAAGTTCGGGTCCGAGCAGATCCTGTTCTCCGACCGTGTCACGGACGAGTCGCAGATCCTCTACGACCGCAGCCCGCGCGACCGCGTCGCGAAGGTCGCGCCGTACCTCACGCTCGACGGGCGCGTGTACCCGGCGGTCGTCGACGGCCGCGTGAAGTGGATCGTGGACGGCTACACCACGTCGAACGCCTACCCGTACTCCACGTCGGAGTCGCTCGAGGACTCGACGCGCGACTCGCTCGTCGCGGCCAACTCGGTCGAGGCGCTCGCCCCGCAGCAGGTGAACTACATCCGCAACTCGGTCAAGGCGACCGTCGACGCGTACGACGGCTCGGTCGACCTGTACGCGTGGGACACGGAGGACCCGGTCCTCCAGGCGTGGTCGAACGTCTTCCCGAGCTCCGTGCAGCCGCTGTCCGAGATCTCGGGCGACCTCATGAGCCACCTGCGCTACCCCGAGGACCTGTTCAAGGTGCAGCGCACGCTCCTCGCGAGCTACCACGTGGACGACGCGAACGAGTTCTTCTCGGGCCAGGACTTCTGGCGCAGCCCGGAGGACCCGACGGCGAGCGGGAACGTCAAGCCGCTCCAGCCGCCGTACTACCTCACGCTGCAGATGCCGAGCCAGGAGGCGCCGACCTTCTCGCTCATGTCGACGTACATCCCGGGCGGTGGCTCGGACCGCAACATCCTCACCGGGTTCCTCGCGGTCGACGCGGAACCGGGCAGCGAGGCCGGCGTGCGGTCGGAGGACTACGGCACGCTGCGGCTCCTCGAGCTGCCGCGCAACGCGACGGTGCCCGGACCGGGCCAGGTGCAGAACAACTTCAACACCGACCCCACGGCGGCCGACGGCCTGCTGGCACTGCGCCGCGGTGACTCGACGGTCATCAACGGCAACCTGCTGACGCTGCCGGTCGGTGGCGGCCTGCTCTACGTCCAGCCGGTGTACGTGCAGTCGACCGAGGGCACGCGGTTCCCGCTGCTGCGCAAGGTGCTCGTCTCCTTCGGTGACGAGATCGGCTTCGCCGACACGCTCGACGAGGCGCTGGACCAGGTGTTCGGCGGCGACTCCGGCGCGAACGCCGGTGACGCGGACGGCGGCGTCGAGACCGAGGTCCCGGACCAGCCGGCCGACGGCGAGTCGCCGGACGCGGGCACGACCGACCCGGACACGACCGACCCCGGCACCGAGCCCCCGGCCACCGAGGAGCCGGCCCCGCCGGCCGACGGCGGCACGGTCGACGGCGGCGCGCGCGCCGAGCTCGACCAGGCGCTGCGCCAGGCGCAGCAGGCCATCGAGGACGGCCAGGCGGCGCTCGCCGAGGGCGACTTCGCGGCCTACGGCGAGGCGCAGGACCGCCTCCAGCAGGCGCTCGAGTCGGCCCTCGCGGCCGAGCAGGCGCTCGACACCGAGTCGTCGGCGGGCTGACTCACCGGTCGCGCGAGCGACGCAGCGCCACGGGCGGGCGGGGACACCAGCGAGTGTCCCCGCCCGTCCGTCGTCTGCGGCCGACCGGGACGGAGTTGTCATTTCCCGCGCCGGGCGGGAGGATCGCTCCTCGTGACTTCTGCAACGGTTTGCAGCAACGCTTTCAGCGCGGCGGGCGACGAGACCACGACCGTGCCGGCGGTGCGGCTGCACCACACCTCCGGCGCCGAGCTCGTGGTCACGCTGCGTGGCGCCGCCGTCCTCGCGTGGCGCGCCCCCTGGCGCGGCGCCGACGGCGTCGAGCGCGTCGAGGACCTCGTCGACGGGTACGCCGACGAGGCGGAGGTCGCCGCGCACGACGCCGCGCGGTCGGCGCTCATGGCGCCGTTCGTCAACCGCCTCGCGGGCGGGGAGTACGTGTTCGACGGCGTCCGGCACCACGTGCCCCCGGTGCTCCCCTGGGAGCCGCTCACCATGCACGGGTTCGCGCGCACGCTCGACTGGACGGTCGTCGAGGACGCGGGGGAGGGCGGGGTCGCCGCGCGCGACACGGCGGCCGCCGACGGGGCGGAGCGGGAGTCCGTGACGCTCCGGACGGTCGTCCACGCCGACGCGCACGCGGGCTACCCGTTCGCGCTCGTGCTGGAGGTCCGGTACGTCCTCGGCGCCGGCTCCCTCGACGTCACGCTGTGCGCCCGCAACGTCGGGACGACGGCGGCCCCCGTCTCGCTCGGCTGGCACCCCTACCTCCGGGTCCCCGGGCACGGCACGGTCGACGCGCTGGAGCTCACGGTGCCGGCCCGTCGCGCCGTCGTGACCGACGGCGGGATGCTCCCGCTCGCGGGGGAGGCCGCGTTCGGGGCGATCGACGGCGTCGGTCCGCTCCCGCTCGCGGGCACGAGCCTCGACCACGCGTTCGCCGACCTCCGGGCCGACGCCGACGGCCGCGCGCGCACGGTCGTGCGCGACCCCGCCACGGGGCAGGGGCTCGCCGTCTGGCAGGAGCGTGGCCTCGTGCACGTCTACACGGGCGACGGTCTGGCGCGGCGGGGCCGCGCCGCCATCGCGGTCGAGCCGGTGGAGACCCTGACCGACGCGTTCAACCGTCCCGACTGCGCCGCCGACGTGCGGCTCGAGCCGGGGGCTGTCCGCGAGTTCGGCTTCGGGGTCGAGGTCCTGGCGTGACCCACGTCTCGTCCACCCGATTTGGCCTGGTCCGGAACCTCACGTAGAGTAGTGATCACCGACGCGGGGTGGAGCAGCTCGGTAGCTCGCTGGGCTCATAACCCAGAGGTCGCAGGTTCAAATCCTGCCCCCGCTACTCCTGAGAGGCCCTCGGTCAGCAGACATGCTGACCGAGGGCCTCTCGCTTTCTCCGGTGCGGGTCAGCGTCCTCGTGCTGTGACGCGCCCCACCCGGCCGAGGTACGGGCGGGGGAAGCCCGGCCCACGGCCCGGCGTTATCGTCAGTGGCCGGCGCCCACCACTCCCGCGGGCGCCCGACACCCGGAAGGTCACCATGCGCCGTCTGCGTCCCCGTCCCGCCGTCCTAACCGCCGTCACGGCGGTCGCCGCGCTCACGCTGGCGGCCTGTTCGTCGGGTGCCGACGACGGCGGCGACGCCGCGAGCCCGAGCGAGAGCGCGTCGGGCGACGCGCAGTGCGAGCCCGGTGCGCTCCCGACGCTCACCGACGGCGTGCTGACCGTCGGTGCGGGCGAGCCGTACTCCCCGTGGTACGTGGGGGAGCAGGACTCGGGCGAGGGCTTCGAGTCGGCCCTGATCTACGCCGTCGCGGACCGCCTGGGCTACGCGGCCGACGACGTGGTGTGGGAGACGGTGACGTTCGAGCAGATCATCAGCCCGGCCGTGAAGCCGTTCGACGTGGCGGCGTACCAGACGTCGATCACGGACGAGCGCAAGCAGGCCGTCGACTTCTCGAGCCCGTACCTCACGACGCGCCAGGGCGTCATCGTCATGGAGGACGGCCCGTACGCGGGCGCGACGACGCTGGCCGAGCTCGACGGCGCGCGCATCGGGGTCACCGCCGCCCAGACCAGCCTCACGCTCGCGGAGGCCGCGTGGGGCGAGGACGCCGACATCTCGCCGTACAGCGCTGCGGGCGACGGCATGCAGGCGCTGCAGTCCGGAACGATCGACGCGATGGTCATGGACGTCGACCAGGGGGTCGCCGCCTCGACCGAGTACTTCCCGGACTCCGTCGTCATCGGCACCCTGCCGGACGAGGGCGTCGTCGAGCAGTACGGCCTCGTGCTGGACCTCGGCTCGGAGCTCACGGACTGCGTGTCGCAGGCCGTCGACGACCTGGAGGCGGACGGCACGCTCGCCGAGCTGCGCACGACGTGGCTCAAGTCGGACGACATCCCCGTCCTCCAGTGACCCGGCCATGACCGTGCCCGACGACGCGCGCCCGCCCGGGCGCGTCTGGTCGCCCGACGGCGCCACGGCCGCCGCGTGGTCGCCGTCGCCGCTCGCGCTCGACCGGGCTGCGTTCCGGCGTGCGCAGCGGCGGCGCTCGCTCCTGGTCGCGCTCGTGAGCACGGTGCTCGTCGTCGCGGCGGTCGTGCTCGTCGTCGTGAACGCACCGGGCTGGGAGCGCGCGCGGACCGCGTTCTTCGATCCGGCGATGGCGTGGGAGTCGCTGCCCGCGATCCTCGAGGGCCTGTGGCTCAACCTGCGCGTGTGGGTCGTCGCGGGCGTCGTCGGCACGGTGCTCGGGCTCGGCCTCGCGGTCGCGCGCACGAGCCGTATCCCGGCGCTGTTCCCGCTGCGCGCGTTCGCGACGGTGTACGTCGACCTGTTCCGCGGCGTGCCGCTCCTGCTCGTGCTGCTGCTCGTCGGGTTCGGGCTGCCGGCGTTGCGGCTGGAGTGGCTGCCGACGTCGGGCGCGTTCCTCGGCGCGCTCGCGATCGTCCTCACGTACACCGCGTACCTCGCGGAGGTGTTCCGCGCGGGCATCGAGTCGGTGCACCCGTCGCAGGTCGCGGCGGCGCGCTCGCTCGGCCTCACGCGCGCGCAGACGACGCGGCGCGTCGTGCTGCCGCAGGCGGTGCGCAACGTCACCGCGCCGCTCGCGAACAACCTCGTCTCGCTGCAGAAGGACTCGGGCCTCATCTCCGTCCTCGGCGCCGTCGACGCGATCCGCGCCGCGCAGATCGCGACGACGGGCAGCTACAACTTCACGCCCTACGTCGTCGCGGGGATCCTGTTCTTCCTCGTGTCGTTCCCGCTGACGCGCGCGGTCGACGCGTACCAGGCGCGCCGCGGCTGGGGCCGGTCGCTCGCGACGGTGAGCGGAGCGGGGGACATCCGATGAGCGCGTCCGCGACGTCCGGCGCGATCCCCCAGGACGCGCGTCACCTGCTGTCCCTGCGGGGCGTGCGCAAGACGTACCCGGCTGCGGGCGCCCCGGGCGGGCGGCGGGTCGTGCTCGACGGCATCGACCTCGACGTCGACGCCCACCGGTGCGTCGTGCTCGTCGGGTCGTCCGGCTCGGGCAAGTCGACGCTGCTGCGCGTCGTCAACCTGCTCGACGAGGTCGACGACGGCCAGATCCTGCTCGACGGCGAGGACGTCGCCGACCCGCGCCTCGACGCGAACCGCGTGCGGGCGCGCATGGGCATGGTCTTCCAGGCGTACAACCTCTTCCCGCACCTCACGGTGCTCGACAACGTGACCCTCGCACCCCGGCTCGTGCACCGGCGCTCGCGCGACGAGGCCGAGGCGGCAGCGGTCGAGATGCTGGGTCGCGTCGGGCTCGGGCACAAGGTGACGTCCTATCCCGACCAGCTTTCGGGCGGCGAGCAGCAGCGGGCGGCGATCGCGCGCGCCCTCGTCAACGGCCCCGAGCTGCTCCTGCTCGACGAGGTGACGTCCGCGCTCGACCCCGAGCTCGTGGGCGAGGTGCTCGACCTGCTCGCCGAGCTGCGCGCGGAGGGCCGCACGATGCTCGTCGCGACGCACGAGATGGGGTTCGCGCGCCGCGTCGCCGACGAGGTGTGCTTCCTGCACGAGGGCCGCGTCCACGAGCGCGGCACGCCCGAGCAGGTGCTCGGCGACCCGCAGCGCGAGCGGACCCGCGCGTTCCTGCGCCGTCTGCACGCCTGAACCCGCCCCTCGGGACCGCGCCGAGCACCGCCCGACCCGGCCCGAACCCCGGTCAGCCGCGCAGCACGAGCACGACCGTCGCAGCGACCGACGCGCAGGCGACGAGGACGTACGGCCACGTCCACGTGCGCTGCCCGGCGACGCGCAGCACCACGGCCACCGCGAGCGCCGCCAGGGCGAGCACGGGACCGTCGACGAGCGGGGCCAGGTCGACCGAGACGCGCAGGGTCTCCAGGAGCTGTGGCGGCAGGGGGACGAACGGCTGGCTCTGGCGGGCTGCGCCGTCGGGCACGAGCCACAGCGTGCGCAGCACCGCCAGGACCGCGAGGACGCGCGGCAGGGCGCGCAGGAGCGCGCCCCCGACCCGGGCGCGGTCCCAGGACGACGACGCGGCAGGTCGGACGGGCCGTGCGGACCGTGCGGCGGACGCCGGGGCCGCCTCCTGGCGCGGCGCCGACGTGGCCGCGGGCGTGCCGGCGGCGCGCGGGCCCGGGGTGCTCGCAACCGCCGCACCGGTGATCCGCGGCCGGACGGACTCCCGACGCACGGCGGGCGACGGCGGCGTCGGGCCGAGGTGCCGGACGGGGCTCCGACGCGGCGGGACCGACGGCGGGACCGGCCGGCCGACCTGCGTGGCGACGAGGTCGGGGGAGTCCACGACGCGGGTCCGTCCGACCGCAGGCGGGACCGGCTCCGGCCGGGGTCGCGCCGACGGACCGCGGCCCAGCGTGGAGACCCGCTGCACGGGCACCGGCCAGGGACGCGGGTCCGGGGAGCCGGACGCCGGCACCGGGACGGGGCCGTCGGTCCGCGACCGCGAGCCCCGGGCCACGGGCTCGGCGCCGGAGCCCGGCACGGGGAGCATCGGGTGCGTCGGGCGACGGTACTCGCGCCACCCGCGCAGGGTGTCGGCGTGGCCCGCGGGCGGTGCCGCGGCCTGCCACCGCATCGCCTGCCAGAGCCAGTCCTTGAGCTCCGCCGGGGTCCGGCCGTCGGCCACGTGCGCGCCGATGCTCGCGACGTGGTCCGCGATGACCTCGGCGGCCGCGCCGTCGAACCCGTCGCCGTGCACCTCGGCCAGCACGCTCATCAGCGTCGCGTCGTAGACCAGGGCGTGCCACGGCTCCCGGACGCGGGCCGCGTCGGCCGCCCTGCCGACCGGCGAGACCTCCGTCGCCCGCTCGGCCCGGACGGGTGCGCCGGTGGCGGCGGCCAGCCCGGCGACGGGGCCCAGCGCGCGCTCGGCCGCGGTGGCGCCGTCGGCCACGATCCGTGACGTGAGGAGCAGGGTGTCGTCGGGGGAATCCCCGGCGAGCCGGGCGCGCAGCACCGCGACGACGCTCTCGAGCGCGGGGCGGTGGTTCGGCTGGTAGCGGGTCGCCGACAGGATGAGGTCCTGCAGGTGGGGGTCGATCTCGGGCAGCTCGGCCGGGGACGGGGCCGGTTCCGTCCCGGCCGGCACCCCGACCAGGTCGTCCGGGACCTCCCGCACGAGGTCGGCGGCCTCGAGGTCGCGGCCGAGGAAGTTGAGGTCCGCCGGCACGACCCCCGTGGTGGCGAAGATCAGGAGCAGGCCGAGCGCGTACACGTCCGAGCGGGGGTGCACGCGGCGGGCGAACAGCTCCGGCGCCATGTACGCGAGCGTCCCGACGGGTTGGGTGGACGTCGCCGTGTCGAACAGCTTGGCGATGCCAAGGTCGATGAGGACCGCCCGGTCGCCGTCGACCATGATGTTGGCGGGCTTCAGGTCGCGGTGCACGCAGTGCTGCTCCTGCAGCACGAGCAGGGCCTCCGCGACGTGCGAGGCCAGCCGCAGCGCCTGGCGTCCGTCCAGCGGGCCCGACGCGCGGACCTGCTCGCGCAGCGTGGTGCCGGGGACCAGCTCCATGGCGAACCACGGCTGGTCGTCGTCCAGGCCCGAGCGCACGAACGCGGGGAAGCCGCGCCCGCCCACGGCCTCCAGCAGCCTCGCCTCCTGCGCGAAGCGCTCGCGGGAACCCTCCTGGAGACCCGTGAGCACCTTCACGGCGACCTCCGCGCCGTCCGCGTCCGTCGCGCGGTAGACGTGCGCGAACCCGCCGTGCCCGAGCACGTCGCCGAGGGTGAACGGGCCCTTGCGGTCACCGCTCGCCGGCACCTGGCGGACGGGCCGGCGGGGCAGCGGCGCGGGGCCCGGCCCGGCGTCCGGATCGGCGGCAGGTCGGACGGGGACGTCGGTCGCCACCGCGAGGGCGGGCTGCTCGGGGCCGGGCATGGGCGCAACGTTACAAGCGCGCCGCTCCGGGACGGAGCAGACAACTCCGACGGCCCGGGCCGCGAGCGGCGCGTCGACCTGGGAGGCTGGACGTCATGGTCAACCGTCTCGCCGCCGCCGTGAGCCCGTACCTGCGCCAGCACGCCGGCAACCCGGTCGACTGGTACCCGTGGGGCGCCGAGGCGTTCGCGGAGGCGCGCCGCCGGGACGTGCCGGTCATGGTCTCGGTCGGGTACGCCACGTGCCACTGGTGCCACGTCATGGCGCGCGAGAGCTTCTCCGACCCGGACATCGGCGCGCTCCTCGCGCGCGGGTTCGTCGCGGTGAAGGTCGACCGCGAGGAGCACCCCGACGTCGACGCGAGCCTCCTCGCCGCGGCGAGCGCGTTCACCCCGGACCTGGGGTGGCCGCTCACGGTGTTCACCACGCCCGACGGTGCCCCCTTCTACGCGGGCACGTACTGGCCGCCCGTGCCCGTGGCCGGGCGACCCGCGTTCCGGGACGTGCTCGACGCCGTCGCGCAGGCCTGGGAGCAGCGGCGCGACCAGGCGGTCGAGACGGGGGACGCGATCCGCGCGGCGCTGCGCGACGCGGCGGCGGGCCGCCGGACGGGCGTGCCGCGCGCGGCCGCGACGGCGGTCGACGGCTCGGGGGCGTCCGGCGGCGCGGACGCCGGGCCGGTGGCCGACCTGGCCGAGCACGCCCGCCGGGTCGTCGAGCGGCTGGAGGCGGCGGAGGACCGCGTGCACGGCGGCTTCGGGGGCGCCCCCAAGTTCCCCGTCGCCCCGACGCTCGAGCTCCTGCTCGACGTCGCGGCGTCGTCCGTCGTCGACCCGGAGGTCGCGCGGCGCGCGCTCGTCCTCGCGGGACGCACGGTCGACGCGATGGCGGCGAGCCCGCTGCGCGACGTCGACGGCGGCTTCTTCCGGTACGCGACCCGGCCGGACTGGTCGGAGCCGCACTACGAGCGGATGCTCTACGACAACGCGCAGCTGCTCTCGGCCGCGACGACGCTCGCCGTGCTGCGCCGGACCGGGCCCGTGGACGGACCGCTGCGCACGCCCGCCGAGGCGCCCGGCACGCCCGACCCGGGCGAGGTCACCGCCGAGGTGGCGGGCGACGTCGGGCGCTTCCTCCTGCGCGTGCTGCGCCTGGCCGACGGCGCGTTCGCGAGCGCGCAGGACTCGGAGTCCGTCGTGGACGGCGAGCGCGTCGAGGGCGGGTACTACCTGCTCCCGCCGGGCGAGCGCGCGCACCACGAGCCGCCGCCGCTGGACACGAAGGTGCTCACCGGGTGGAACGGGCTCGCGATCGAGGCGCTCGCCCGCGCCGGGCACCACCTGGCGCTGCCCGACCTCACCGACGCCGCGCGGGCGGCCGCCGACCGGTTGCTCGCGACCCACGTCCGGGCCGACGGGTCGCTCGTGCGCGCGTCGGAGGGCGGGGTCGCCTCGGACGCCGTCGCGACGCTGGAGGACCACGGCGCGCTCGCGACGGCGCTCCTCGTGCTCGGGGGCCTGACCGGGGAGGCGCGGTACGTGCGCGAGGGTCTGCGCCTCGTCGACGCGACGGTCGGCCCGGGCGGCGACCTCACGCCCCCGCAGGGCACGGACCCGGTGCTCACCGACCTCGGGCTGGCGGCCGGGGCGGCGGCCGACCCGTCGGAGGGCGCGGTGCCCTCGGGCACGACGGCGGCCGCCCGGGCCGCGCTGCTCGCCCACCTCGCGACGGGCGAGCCGCGGTACCGGGACGCGGCGCTCGCGCACGCCGCCGCGTCCGCTGCGGCGAGCGAGCACCCGCTCGGCGCGGCGGGGGTGCTGCGCGTCGCCGTCGGGCTCGCGGAGCCGCCCCACCAGCTCGTGGTCGTCGCCGACGCCGACCGGCACGCGGGGTTCCTCGCCGCCGCGCGCGACTGGTACCACCCGGGTGCGCTGCTGCTCGCCGCGACGCCCGACGACGCCGCGACCCTCGCCGCCGACGGCGTCGCCCTGCTCGCCGACCGCGGGCCGGGCGCCTACCTCTGCGCGGACTTCGTGTGCCGGCTCCCGGTGCACGACCCCGCGGCGCTGCGGGACCAGCTCGGCGCCCGGACACCCTGAGACCGGGGGTGCAGCGCACTCCCGGCGGTCGCATGATGGAAGGACGGTGCGGCACGAGGAGGAGCCATGAGGGCATCGGTCGGGGACAGGATCGTGACCGCCTCGGGCGTCGTCGGCGGGGCGGTGCGCGACGGGGTCGTGGTCGAGCTGCGGCACGAGGACGGCTCGCCGCCGTACCTCGTCGAGTGGGCCGACACGGGCGAGCGGACGCTCGTCTACCCGGGGTCGGACAGCTACGTCGAGCACGTCCCGGGAGCGGAGACGGGCGACGGCACGGACACCACGAAGGTGTGGCGCGTGCAGGTGAGCGTCGTCGAGTCGGAGGGCCGGACGACGGCGGAGGCGGTCCTCGTCGCGGAGACGCCGGAGCACGTGCGGACCGTCGGGCGGGCGCGGCGCGACCCGCACGACCGCGACGTCCCGCTCATCGGCGACGAGATCGCCGTCGGGCGGGCGCTGCGCCGGCTCGCGGACCGGCTGCTGGACGACGCCGAGTCGGACATCGCGTCGTCGACGGGCGCCCCGGCGCACGTGCACCAGTGACGCGCCCGGGGGAGGGCGCGGCGCCCGGTGCCGCGGACGCCGCCGTGCGAGCGCGCGTGCACGGGCGCGTGCAGGGCGTCGGCTTCCGCTGGGCGACGCGCGAGCGGCTCGCCAGGCTCGGCCTCGACGGCACCGCGACCAACCGGCCCGACGGCACCGTCGAGGTCGTCGCGTCCGGGGCGCCGGACGCCGTCGACCGCCTCGTCGCCTGGCTGCGCGACGGCCCGACGCCGGGCGACGTCACGCACGTCGACGTCGAGCGGGCGCACGCCTCCTGAGGACGCGCCCTCGCCGTCCTCGGCGCCGGGCTCAGCCGTCGGCGCGCGCCAGCACGGACTCCCAGTGCCACGGCTCGGGCACGCGCCCGTCGGGCTCGGCGAAGTCGGGGTGCGTCCAGCCGTAGGTCTCGGCGTGCTGCTTGAGCCACTCGTACTGCGGGGTGCCGAACGCCTGGACGCCGCCGCCCAGGTCGACGGCGAACCCCAGCCCGTGGTTCGAGCACCCGGGCGGCGCCGCGATGGGCGACGACGGGTCGTACAGGCCCTGCTGCTCCTCGAAGGTCCGGTAGGAGGAGTTGATCGTCAGGTGCACGCCGAACCGCTCGACGTACGCGGCGTCGAGCGCGACGAGCCCGTCCAGCACGTCGGCGCGCACCCGGTCGGTGGGGGACCACGGGATCGGCGCGAGGGCGGAGTCGGGCACGCGGCCGCTGTCGGGGTCCCACACCTGGTCCGGCGCCGGGCAGGAGACGGCGTCCTGCGCGACCGACGTCTCCTCCGTCGACGTGCTCACGACCCCGAGGCCCGCGCCCAGGTCGAGCACCGCCTGCTCGAGCGTCGCGAGGTCGTCGTCCGCGAGCCCCGCGTCGGCAGCGGCGTCGGCCGCGGCCGCGGTGTCCAGCGCGTCGCGCAGCCGGGCGCGGACCGCCTCGTCGGCACCGAGCCCCTCCGTGGCGGCGTAGATCTTCTCGCCGAGCTCGCGGGCGGTCGCGAGGCTCGCGCGCGCCGCGGTCACCTCGTCGCGCGCGTGGTCGAGCATCGAGGCGTGCACGGCGTCCGAGGCCGACACGAGCGACCGGTCCGCCGCGTCCGTGCCCGTGGTCATCCGGTCGAGGAACGGCGCCGCGAGCAGGGCGCGGGCGTCGTCCACCTCGGTCGTCAGCGCGGTCCGCACCGCCGGGTCCGCGACCTTCCCGTCCGACGCCGCGAGCAGGTCCTCGGCGGTCGCGGCCCGGTCGGCCAGCGCGTCGTACTCGGTGTCCCGGTACCAGGCGAACGCCCCGCCGCCCCCGCCCAGCACGAGCACGAGCGCCACGACGGCCGCGATCCACGCGGCCCGGTGCCGGCGCGGCTCGCGCGCGTGCCGACGCTCCCGGCCGCCCGGCGGGTGGTCCGCGGGGCCGGCGGGCGGGGCGGTGCTCGTGGCGGTCACACCGCCAGAACCTACGGCACGACGGCGGCCCTCCCGGACGGATCCGGGGGTGCGCACGGACACGCTCACGGCTTGCTCACGAACCCCGACCGGTCCGTGCGTCGGCGGGCGCCGTCGTGCATCAGCCGGGGCGCGACGACCCTCCCCAGATGGTGTCCCCGACGCGCCGCCGGGGACGGATCGAGGAGGGACCATGAAGCGGCTGGTGCTGTGCTGCGACGGCACGTGGAACTCGCCGGTGAACGCGAGCGTGTCGAACATCGAGAAGATCGCGCGCTCCGTCCGCACCGGCATCGGACCGGACGGCGTCCAGCAGATGGTGTTCTCCGTCGAGGGCGTCGGGGCGCAGGGCTACCTCGTCGACCGGCTCCTCGGCGGGGCGTTCGGCTACGGCCTGACGCGCAACGTCGTCGCGGGGTACCGCCACCTCGCGCTCAACTACGAGCCCGGCGACGAGATCTACGTGTTCGGGTTCAGCCGCGGGGCGTACACCGCGCGCAGCGTGGTCGGGATGGTCGCGACCGTCGGCCTGCTCACCCAGGACGCGCTGGCGCGCGACCACCTGTGCGAGGCGGAGGAGGTCTACCGCGACCGCGACCCCGCCCGCCGCGCCGAGCGTGCCCGCGCGTTCCGCGCCGCGTACTGCCACGACCACGTGCCGGTCGCGTTCCTCGGGGTGTTCGACACGGTCGGCGCGCTCGGCGTGCCGGGCCTGTCGCGCCGCCGGAGCCGGTTCCACGACGTGCGCCTGTCGACCGACGTGCGGTGCGCCCGCCAGGCGCTCGCCATCGACGACCGCCGCATCACCTTCGAGCCGTGCCTCTGGGACGTGCCCGTGGCCATGGCGCCCCGGGTCAAGCAGGTCTGGTTCCCCGGCGGGCACAGCGACGTCGGGGGCGGCGCGCGGGCGCGCGCCCTGTCGGACACCGCGCTGCTGTGGATGCTCGGCGAGGCCGTCGCGCGCGGTCTCGTCGTCGACGAGGAGCGGCTGCGCGCGCAGCTCCACCGGGACGACGAGCTCGTCTGCCGCGTCCGCCCCGGGCTGCTGTTCGGCGCGCTCAACCTCGTCAAGCGCCTGCACCACCGCCCGCGCTTCCGCGGCGCGCTGCGCGTCCTCGCGGGCGTGCCCACCCCGCCCGAGACCGTCGACGCCGTCTACCTCGCCGAGACGGCGGTGACGCTCAGCGCCGACCCCGCGTCGGTCTACGCGCGCCACGCGCGGAACCTCGCCTGGTGGCGCGACAGCGCGGGCCCGGACCTCGCGCGCCTCGTGGAGCCCGTCCCGGGCGCGGCCCAGGAGACCCGGCCGCTCGCGCTGGCCTGACCAAGGGCACCGCGCCCGTGCCATGCTGGGCAGCGTGAGCGAGCAGACCCCCGACCGCGTCCCGGCCGAGCAGCTCGTCCCCGCCGACGCGCACGTCCTCGGGGACCCTGCCGCGCCCGTCACCATCGTCGAGTTCGGCGACCTCGAGTGCCCGTACTGCGCCGCTGCCGCCCCGGTGCTGCGGCAGGTCGTCGAGTCCTCCGGCGGCCGGGTGCGTCTCGTGTTCCGCCACTTCCCGCTGTTCGAGATCCACCCGCACGCGCTGTCGGCCGCGCTCGCCGTCGAGGCGGCCGCCGCGCAGGGCCGGTTCTGGGAGATGCAGGCCGCGCTGTTCGCGCACCAGGACCAGCTCGGCGAGGCCGGGCTCGCCGAGCGGGCCGAGGAGCTCGGCCTCGACGGCGCGTCGGTCGTCGGGGACGCGGCCCAGCGGTACGCCGCGCCGGTGCAGCGCGACTACGCCGACGCGCTCGCGGTCGGCGTGCAGGGCACGCCGACGCTCTTCGTCGACGGCGTCCGCTACCGGGGGCGCGTCACCGCGGAGGGCCTGCGGGCCGCCATCGCCGCCGCCGCGCGGCCGTAGGGCGCTCGCGGGGTCGGGGCTCCCGGGCGGCGACCACACTCGTACCCGTGGGGTGCCGTGCCGTGTGCTCCCACGCGCCGCCCCGTCACGTGGTCGCGGGCGGGTGCCAGGGGAGTGGCGGGAGCTCGGGCGGCGGGCCGTCCGCGCCGGGCGAGCACAGGGGCCAGCGCTCGCCGAAGAGCCGGAGCGCCACGGAGCCGAGCACGGCGGCGACGAGCGAGCCCGCGAGGATGCCGATCTTGGCCTGCTCGACGAGCGCCTCGTCGTCGAACGCCAGCTCGGCGATGAAGAGCGAGATGGTGAACCCGATGCCGGCGAGGATCGCCCCGCCGAGCAGGTGGGAGTACCGCACGCGCCCCGGCAGGTCGCCGAGGCCGAGGCGCAGGGCCAAGGTCGCGGCCCCGAAGATGCCGACGGCGTTGCCCACGACCAGCGCGACGGCGACGCCGATCGTCACGGGCGACGTGGCCGCCGCGCGCAGCGACTCGCCGTCGAGCTGCACACCCGCGTTCGCGAGGCCGAAGACGGGCACGACGACGTACGCGCTCCACGGGTGCAGCACGCGCTGGAGGCGCTCGCTCGTGGGCACGGCCGCGCGCGCGGCGAGCTCGGTGAGGTGCTCGCGCTCCGCCGTCGTCTCCTGCGCGAGCCGCTTGGCGTACTTCGGCACGACGGCGACGTCCACGGGCCGCGACGAGCGCGACGGCACGAGCAGGCCCACGAGCACGCCCGCGAGCGTCGCGTGCACGCCCGACGCGTAGACGGCGCCCCACAGCGCGATCCCGGCGAGCGCGTACGGCGCGAGGCGCCAGACGCCGAGCCAGCGCATCACGAGGATCACGACGACGAGCACGGCGGCGACGAGGAGGCCCGGGAGCCAGAGGTCGTCGGTGTAGAAGAGCGCCATGACGGTGATGGCGCCGATGTCGTCGACGACGGCGAGCGTGAGGAGGAAGAGCCGGAGCTGGTCGGGGCAGCGCGGCCCGAACAGGGCGAGGATGCCCACGAGGAACGCGGTGTCCGTCGACATGACGATGCCCCACCCGTGCTCCGCGGGAGACCCCGCGTTGAACGCGACGTAGATGAGCGCGGGCACCGCGAGGCCGCCCAGCGCGCCCAGCGCGGGGACGGCGACGGTGCGGCGGTTGCGGAGCTCGCCGCTCGTGACCTCGCGGTTGATCTCGAGGCCGATGACGAGGAAGAACACGGCCATCGCGGCGTCGTTGACCCAGTGGTGCAGGTCCATCTCGAACGCCCACGGCCCGACGCGCCAGCCCGCCTCCGTGGACCAGAGCGCGTCGTAGGCGCCAGACCACGCGGAGTTCGCCCACACGAGCGCGACGACCGTCGCGGCGAGGAGCAGGACGGCGCCGCCCGCCTCGGTCGCGAGGAACGAGCGCAGCGACGGCGCCACGGGACGGAGCTGGAAGCGCAGCGGCGGGCCCGGCCGGGCGGGGACGCGGACGACGGGGAGGGACGACGGCGGAGCGGGCTCGGTCACTGGGCCTCCGGGTGGGTCGGGACGGGGCGACGCCCCGGGCGTCGGACCTGCGCTGGGACAACTCTTCCGGCCGGCAGATCCTTCCGCAACAGTCCTCGCGGGGGAGCTCCGAGCGCGGACCCCCGGTGACCTCGTCCATATCGTGGAAAAGTTCTTCCGAAACCCTTGTGGCGTCCGTGACGCGCTGATAGCGTCGAGCGTGCCAACGGCGGGCCCGGGCCGAGCGACACGCTCGGTGGTCGACACGTTCGATCCGACACCGGCAGCTACCTACCAGGCGGACGTGACAACTCGCCTGCAGCGGCCCGCCGGCCGCCTCCTCCCGGCTCACCGACGAGCCCGGACGCCGGAGGCGGAGCACCCGGCGTCGCTGCCCGAACCGTGGAGACTCACCATGGACACTCTTGTCGTGGACACCGCACACCTGGACCGAGCCGTCGCCCTCGCGGTCGACAGCGTCGCGCACGCCGGAGGACCCTTCGGCGCCGTCCTCGTCACCGCCGACGGGCAGGTGTTCGAGGGCAACAACCGGGTCACGCAGGACAACGACCCGACCGCGCACGCCGAGGTCACCGCGATCCGGCGCGCGTGCGCCGCGCTCGGCACCTTCGATCTCACGGGCGCGACGCTCTACTCGAGCTGCGAGCCGTGCCCCATGTGCCTCGCGTCCGCCCTCTGGGCGCGCGTGCACGCCGTCCACTACGCCGCCGACCGGTACGACGCCGCGCGCGCCGGCTTCGACGACGCCGCCTTCTACGACTTCTTCGACGCCGACCCGGCCGACCGGGTCATGCAGGTCGTGCACGAGCGCACGGCCACCGCCACCGCGCCGTTCGACGCCTGGCGCGCCCTCGAGTCCCGGGTCGAGTACTGACCGGCCGCGCGGCCGGTCAGTACCTCAGGAAAGGGCACAAGGACGTGACTCTCCTCGGCATGCGGCGGGAGACCGCCGGGAACGACGACGCACGCGGCACCGGACCGGCCCCCGGCCGGCTCGACCGCTTCTTCCGGATCACCGAGCGCGGCTCGACCGCCGGGCGCGAGCTCCGCGGCGGGCTGGTGACCTTCTTCGCGATGGCGTACATCGTCATCCTCAACCCCCTCATCCTCGGCGGGACGAGCGCCGAGAACGCGCCCGTCGACGTCGCGGGCGGGTGGCTCCAGACCGCGCAGGTCGGCGCGATGACCGGCCTCGCCGCCGGTGGTCTGACCATCCTGTTCGGGCTCGTCGCGAACCTCCCGTTCGCGCTCGCGGCCGGGCTGGGCATCAACTCGTTCCTCGCCGTCGCCGTCATCGGCGACGTCACGTGGCCCGAGGCGATGGGGCTCGTGCTCGTCAACGGCCTGCTCATCGTGCTGCTCGCCGTGACGGGCGCGCGGTCGGCGATCTTCAACGCCGTCCCGCGCCAGCTCAAGGCCGCGATCACGGTCGGCATCGGCCTGTTCATCGCGTTCATCGGGTTCGTCGACGCCGGGTTCGTCACGCGCACCCCGGGCGGGCCGCCGGTCCAGCTCGGCGACGGCGGGTCGATCACCTCGGTCCCGACGCTCGTGTTCGTCGTCGGGCTGCTCACCATGGGCGTCCTCGTGGCGCGCAAGGTCAAGGGCGGGCTGCTCATCGGGCTCGTCGCGACGACCGTCGTCGCGATCGTCGCCGAGTCCGTGCTGCACCTCGGCCCGGCGTCGGAGACGAACCCCGGCGGCTGGCACCTCACCGTGCCCGCCCTGCCGAGCTCGCTCGTCTCGGTGCCCGACCTCAGCCTGTTCGGGCAGCTCTCGTTCGGCGCGTTCGACCGGATCGGGGCGCTCGCGGCGACGATGCTCGTGTTCACGCTGTTCTTCACGAACTTCTTCGACGCGATGGGCACGATGACGGGGCTCGCCAAGCAGGGCGGCCTCGCCGACGCGGACGGCAACTTCCCGCGCATCAAGTCGGCGCTCGTCGTCGAGGGCGTGGGGGCGGTCGTGGGCGGCGCGACGTCGTCGTCGTCGAACACGGTGTTCGTCGACTCGGCGGCGGGCGTGGGCGAGGGGGCGCGGACGGGCCTCGCCTCGGTCGTCACGGGCGGGCTCTTCCTCGTCGCGATGTTCCTCACGCCGCTCACGGCGGTGGTGCCGATCGAGGTCGCGAGCGCGGTGCTCGTCGTCGTGGGCGCGATGATGATGGGCCAGATCAAGGAGATCGACCTCACCGACTTCACGGTGACGCTGCCGGTGTTCCTCACGATCGTGACGATGCCGCTCACGTACTCGATCGCGAACGGCATCGGCATCGGGTTCGTCACGTGGGTCCTGCTGCGGACCGCGTGCGGGAGGGCGCGCGACGTCCACCCGCTGCTGTGGGTGGTCGCGGCCGGGTTCGTCGTGTACTTCGTGCGCGGTCCGCTCACCGCGGCCGTGGGAGGCTGAGCCTCGACATCGACCGCACGGCCGACGGGTCGCCCGCTCCTGGGGGTGGCCCGTCGGCGTGCGGGGAGCGGGAAGGGCGAGGCATGGCAAGAACAGCACGGGTGAGCGTCGACGAGCACCGCGCGGACGTCGCGGCCCTCCTCGCACCCCTCGTGGACGCGGCCCGACGCCGCACCCGCACCGAGGACGTCGACCTCGCCGACGCGCTCGGCCGGGTCCTCGCGGGCGACCTCGTCGCGCCCGTCGCCGTCCCGCTGTTCCGCAACGCGCAGATGGACGGGTACGCCGTCCGCGCCGCGGACGTCGCCGACGCGCGGGCGGACGCGCCCGTCCGGCTGGCCGTGGTCGCCGAGATCGCGGCGGCGCCGGGCGTCCCGCCCCGGCTCGCGCCGGGCACGGCTGCCCGCATCATGACGGGCGCGCCCGTGCCCGAGGGGGCGGACGCCGTCGTGCCCGTCGAGGACACCGCGACCGGGACGTTCGCCCGCACGCCCGCGGGCACGGCGCGCGCGGGCGTCACCGACCCGGCGGCCGGACAGGCCTCCACGACGCCGACCGACCCGGAGCCCGTCGAGGTCCAGGTGCCGCGGGCCGCGGGGGACTTCGTGCGCGAGGCGGGCTCCGACGTCCGCCCGGGCGACGTCCTGCTGCCCGACGGGACCGTCCTCGCGCCGCACCACCTGGCCGCCGCCGCGGCGTGCGGGGTCGGGCGCGTCCGGGTCGTCGCGCGGCCGCGGGTCGCGGTCCTGTCGACGGGGTCGGAGCTCGTCGGCCCGGGGGAGACCCCGGGGCCCGGGCAGGTCTTCGACGCGAACGCCGACGCGCTCGGCGCCGCCGTGCGGCGCGCGGGCGGCGACGTGGTGCTCACGGCCCGGTGCGGCGACGACGCCGAGCGGTTCGCCGCCGTGCTCGCCGAGGCCGCTGCGGTCGCGGACCTCGTCGTGACGTCGGGGGGCGTGTCGCAGGGCGCGTACGAGGTGGTCAAGGACGTCCTCGGCGGCGGTGCGTCCTCCGACGTGACGTTCCGCTCCGTCGCGATGCAGCCGGGCGGGCCGCAGGGGTTCGGCACCGTGGACGGGACGCCCGTGCTCACGTTCCCGGGCAACCCGGTGAGCGCCCAGGTGTCCTTCGCGATGTTCCTGCGCGAGCCGCTCGAACGGGCCGCGGGGCTCCCTGGCGCCGAGCGCGTGCGGACGGCGGTGCTCGCCGAGCCGCTGGCGTCGCCCGCGGGCAAGCGGCAGCTCCTGCGGGGCGCGACCGGTCCCGGGGGCACGGTGCGCGTCGTCGGGGGAGCGGGCTCCCACCTGGTCGCGTCGATGGCGCGCGCGGACGTGCTCGTGGACGTCCCGGCCGACGTGACAGAGTGGGCCGCCGGGACCGAGGTGGAGGTGCGGGAGCTGTGACGCAGACGACGGACGGCGGCGCGCCGCCCACAGACCCGAGCCGTGTGACGACGGACGTCCTCGACGACGCCGTGTCGCGCGCCGTCGAGGACGCCGTCGGGGGCCCCGAGTGCGGGGCCGTCGTGACGTTCCGCGGCGTGGTCCGCGACGTCGACGGCGGCCGGGGCGTGACGCGGCTCGACTACGAGGCGCACCCCGACGCCACGGCCGTGATCCGGCGCTGCGTCGCGGACGTGGCGGCCGAGACGGGGCTGCGGGTCGCCGCGGTCCACCGGTACGGCAGCCTGGGGATCGGCGACGTCGCGCTCGTCGCGGCGGCCGCCGCGGGCCACCGCCGGGAGGCGTTCGAGGCCTGCTCGCTGCTCGTCGAGCGCATCAAGGCCGAGGTACCGATCTGGAAGCGCCAGCACTTCGACGACGGCGTCTCGGAGTGGGTCGGGCTGTAGGACGCGTCCGTGAACCGCCCGCGAGACGACGAGAGGCGAGAAGTGGCCCCCGGCCGGAGCCGGGGAGGGGCCACTTCTCGCCTCTCGTGAGTTCCTTCTGATCCGCCGGGCGACGACGATGTCGGGCGGGGGCCCGGCCGTGCGGGCCGGGAGGGGGGGAGGGTCGGGTCAGCGCTCGGCGGGGCGGTTGTCGAGCAGCATGCCGATGCCGAGGCCGACGGCGGTGCCGAGGACGAGGCCGAACCAGCTGAGCACGACGACCCCGACGACGGCGCCGACGGCTGCGCCCAGGACGCTCTTGGTGCCGGCCTTCCAGGCGGCGGACCGCTCGTCGGTGCGGTAGATCGGGAGCGCGGACGCGCCGTTGTCCGGGGTCGTCGAGGACGCGCCGGAGATCGAGGAGGATGGGCGGTTGGTGGGTGCAGGAGAGATCGTCGTCACGACATTCATGGTAGGAAGAGACGGCGGCTCTGACCTGGGCTGATGCCCTGAGGTGACCGGCTTCACCCTATGATCTGCGCCACCGCCGGGCGCCCGCCTCAGCCGCCGATCGCGCCCATGCTGCGGGTCGTCGCCGCGAAGGCGTCGGCGGCGAGCGTCGGGGCGTCGCTGCCGTGCGCGAGCGGCTTGCGCCACATCGCGCCCTGCCACGCGCGGGCGAGGGCGTCGTCGCGCTCGTCCTCGGCGAGGTCCGCCGAGCGCAGGATCGCGCGCAGGTCGGTCTCGTCGTCGCCGAACAGGCACGAGCGCACGGTGCCCTCGGCGGTGAGCCGGGTACGGTCGCACGCGCCGCAGAACGAGCGCGTGACGGAGGCGATGACGCCGACCGTCTGGGGCCCGCCGTCCACGAGCCACTCCTCGGCGGGCGCCGACGGGTCGTCGCGCCCGACCTCGTGCAGGTCGAAGCGGGTGCCCAGCACGGCCAGGAGGTCCGTCGCCGACACGAGGTCGTCGCGCGTCCAGCGCCCGTCGGCGTCGAGCGGCATCTGCTCGATGAACCGCAGGTGGCAGCCGTGCTCGACGGCCCACGCGAGGAGGTCGGCCGCGCCCGCCAGCGTCTCGGGCATGAGGACCGCGTTGAGCTTCACCGGGGCGAGGCCGGCGTCGAGCGCGGCGCGGATCCCGGCGAGCACGTCGGGGAGGCGGTCGCGCCGCGTGAGGCGCGCGAAGTGCGCGCGGTCGACCGAGTCGAGGGAGATGTTCACGCGGTCGAGCCCGGCGTCGACGAGCCCGCGGACGCGCTTGTCGAGGCCGATCGCGTTGGTCGTCAGCGAGAGGGACACGTCCGGCGCGGCGGCGCGCGCGGCGCGCAGGATGTCGGCGAGGTCGTTCCGCAGGAGCGGCTCGCCGCCGGTGAACCGGACGTCGGTGATGCCGAGCCGCTCCACCGCGACCCGCACGACCCGGCCGATCTCGTCGGGCGTGAGCAGGTCCTCGCGGGGGATCGCGGGCAGCCCTCCGGCGGGCATGCAGTACGTGCACCGCAGCGAGCACTTCTCGGTGATGGAGATGCGCAGGTCGCGCGCCACGCGGCCGTACCGGTCGACGAGCGCGTCGGTCGCCGGGCGGGCCGGGTCCAGGTCGTCCGGGGCGCCGGAGGGCACGGCGGGCCGCACCCTGGGCATCCCGAGCGAGACGGCGGTCATGGGCCGATCGTAGTCGTCCCTCCCGCCAGGACGGTGACCTGCGCCTCACCGCGTGCTAGCGTGGAGTCCGTCGAGCGGAAGACGGGTTCCGCTGGACGGAATTTCCCCTCGACGTGCGAGGGGCGTCGACGGGCGGATTCAAGCCCTGCGACCGGGAGCGTCACAGCCGACGCCGGCCCGGGTGCGCAGGGGACTCACCGCAAGGGTTCACTGGAAGGACGCCGGTACGCCGGCACCCTGGCGGAAGCGAGGCCACGATGCTCCACATCGTCGACCGGCTCGCCCCCTGGCTCGGTCCGGGGCAGCCGCCCTTCGCCGTGGCGACCGTGGTCGCCGCGTCGGGGTCCGTGCCGCGCCCGGTCGGCACCGCGATGGCGGTCCGCGCCGACGGCGCCGTGCTCGGCAGCCTCTCCGGCGGGTGCGTCGAGGGTGCCGTCCACGCCGCGGCGCTCGACGCGATCGCGTCCGGCACGAGCCACCGCGAGACGTTCGGGTACAGCGACGACGACGCGTTCGCCGTCGGGCTGAGCTGCGGCGGGACGCTCGACGTCCACGTCCAGCCCGTGCTCCCGGACGACGACGCGACGCGCGCCCTGCACGCGCTCGCTGCGCGAGCCGAGCCCGCCCCACCCGTGGCGCTCGTCCGCCGCATCGACGGCGGCGCGCGCACGGCCGTCGTCGTGAACGACCCGGGCGCCACCGACGAGGCAGCGGTCGCCCGGGCGCTGCGCGGCCTCGTCGGGGCCGACAGCCTGGCCGCCGCCGCGGCGCAGGTCGTGGCGGTGCTGCGCGCGGGCGGCACGGCGACCGTGCACGCGGCGCACGGCGGCCCGGGCGCGTCGCCGTCGGCGGGGCGCGCCGCCGCACCGGCTCCGGCAGGAACAGGAGCCGGCGACGCGTGCGACGCGGCCGAGCCCGTCACGCTGCTCGTCGAGACGCGGCTGCCCGCGCCGCGGTTCCTCGTGTGCGGGGCCAACGACTTCGCGGGCGCGCTCGTGCGGCACGTCCGGCTCCTCGGCTACCGCGTGACGCTCGTCGACGCGCGCGAGGTGTTCGCCGACCCGCGCCGCTTCCCCGAGGCGGAGGTCGTCGTCGAGTGGCCCGACCGCTACCTCGCCGCCGAGGCCGCCGCGGGCCGGCTCGACGCGCGGACCGCCGTCGCCGTCCTCACGCACGACGCGAAGTTCGACGTGCCGCTCCTGCGGCTCGCGCTGGACCTGCCGCTCGCGTACGTCGGCGCGATGGGCTCGCGCCGCTCGCACGCCCAGCGCGTCGCCGCGCTGCGCGCCGAGGGCGTGGGCGAGGCCGCGCTCGCGCGCCTGCGGTCGCCCATCGGGCTCGACCTCGGCGCCGTCACGCCCGAGGAGGTCGCCGTCTCCATCACCGCGGAGCTCGTCGCCGCCCGGCACGGGCGCTCCGCCGTCGTCCCGCTCAGCAGCAGCTCGGGCCCGCTCCACGCGGAGCCCGCCGCACGACCGGACGGTGCACCGACGCACCGCCCCCACCCCGAGGAGGCCCCCTGATGGACCTGGGCACCGTCACCGACCTCGTCCCGACCGCCGACCCCGCCGACTGGCGCGAGGGCGACGCGTGGCTCGCGGGCGGGACCGTCCTGTTCTCCTACGGCAGCGAGACGCTCCGGCGCCTGCTCGACCTGACGAGCGCGGGGTGGCCCGCGCTGACCGTCACCGACGAGGGCCTCGAGATCGCCGCGACGTGCACCGTCGCCGAGCTGTGGGCGTTCGAGGAGAGCGCGCAGGCCGCGCCCGTGCGCGACCGGTGGCGCGCGCTGGACCTCGTGCGGCCGTGCTGCGACAGCTTCGTCGCGTCGTTCAAGATCTGGAACACGTCGACCGTCGGGGGCAACGTCTGCACGTCCCTGCCGGCCGGGCCGATGATCTCGCTCACCGCGGCGCTCGACGGGGTCGCGGAGGTCTGGGGGCCGGGCGGGACCCGGCGGGAGCAGCCCGTCGTCGACCTCGTCACGGGCGAGCTGCGCAACACGCTCGCGCCCGGGGAGCTCCTGCGCGCGATCCGCCTGCCGGACCACGCGCTGCGCTCGCGCACGGCGTTCCGCCGCCTGTCGCTGTCGAACCTCGGGCGCTCCGGCGTGCTGCTCTTGGGGCGGGTCAACCCGCCCGACGCCGGGGGCGCCTTCGTCCTCACGGTCACCGCCTCGACGCGCCGGCCCGTGCAGCTCCGTTTCGCGGCGGACGCGCTGCCCACCGCCGCCGACCTCGTCGCCACGCTCGACGCCGCGATCCCCGCCGACCTCTACCACGACGACATCCACGGGCTGCCCGAGTGGCGCCGGGACATGACCTACCGCCTCGGCGAGCAGATCCGCGCGGAGCTCGTCGACGGCACGACCTCGGACGGAGGCCTCCGATGACGACGACGCCCGCCCCGCACCCGGCCCCGCCGGTGACGATCGATGGCCGCACCGCCCGCACCGAGCCCCGCGCAGGCCAGTGCCTGCGCACCTACCTGCGCGAGCAGGGCGCGCTCGGCGTGAAGAAGGGGTGCGACGGCGGCGACTGCGGCGCGTGCACCGTGCACGTCGACGGCGTCCCGGTGCACTCGTGCGTCTACCCCGCGCGGCGCGCGGCGGGCCACGAGGTGACGACGATCCAGGGGCTCGCGGCGACGTCGTGCCCGGGCGGTGCCGCCGGGGACGAGCCGGCGGGCGCGTGCGACCACGACTCCCACGGCCCGCAGGAAGCGCTGCACCCGGTGCAGCAGCAGTTCCTCGACGCGCAGGGCTTCCAGTGCGGGTTCTGCACCGCCGGGATGATCATGACCGCCGCGACGTTCGACGACGCGCAGCGCGAGAACCTGCCGCGCAACCTCAAGGGCAACCTGTGCCGCTGCACGGGGTACCGCGCGATCGAGGACGCGGTCCTGGGGCGCGGCGACACGACCGGGACCGCGCCGGGCACGGGCGAGCGTGCGCCGTCGGGCGGCGACCGGGCCTCTACCTCGCCGGACCAGGGTTCTACCTCGGGGGACCGGGGGTCTACCTCGCCGGACCACGGCTCTACCTCGGCGGAGCAGGGCTCTGGCGAGGCGGGCCGGGCGTTCGGGCGCGACGTGCCCGCGCCCGCGGGCCGGGGGGTCGTCACCGGGACGGTGCGGTACACGCTCGACGTGGACCCGGCCGACTTCCCGGGCCTGCTCCACCTCAAGCTCGTGCGGTCGCCGCACGCGCACGCGCGCGTGGTCGCGATCGACACGACGGACGCGCTCGCGGTGCCTGGCGTGCACGCCGTCCTCACGCACGAGGACGCGCCCGCGACGCGGTTCTCGACCGCGCAGCACGAGCTGTTCACCGACGACCCCGACGACACGCGGATCCTCGACGACGTCGTGCGGCACGTCGGCCAGCGGGTCGCGGCCGTCGTCGCCGAGACCGTCGCCGCCGCCGAGGAGGGGGTGCGCCGGGTCCGCGTCGAGTACGCGCCGCTGCCCGCCGTCGTCGACCCGGAGGAGGCCATGGCCCCGGGGGCGCCGCTCGTGCACCCCGAGCTCGACGCCGCGGCCGCGCGCGTCTCGCGGCCGGAGGCGAACGTCGTCGCCGAGGTGCACAGCGAGCTCGGCGACGTCGAGCGCGGGCTCGCGGAGGCCGACGTCGTGCACGAGGCCACGTACCGCACGCACCGCGTGCAGCACGCGGCGCTCGAGACGCACTGCGCCGTCGCGTCGCTCGACAGCGACGGGCGGCTCGTCGTGCGGTCGTCCACGCAGGTCCCGTTCCTCGCGCGCCGCCACCTGGCGCGCGTCCTCGACCTCGACCCGGAGCGCGTGCGCGTGCACTGCGAGCGCGTGGGCGGCGGGTTCGGCGGCAAGCAGGAGGTGCTCACGGAGGACGTCGTCGCGCTCGCGACCCTGCGGCTCGGCCGGCCCGTGCAGCTCGAGCTCACGCGCCGCGAGCAGTTCGTCGGCACGACGACGCGCCACCCGTTCCGCATCCGCGTGCGCGCGGGCGCACGCCGCGACGGCACCCTCACGGCGCTGCACCTCGACGTCCTCAGCAACACCGGGGCGTACGGGAACCACGGGCCGGGCGTCATGTTCCACGGGTGCGGCGAGTCGCTCGCCGTCTACCGGTGCGACAACAAGAAGGTCGACGCCCACTGCGTCTACACGAACACGGTGCCCGCGGGCGCGTTCCGCGGGTACGGGCTGTCGCAGATGATCTTCGCGGTCGAGTCCGCGGTGGACGAGCTCGCGCGGCAGCTCGGCATGGACCCGGTCGAGCTGCGGCGCCGCAACGTCGTGCGCGACGGCGACCCCATGCTCTCCACGCACCCGACGCCCGAGGAGGACGTGCTCTACGGCAGCTACGGGCTCGACCAGTGCCTCGACCTGGCCGCCGACGCGCTCGCGCGCGGCCGGGCGCGCGACGTCGTTGCGTACGGCGCGGGCGCCGGGTCGGGGCCCGACGCGCTCCCGGACCTCGGCCCGGAGTGGGGCGTCGGAGAGGGGACGGCGCTGTCCATGATCGACACCGTCCCGCCCCGCGGGCACTACTCCCACGCGCGCGTGCGGCTGCGGCCGGACGGGGTCGTCGAGGCCGAGGTCGGGACCGCCGAGTTCGGCAACGGCACGACGACCGTCCACGCCCAGCTCGTCGCGAGCGCGCTCGGGCAGGACGCCGCCGACGTCGTCGTGCGGCAGTCCGACACCGACCTCGTCGAGCACGACACCGGGGCGTTCGGCTCCACCGGCACGGTCGTCGCGGGCAAGGCGTCGCTCGCCGCCGCGCAGGACCTGGCCGAGGCGGTGCTCAAGGTCGCGGCCGGGGTCGCGGGCGCGGCGCCCGGCGACTGCCGGCTCGTGCCCGGCGGCGTCGACTGCGCCGGGACGGTGCTGCCGCTGACCGACGTCGCGCGTGCCGCCGACGACGCCGGGATCGCGCTCGTCGCCGAGGGCCGCTGGGGCGGCACCCCGCGCTCGGTCGCGTTCAACGTCCACGGCTTCCGCGTCGCGGTGCACCGCGGGACGGGGGAGATCCGCATCCTCCAATCCGTCCAGGCCGCCGACGCCGGAGAGGTCGTCAACCCGCGCCAGTGCCGCGGCCAGGTCGAGGGCGGCATCGCGCAGGCCCTCGGCGCGGCGCTCTACGAGAACGTGGTGGTCGACGAGACGGGCCGCGTGACGACGGACATCTTCCGCCAGTACCACCTGCCCACGTTCGCGGACACCCCGCGCAGCGAGGTCTACTTCGCGCGGACGTCGGACACCGTGGGCCCGATGGGCGCGAAGTCGATGAGCGAGAGCCCGTTCAACCCCGTCGCACCCGCGCTCGCCAACGCGATCCGCGCCGCGACGGGCGTGCGGTTCACCGAGCTCCCGCTCGCGCGCGACCGCGTCTACCTGGGCATCAAGGCCGCCGCCTCCACCCGCTGAGCGCGGGAAGCAGTCCCGTCCGACGCCGGTCGGCGCGACTGCTTCACGCACTCAGCGGGGCGTGGGGTCGTCCAGGAGGTCGAGGTCGGCCGCGGTGTCGAGGTCGCGGCCGTCGCCGGGGTGGTCGACGACGTCGACCAGGTCGGCGTGGGCGCGCAGGAAATCGCGTGCTCCGTGGTCGCCGCGGGCGCTCGCGGCCGCGGGCCGCGCGAGCGCGGCGTCGAGGACGAGCGGGTGCGCCCACCGAGGGCGGCCCGTCCCCGCAGCGTCCTCCGCCGCGTCCTCCGCGGCGCCCCCGGCGAGCCATCGCGACGCGGTCACGCGCCCGGGGCGGTGCGCGGCGAGGAGGTGCGCGACGTCGTCGGGCCCGACGCCGGGCTGGTCCACGTGCGCGACGACGACCCGGGCGGGGCCGAGACCGAGAGCGGCGGCGACGCCGACGCGCAGGGACGACGCCATCCCGGTGGCCCAGTCGGGGTTGTCGACGACGCGCACCCCGGGCGCGTCGAGCGACGACCCGGCCCGCACGCGCGCGGCCTCGGCGCCGAGCACCACGACGACGGCGTCGCACCCGCCCGTGAGCAGGACCCTCGTCGCGTGCTCGACGAGCGTCCCGCCGCGGTGGGGGAGCAGCGCCTTGGGGCCGCGGCCGAGGCGCGTCCCCGCGCCGGCGGCGAGCAGGACCGCGACGGCGGGCGCGGCAGCCGTCGGCGGGCCCGACGGTGGCGAGGTGGGCACCCGGCCAGGATAGGTCGCCGCGCCGCGCGCGCGTCGTGGCCACCAGTGGGTTTTACCCGTCCTTGGCCATTTCATCGGCAGACGGGGATGCCGCTATGCTCGGCGCGCCGGGGCGACGCGGCGGGTCGCGGACCTGCTCGCTGGCGACCGTCCCGCACGACGAGCGAAGGAGTCCGGATGAGCTTCATGGAGAAGCTGCGCGGCCAGCTGATCGACATCGTCGAGTTCCTCGACGAGAGCCGGGACACGATCGTCTGGCGCTTCCCGCGCCAGGGCAACGAGATCAAGAACCAGGCGAAGCTCGTCGTGCGGGAGGGGCAGAGCGCCGTCTTCGTCAGCGAGGGCCGGCTCGCCGACGTGTTCGGGCCGGGCACGTACACGCTCGAGACCAAGAACCTGCCGATCCTGTCGACGCTGCAGGGCTGGAAGCACGGGTTCAATTCGCCGTTCAAGGCGGAGGTCTACTTCGTCACGACGCGCCAGCTCACCGACCTCACGTGGGGCACGCAGAACCCGGTGATCCTGCGCGACCCCGAGCTCGGCGCGGTCCGGCTGCGCGCGTTCGGCACGTACGCCCTGCAGGTCGTCGACCCGGCGGCGCTGCTGCGCCAGCTCGTGGGCACCGACCCGCAGTTCCGCACCGACGAGATCGGCGACTACTTCCGCCGCCTCGTGGTCGGCCAGCTCGGGCCGGCGCTCGCGGAGGCCGGCGTCGCGGCGGTCGACCTCGCCGCGAACCAGGGCCAGATCGCCACGCGCCTCGCGGGCCAGCTCTCGGAGGACCTGTCGGAGTACGGCATCGCCGTCCGGCGCTTCGTCCTCGAGAACGTCTCCTTCCCGCCCGAGGTCGAGGCGGCGCTCGACAAGCGCACCCAGATGGCGGTCGTCGGGAACCTCGACCAGTACACGAGGTTCCAGGCGGCGAACGCGATCGAGACCGCGGCGGGGAACCCCGGCGGGGCGGGCGACGGCCTGGGCCTCGGTGCGGGCATGGGCCTCGGGGCTGCCATGGGGCAGCAGCTCGCGCAGTCCCTCGGGACGCCGTCGGCCCCGCAGACTCCGCCGGCGCCCGCCGGCCCGCCGCCGCTGCCCGCCGCGGAGTCGCCCTGGTACTGGGCCGTGGACGGCGCGCAGGCCGGTCCCGGCACGACGGCGGACCTCGCGGGCCACGTCCGGTCCGGGGCCCTGACGCGCGGTTCGCTCGTCTGGCAGCAGGGCATGGACGCGTGGACGCCCGCCGGGCAGGTCCCGGCGCTCGCGCCGCTGTTCGCCGCGACCCCGCCGCCGCTGCCCCCGACGGGCACCTCCGGCGACCCGGCGGCGGGCTGACGGTGAGCGACATCCCCGGCGAGCTGGTCCGCACGCGCTGCGACGCGTGCGGGTCGCAGCTCGCGTACGCGCCGGGCACGCAGCACCTGCGCTGCGTCGCGTGCGGTGGCACGGTCGACATCGTGCACGCCGCGGGCGACGCCGTCGACGAGCACTCGTTCGACGCGTGGGCCGCGGCCCAGGGCGGCGTGCGTGCCGGTCTCCTCGACGCACGCACGCTCGTGTGCGACGGCTGCGGCGCGACGACGCAGGGCACGGACCTGTCCGTCGCGTGCCGCTTCTGCGGGGGCCACCTCGTCGTCGCGGCGGAGGCCGACGGGCTCGTGCAGCCGGAGGCGGTCGTGCCGTTCGGCGTCGAGCAGGCGCAGGCGCGCGAGGAGTTCCGGCGGTGGGTGCGCTCGCGCTGGTTCGCACCGGGCGAGCTGAAGAAGGTGGGCGACACCGAGTCCCTGCACGGCTCGTACGTGCCGCACTGGACGTTCGACGCGCGCACGTCGTCCGCGTACACGGGCCAGCGCGGCGACGCGTACTACGTCACCGTGAAGCAGGGGGACGAGGAGCGCCAGGAGCGGCGCGTGAGCTGGACGTACGTCGCGGGGCACGTCGAGCGCGACTTCGACGACGTGCTCGTGCCCGCGTCCTCCCAGGTTGCCGAGCGCGACCTCGCGCGGCTCGGGCCGTGGCCGCTCGCGCAGGCCGTGCCCTTCCGCGCCGAGTACCTCGCGGGCTTCGCGGCGGCCCGCTACGAGGTCGAGCCGCCCGTCGGGCTCGAGCGGGCGCAGCAGCAGATGGCGCCCGTGATCCGGCGGGACGTCGAGCGCGACATCGGTGGCGACGAGCAGCGGGTGGCGTCGGTCCGCACCGCGTACGCCGACGTGATGTTCAAGCTCGTGCTCCTGCCGTTGTGGGTCGCGACGTACGTCTACGCGGGCAGGCAGTGGCAGGTGATGGTCAACGCGAACACGGGACAGGTGGTCGGGCGGCGCCCCTACAGCGTCGGCAAGATCGTGCTCGCGGTCGTCGCGGGCCTGCTCGTGGTCGCCGCGCTCGTCTGGTGGTACCTGCGCTCGCAGACGTGAGCTGGTCAGTCCCGGCGCGCGTCGTACGCGCGCTGGGACGCCGACACCTCGTCGACCGCGCCCTCGAGGACGTCGATGAGACCCGAGAGGCTGTCCGCGACGCGGCGCCCGAGGTCGGTGAGGGAGTACTCGACGTGGGGCGGGATGCTCGCCCGCACCTCGCGCACGACGATGCCGTCGCGCTCGAGGGACTGGAGGGTCTGCGCGAGCATCTTCTCGCTGACCCCGTCGATGCGGCGGCGGAGCGCGTTGAAGCGCACCGCGCCGTCGCGCAGGCCGGCGACCGTGAGCACGCCCCAGCGTCCGGTCACGGCCTCGAGCACGTGGCGCGAGGTGCAGCCGCGCTGGAAGACGTCGGCCACCATCGCGTCGGTGGGTCCGGTGTCCTCCGCGGGGCGGGCGTCGGTCGTCATCGCCCCAGGATACGGCGCGCTCGCGCACACAGCGCTGTGAGATAGAACGCACTCTCTAGTGGTTTGCACTTACGAAAAGTGAGCGCATGCTGGTGGTCGTGCGGCCGACCGGCCGCGCACCCCGCACTCGAAGGAGCCCGCGCATGTCCATCGCCGTCACCGGAGCCAGCGGCCACCTCGGCCGCCTCGTCGTCGAGTCCCTCCTCGCCCGCGGGGCCGACGCGTCCCAGGTCGTCGCGCTCGCGCGCACGACCGCCAAGGTCGCGGACCTCGCCGACCACGGCGTCGAGGTCCGCGAGGCCGACTACGCACGGCCCGAGACGCTCGCCCCGGCGCTCGCCGGGGTGGACGTCCTCGTGCTCGTCTCCGGCTCCGAGGTGGGGCAGCGCGTCGAGCAGCACCGCAACGTCGTCGACGCCGCGCGGGCCGCCGGGGTCGCGCGCGTGATCTACACGAGCGCCCCCCACGCGACGACGTCCGCGCTCGTGCTCGCGCCCGAGCACAAGGCGACCGAGGAGCTCCTCGCCGCCTCGGGCCTCGCCACGACGGTGCTGCGCAACAACTGGTACACCGAGAACTACGTCGGCGACGTGCTCGGCGCGCGCGAGTCCGGCGAGATCGTCGCGAGCGTGGGCGACGGCCGCGTCGCGAGCGCGAGCCGCGCGGACTTCGCCGAGGCGGCGGCCGTCGTCGCGCTCGCCGCGCACGAGGACGCGTCCGCGCACGCGGGCGCCGTGTACGAGCTGAGCGGCGACGTCGCGTGGACGTACGACGACCTGGCTGCCGCGGCCGCCGAGGTGCTCGGGCGCCCCGTCGTCTACCGGCGCGTGTCGCCCGACGAGCACCGCGCGCTCCTGCTGGGCGCCGGCCTGGACGAGGGGACGGCGGGGTTCGTCGTCGCGCTGGACGGCAACATCCGCGACGGCCTCCTCGCCGAGGTCACCGAGGACCTGCGCCGGCTCCTGGGCCGCCCGACGACGCCGCTCGTCGACGGGCTGCGGGCCGCCGTCGCGCAGGGCTGAGCCGGCCGTCCGGCCGTCCGGGCGACCGAGCGGCCGCGCGACGGCGTCCGTCAGTGGGACGCCTTGACGACGAGCACGGGGACGGGCGAGTCCAGCAGGACGCGCTGCGTGGTGCTGCCGAGCAGGAACTTGCCGACGGGTGAGCGCTTGCGCGCCCCCACGACGACGAGGTCGGGGGTCGTGCGCTCGGCCTCGTCGATGATCGCCTCGGCCGGGTCGCGGTGCTCGGGGCGGTACGACACCTCGGGGCGCGCGACCTGGGCGGGGAGCGTGTCGAGCAGGTGCGCGAGGCTCGCGGGGACGCCCGCGTCGGCGTCCTGCGGCGTGAGCACGAGGACCGCGAGCGCGGTCGAGCGGTGGACCGCCTCGGCGACGGCCGCCCGGAATGCGGTCTCGCCCTGCGGGGAGTCGTTGTACGCCACGAGGACGGTCATCGCGCAGGCCCTTCCGTCATTCCGTCGTGCTGCGGTTGAACTCTCTCACAGCGCGGCGTCCGTCGCCGGTCGGCGGGTCGCCCCGTCGCCGGAGCCGCGGAGCGCGGCCTCGGGCACCGCCAGGGTCGGGGGCAGCAGGGGCGGCACGACCTCCCGCAGGACCGCCTCGATCTCCCGTCGTCGGCGCGGGCCGAGCCGCTCGGCGGGCGCCGTGACGCTCACGGCGGCGACCGGCTGCCCGGCGCGCAGGACCGGGACGGCGACGCAGCTGATGCCCGGCTCGTTCTCCTCCGTCTCCGTGGCGAACCCCGTCGCGCGCGTGGCCTCGCACGTCGCCCGCAGCGCGGCGGGCGTGACGGGGTGGTCCTCGGGCGCGGCGGCGGCGTACCAGGCGAGCGCGCCGTCGTCGAGGGTCCGCTGGGAGAGCAGCGCGCGCCCGAGCGCGGTGGTCGCCGCCGGGCGGCGGCGCCCGACGGCCGACCAGACGCGGACGGCGCGCGCCGGCTCGACCTTGTCGAGGTAGACGATCTCGGTCCCGGCGAGGGTGCCGAGGTGCACGAGCTCGTCGGTCGCGCGGCACACGGCGACGAGCACCGGGTGCAGGAGCGCGGGGAGGTTCTCCTCGCCGAGGTAGACCGTCGCGAGCGCCGTCGCCGCGGGGCCGAGGCGGTAGTCGCCGGTCGTCGCGTCCTGCTCGGCGTACCCGCGGAACCGCAGGGCCGCGAGCGTGCGGTGCAGCGACGCCTTGTGCAGCCCGAGCGAGCGCGCGAGGTCCCCGAGCGCGACGCCCTCGGGGCCGGCCGCGGCGAGCGCCTCGAGCGCGACGAGGGCCTTGTCGACGCTGCCGAGCGGGCTCTCGGCCGACCCCGGGGTGCCCGACGGCGCACGGCCGGCTTCCGCCATGGTGACTCCTTCGCCTAGAGTGCGTTCCGTAGTGAACAACAGGTGTTCACCATAGCGAAACGGAGCCTGGATGTCACCCCTGGGACCCCTGGAGGGGATCGCCCGTGCCCGCGTCGTGCCGGTCGTCGTGGTCGACGCCGCGGCGCAGGGCGTCCTCGTCGCGAGCGCGCTGCGCGACGGCGGCCTGCCCGTCGCCGAGGTCACGTTCCGGACCGCCGGGGCGCGCGCGGCGATCGAGGCGATCGCGCGCGAGGTGCCCGACGTGCTGGTCGGGGCGGGCACCGTCGTCACGGCCGCCCAGGTCGACGAGGCCGTCGACGCCGGGGCGCGGTTCCTCGTCTCGCCCGGCCTCTCCGCCGCGGTCGTGCGTCGCGCCCAGGAGCTCGGCGTGCCCGTCGTCCCCGGCGTCGCGACGCCGTCGGACGTCATCGCCGCGCTCGACCTCGGTCTCGACGTCGTCAAGCTGTTCCCCGCGAACGTCGTCGGCGGGCCGGCCGCGGTCAAGGCGTTCTCCGCGCCGTTCCCCGGCCTGCGGTTCGTGCCGACCGGCGGCGTGAGCGCCGCCAACCTGCTCGACTACCTCGCCCTGCCCGCCGTGCTCGCCGCCGGCGGCTCCTGGATGGTCGACGCCGCGCTCGTGCGCGCGGGCGACACCGCCGAGATCAGCCGACGCACGCGCGAGGCCGTCGCGCTCGCCGCGACCGCCCCCCACCCCGCCGAAGGAGCCTGACCCATGACCGACACGACCACCGCCCGCGCCCCGCTCGCCGTCCGCCCCGCGGCCGACTGTGCCTACGACGTCGTCGCGCTCGGCGAGGTCATGCTGCGCCTCGACCCGGGGGAGCGCCGCATCAAGACGGCCCGCCGCTTCGACGTGTGGGAGGGCGGCGGCGAGTACAACGTCGCGCGCGGCCTGCGCCGTGCGTTCGGCCTGCGCGGCGCGATCGTCACCGCGCTCGCGGACAACGAGGTCGGGCGCCTCGTCGAGGACCTCATGCTCACGGGCGGCCTCGACACGCGCTGGGTCCGGTGGCGCGAGGACGACGGCATCGGCCGCACGGTGCGCAACGGGCTCAACTTCACCGAGCGCGGCTTCGGGGTGCGCGGCGCGGTCGGCGTCTCCGACCGCGGCAACACCGCGATCGCGCAGCTCCGGCCCGACGACGTCGACTGGGACGCCGTGTTCGGCAGCGGCGTCCGGTGGTTTCACACCGGGGGGATCTTCGCCGCGCTGTCGGAGTCGTCCGCCGACGTCGCGGAGGCGGCCATGGCCGCCGCCCGCCGCCACGGCACGGTCGTCTCCTACGACCTCAACTACCGCCCCTCGCTGTGGAAGGGCATCGGCGGCGTCGAGCGCGCGCAGGAGGTGAACCGCCGCCTCGCGCGGTACGTCGACGTGATGATCGGCAACGAGGAGGACTTCACCGCGTCGCTCGGGTTCGAGGTCGAGGGCGTCGACGAGAACCTCACCGACCTCGACACGTCCGCGTTCCGCGCGATGATCACGCGCGCGGCCGAGGAGTACCCGAACTTCCAGGTCGTCGCGACGACGCTGCGCGGGGTGCGGACCGCGACGGTCAACGACTGGGGCGCGATCGCGTGGTCGCGCGTGCAGGGCTTCGCCGAGGCGACGCACCGCCCCGGCCTGGAGATCCTCGACCGCGTGGGCGGCGGCGACTCGTTCGCGTCGGGCCTCGCGTACGGGCTCATGGAGCTCGGCTCGATCCAGGAGGCCGTCGAGTACGGCGCGGCGCACGGGGCGCTCGCGATGACGACCCCCGGCGACACGTCGACGGCGTCCCTCGCCGAGGTCCGCAAGCTCGCGTCGGGCGGCAGCGCGCGCGTGCAGCGCTGACCGTCGACCTCCTGTCTCCCGCCGTGCCGGGCCGCACGTCCAGGGTTAGTGTGGGCGCGCTGTCGGCGGGAGGCGGGAGGTACGGCGTGGCTGGTGGGGCCTTCGTGCCCGGGCTGCCCCGCCGCGGCGCCGAGGAACCGCCGGACCTGGGTCGAGCCCTGGAGCACGCGCGCATCCTCCGCGCGGCGGGAGACCCGGCCGGTGCCGCCCAGGTCCTGGACCGGGCCTTCGCCGCCGAGGGCGTGCGGACCCGCACCGTCGCCGAGCGCGTCCGGTTCCGCGCCCTGGTGCTCCGTGCCGACCTCGCGCTCGCCCTGCACGACGACGCGGCCGCCGCACGGTTCCTCGAGGGCGTGGAGTGGTTCCGCGCCGGGGCCGACTTTCTCCCGCGCGTGGCCGACGCGCTCGCCGCCCTCGACGACGAGGTGCACCTCGCCGACGAGCTGCGTGACCGCCTCGGGAGCGAGCGCCGCACGGGCTGAGCCGTACCGGCAGCCTGCCCGGCCGGGAACCGCTCGCGCCGGAGCCGCGTTGGACTGCGCAGTACCGGTGCGGGCGCCGACCGCGCCCGGCCCATCTCGCGAGGAGGCAGACATGCTGTGCCCCACCGACCAGACCGTGCTCGTCATGACCGAGCGCAAGGGCGTGGAGATCGACTACTGCCCCACGTGCCGCGGCGTGTGGCTCGACCGCGGCGAGCTGGACAAGATCATCGACCGCTCGGTGGAGAGCGAGATCGCCGCCGAGGCCGCGGGCCCGGCCGCCGCCGCGCCGCCCGCCCCTGCCGCGCCCGCCCCGACGTCGTACCCGCCGGCCGCCGCCGTGGACTACGGCAGCCCCGCCCCGCGCTCCGGGGAGCGGTACGGCGACCGCCGCGACGACGACCGCGACCGCTACCGCGACGACCGGTACCGCGACGACCGCTACGACGAGCGCTCCCGCGACGACCGGTACCGCGACGACCGGGACCGCCGGTACGACGGCCGCGACGGCTACGACCCCCGCTACCGCAAGCGCAAGAAGAAGGAGTCCTGGCTCGAGGACCTCTTCGACTTCTGACACGCCCCGTGGTCGACTGTCCCGCGTGACCGTCCTCGACTCGTTCTCGCTCGTCGGCCGCACGGCCCTGCTCACCGGCGGCAGCCGCGGCATCGGGCGCGCCGTCGCCCGCGCGCTCGGCGAGGCGGGGGCCCGCGTCGCGGTCACGGCGACCACCGCGGCGGCGGCCGACGAGGCCGCCGCCGCGCTCCGGGACGCCGGGACCGACGCCCGCGGCTACGTGCTCGACGTCACCGACCGCGAGCAGGTGGACGACGTCGTCGCGCGTGCCGCCGCCGACCTCGGCACGGTCGACCTGCTCGTCAACAACGCGGGCGTGTCGATCGGCGGCGCGGCCCTCGAGATCGGCGACGACGTGTGGCATCGCACGCTCGCCACCAACCTCGACGGCGTCTGGTACTGCTCGCGCGCCGTCGCCCGGGAGCTCGTCGCGCAGGGTCGGCCAGGGACGATCGTCAACGTCGGCTCCATGTCCGCGTCGATCGTCAACCGGCCCCGCTGGCAGCCCGCGTACCTCGCGTCCAAGGCGGCGGTGCACCAGCTCACCAAGGGCCTCGCCGCCGAGTGGGCGCCGCACGGCATCCGCGTGAACGCGGTGGCGCCCGGGTACGTGCGCACCGAGGCGTCGCCGGTGGACCGGCCGGAGTACCACGACGACTGCGTCGCGCCCGCCGCGATGCAGCGCTGGGCGGAGCCGGAGGAGATCGGGCCGCCCGTCGTCTTCCTCGCGAGCGCGGCGTCGAGCTTCATGACGGGCGCCGTCGTCACGGTCGACGGCGGCTACACGCTCTTCTGACCGGGCGGGTGCCGTCCCGGGTCGTGCGCCGGGCTAGGCTCGGTCCCCGTGCGTGCAGTCCTGAGCAGGTGGGTCGACCCCTTCGTCGTGACGCTGCTCGTGGTGCTCGTGCTCGGGCTCGTGGTGCCCGTGGGGCCGGGCGCGCAGCGCGCGGTCGACGCCGCCGCGGACGTCGCGGTCACCGTCCTCTTCCTCGTCTACGGCATGCGCCTGTCCACCCGGGAGGTCTGGGCCGGGCTGCGCAACTGGCGCCTGCAGGGCGGGATCCTCGCCGCGACGTACGTCGTCTTCCCGGTGCTCGGGCTCGTCACGGCGTGGGCGATCGAGCCGCTCGTCGGGGCGCCGCTCGCGGCCGGCATGCTCTACCTGTCCCTGCTCCCGTCGACCGTGCAGTCGTCCGTGGCGTTCACGTCCGTCGCGCGCGGCAACGTCGCCGGGGCGATCTGCGGCGCGACGGTGTCGAACGTCGCGGGCATGGTGATCACGCCGCTGCTCGTGCTGTGGCTCATGACGGGGACCGGCGGGGGAGCCGACGGACCCACGGGCGGGCTCGGCGGCCTGCGCACCGTGCTGCTCCAGCTGCTGCTGCCGTTCGTCGTCGGGCAGCTCCTCCAGCCGTGGGCGGGGGACTGGGTCCGGGCGCGGCGCTGGCTCACGCTCGGCGTCGACCGCGGCACGATCCTCGTCGTGGTGTTCGGCGCGGTCGCGGCGGCGTCGTCGGCGGGCGTGTGGTCGAGCGTGTCCGGGTGGTCGATCGTCGCGCTGCTCGTCGTGAGCGCGATCGTCCTCGCCGTGATGCTCGCGGCCACGTGGTGGGGCGGCGCGGCGCTGGGGCTCTCGACCGAGGACCGGGTCGCCCTGCTCATGTGCGGGTCGAAGAAGTCGCTCGCGACGGGCCTGCCCATGGCGAGCGTGCTGTTCCCCGTCGCGGTCGCCGGCGTCGTGGCGGTGCCGGTCATCGTCTTCCACCAGCTCCAGCTCGTCGTCTGCGCCGTCCTGGCGCGCCGCCTGGCCCTCCGCGACTGACGCCCCTGGCCCGCCTACCGAGCTGACCATGCGGAGGCGTCCCGTCGTGGCGGCCGGGCGGGCAACGACCACATGCTCGGCGGGTTCGGAAGGGGCCTCCCGTCAGCCGCGGGCCGCGACCTGCTCGCGGACCTGGCGCTTGGCGCGTGTGAGCATGCCGTTCATCCCACCGATGCGCAGCGGGCTCACCGCGCGCGTCAGGCCGATCGACATCGGGAAGTCGTCGGGCACGTCGAGCACCTCCTGCACCGTCAGGCCCGAGAGACCCTGCGCGAGGATCGACGCGAAGCCGCGCGTCGTCGGGGCCTCGGCCGGGGCGGTCGCGTAGAAGTGCACGACGCCCGCGTCGTCGACCTCCGCGAAGGCCCGCACCGGCGACTGGCACTCCTCGATCCGCTCCAGCAGACCGGGCGCGCTCGCGTAGCGCTCGGGGAGGTCGGGCAGCTCGTTCGCGAACTCGAGCAGCAGCTGGAGGCGCTCGCGCTCCGGCATCGCGAGGAAGTCCTCGCGGATCTCCGCGAGCGTCGCGGGCAGGTCGGGCGAAGCGTCGGAGGGGGAGCTCATGGGGGCGATCCTCGCATCGGGGCCGGGGCGGCGGGACGGCAGTCCCACCGTGCGGAACGCTCCGCGGACGCGTCGTATGCCCGCGGCACGCCGACGGCGCGCGGCCCGTCGTGGAGGACGGGCCGCGCGCCGTCGGGGAGGACGGGCCGCGCGCCGTCGGGCACGCTCGCGCGGGACGCGGGTCAGTTGAGCGACGCCGGGGCCTCGCCGGGCTCCTCGCCCTTGACGATCGGCACGCGCACGGCGTTGCCCCATTCGGTCCACGAGCCGTCGTAGTTGCGGACCTTGTCGAAGCCGAGCAGGTACGTGAGCGCGAACCACGTGTGGCTCGACCGCTCGCCGATGCGGCAGTACGTGACGACCTCGTCGTCCGTCGCGAGGCCGAGGCCGCCCTCCTGGTAGATCGCCTCGAGCTGCTCGCGCGACTTGTAGGTGCCGTCCTCCGCGACCGCCGTCGCCCACGGCACGTTGCGCGCCGTCGGGATGTGGCCGCCGCGCAGCACGCCCTCCTCCGGGTAGTCCGGGATGTGCAGGCGCTCGCCCGTGTACTCCTGCGGGGAGCGGATGTCGACGAGCGGCCCGTTGCCGATGTGGGCGAGGACGTCCTCCTTGAACGCGCGGATCGTCACGTCGTCGCGCTCGACGACCGGGTACTCGACCGCGACCGGCTCCGGGACGTCCGTCGTGACCTCGCGGCCCTCGGCGATCCACTTACCACGGCCGCCGTCGAGCAGGCGCACGTCCTCGTGGCCGAACAGCGTGAAGACCCACGCCGCGTAGGCCGCCCACCAGTTGTTCTTGTCGCCGTAGACGACGATCGTCGTGTCGCGCGCGATGCCCTTGCTGCCGAGGAGCTGGGCGAAGCCCTTGCCGTCGATGTAGTCGCGCGTGTCGGGGTCGTTGAGGTCGGTGTGCCAGTCGATCTTCACCGCGCCGGGGATGTGCCCGGTCTCGTAGAGCAGCACGTCCTCGTCGGACTCGACGACGACGACGCCCGGCTCGCCCAGGTGCTCGGCGAGCCAGTCGGTGCTCACGAGGCGGTCGGGGTGGGCGTACTGCGTGATCTTCTCGCTGGTGTCGAGCGGTGCGGGCATGGTGTCCTCCGGGCGCGTGGTGGGCGTTCGCTCGTCAGGCTAGGTCGGCCGTCCGCATCACGGAAGGCTCGTGACGCATGCTGAGACGGTGTAAACGCACGCTGCGGACGCTCGCTCCGGTGGCCACACTGGACGCGTGACCGCCGCCGTCCCGGAGCGCGTGCGGCGGGCCGTGGCGCTGCTCGACCTCCGCGGCGACGAGGCCGTGCTCGAGATCGGCCCCGGTCCCGGGGCGGCTGCCGAGCTCGTGCTCGCCACCCACCCCGGCGTGCGGTACGTCGCGCTCGACCGGTCCGCCACGGCGGTCGCCCGCACGACCGCCCGCAACCGGGTCGCTGTCGACGACGGCCGCCTCGTCGTGCGGCGCGGGGAGCTCGCGGCGACCGGCGGTCCGGACGTCCCCGGCGGCCCGTTCGACGTCGCGTTCGCGGTGGACGTCAACGTCTTCTGGACGCGCGTGGCCCACGCCGAGGCGAGCGCCCTCGCCGCGCTGCTCGTCCCGGGCGGAGCGCTCTGGCTCGTCCATCAGACGCCCGACGGCGCAGACGACCGGGTCCTCGACGGCGTCCGCGCGTCGCTCGACGTCCCCGCGCTGGGCCCGGTGACGGTCGTGCGCGACGGGGTGCTCGCCGTCGGCGCGCGCCGGGTGGCCGACCCGCCCGGGTGACCGGCGGTCAGCCCAGGAGCTCGCGCGTCGCGTCGCCGAGCGCCTGGTCGAGCAGCTCGAGGCCGAGGTCGAGCTCGTCCTCGCTCACGGTGAGCGGCGGGGCGATGCGGAACACGCCGCCCATGCCGCGGAGCTGCACGACGTTCATGTGGAGCCCGAGCTCGAGCGCCCGCCGGGTGACGAGCGCGCCGAGGGCGTCAGCGCCCTCCTTCGTCTCGCGGTCGAGCACGAGCTCGATGCCCTGGAGCAGCCCGCGCCCGCGGACGTCGCCGATCGTCGCGTGGCGGTCCTGGAGGTCGAGCAGCCCGGCGCGCAGGCGGTCGCCGAGCACCCGGACGCGGGCATCCATCCGCTCGGCCTGGAGCACGTCGAGCACGGTGGTGCCGACCGCCGCGACGAGCGGGTCCGAGACGTGCGTCGTGAAGAAGAGGAAGCCGCGCTCGTGCGCGCGCGCCTCGATCTCGGCGCTCGTGACGACGGCGGCGAGCGGGAGCCCGGCACCGAGGGTCTTGGAGAGGGTGAGGATGTCCGGCACCACGGGCTCCTCGCCGTCGCGCCCCTCGAACGCGTACCAGGAGCCGGTGCGGCACAGCGCCGTCTGCGCCTCGTCGAGGATCAGGAGCATCCCGCGCTCGTGGCACTTGTCGCGCAGCGCCGCGAGGTAGCCCGGTGGGAGCTCGACGATCCCGCCCGAGCTGAGGATCGGCTCGACGAGGCACGCCGCGAGGCTGCCCGTCGACTGCACGTCGACGAGGTCGAACGCGAGGTCGAGCTGGCGGCGCCAGTCGTGCGTGCCGTCGGGCGCGAGGTGGTCGGGCCGGTACGCGTTGGGGACGGGGATGACGAGGTTGCCGGGCGCCGTCGGGCCGTAGCCGCGGCGGCCCGCGCTGTACGTCGCGGCGGCCGCGGCGTGCGTCATCCCGTGCCACGACCCGGCGAGCGAGACGACCTCGTGCCGCCCCGTGACGAGCTTCGCCATCCGGATCGCGGCCTCGTTCGACTCGGCCCCGGTCGTCAGCAGGAGCACCTTCTCGAGCGGGTCGGGCAGCGTGTCCGCGAGCCGGCGCGCGACGTCGACGACCGGGCGCGACAGCATCCCGGAGAACAGGTGGTCGAGCGTCCCGACCTGGCGGCGCACCGTCTCGACGATCGCGGCGTGGCTGTGCCCGAGGATCGCGCTCATCTGCCCCGACGTGAAGTCGAGGACCCGGCGCCCGTCCGCCGTCGTGACGAAGCTGCCCGCCGCACTCTCGACGATCTCCGGCGTGAACGGCCCGCCGTACCGCACGAGGTGACGGTCGGCGTCGGCCCAGAACCGCGCGGCGTCGTCCGCGGCGGCCCGCCCCCCACGGTGGGACGGGGCGGACGGCGGTGCGGGCGCGGGGGAGGGCGGGAACGTCATGCTCGGAGCGTAGGGACGCGCCGCTGTGCGCGTACAGCGCGAGTCTGCGTACAGTCTGTGCGGGGAACCCGCACAGAAGGGAGTGCGCACGTGCTCAACGCGGCCCGGCTGCAGATCCTCGCGCGGCTCGAGAGCCTCGGGACCGTGCGCGCCGTCGGGGCCTCGCTCCACCTGAGCCCGTCCGCCGTCTCCGCGCAGCTCGCCGCGCTCGAGGCCGAGACCGGCGCGCGCCTCCTGGAGCGCACGGGCCGACGCGTCCGCCTCACGCCCGCCGGCCGCACGCTCGCCCGGCACGCGCGCGTCATCCTCGACCAGATGGCGCTCGCCGAGGCCGAGCTCGCCCATCCCGACGGCGAGCCGGCCGGCGTCGTGCGCGTCGCCGCGTTCTCGAGCGCGGTGCGCGCGCTCGTCATCCCGCTCGCGACGCGGCTCGCCGTCGAGCACCCGCGCGTCGAGGTGGAGGTCGACGAGCTCGACCCGCGCGAGAGCGGGCCCGCGCTCCGGCGTGGGGACGTCGACGTCGCGGTGACCGCCGACCTGCTCGACGGCGCGCTGCTCGCCGGGCCCGACGTCGCGACCGTCCCGCTGCTCGAGGACCCGGTCGTGCTCGTCACGGCGCGCGGCGACCAGGCCCCCGGCGAACCGGCCGACCTCGCGCGCCTCGCCGACGCGCCGTGGGCGGCCGACCTCCCCGGGCGCTACCTGTCCACGCTCGTCGAGAGCGCGTGCCGCGAGGCCGGCTTCGAGCCGCGCGTCGTCGCCCGGCTGCCCAGCTACGAGCTGCTGCTCGCGCACGTCGAGGCCGGGCTGTCCGTCGCGCTGCTGCCGGGCCTCGCCGTCGACCCGCGGTACGCCGTCGACGCCCGCCCGCTCCGCGCGCCCCGGACCCGCCCGGTGTACGCGGCCGTGCGCCGCGGGGCCGCGCCGACCGCCGCGACCACCGTCGTCCTCGGCGCCCTGCGGTGCGTCGCGCGCGAGGTCGCCGGTCACGCGCCGCCCGGCACCGGCTGACGCCCGCTCGCGCCGGATCCCGCGCGACCTACACTGGCCCCAGCACCGCACGACGACGTGGAGGTCCCGTGCCGCGCACTCCCGCACCGCCGCCCCGCTCCGAGGAGCACCCGCGCCGCCCCGACGCGCGCCGCGACCCGCGCTCCGTGCGCGCCGCCTACCGTTCGTTCCTCGACCACGGCGTCCTCCCGCGCGGCGTCCACCCGCTCGTCGCCGACTCGTGGCGCCGGTCCGTGCACAGCGGCGTCGACCCGGAGGCGCCCCGCACCGACTCGGGCCTTGCCCACGACGACCTCGTCGCCTACCGCGAGGCGCACCCGCTCGCGGGCGTCATGCCGGTCGTGCGCGAGCTCGTCGTGGACGCCGCCGCCGACGACGGCCTCGTCGTCGCCGTGTCCGACGACGCGGGCCGCCTCCTGTGGGTCGAGGGTGACCGGGCGCTGCGCGACGCCGTCGACCGCGTCGGGTTCGTCGAGGGGTCGGTCTGGCGCGAGGAACGGGTCGGGACGAATGCTCCCGGCACCGCGCTCGCGACGCGCAGCCCCGTCCAGGTCCTCGGCGCCGAGCACTTCTCCCGGCCCGTGCAGGCGTTCAGCTGCACGGCCGTGCCCGTCCACGATCCCGCGAGCGGGCGCGTCCTCGGGGTGCTCGACGTGACGGGGCGCCAGTCCGCCGCGTCGGGCGTCGTGCTCTCGCTCGTGCGCGCGACCGTGCTGAGCCTGGAGCGCGAGCTCGCCCAGCGCGCCGCGGCGACGGGGCCCGACGACGGCCCCGGCCGGGTCCCGGGACCGCCGCGCGACGGCGCGCCCGAGCTGCTCGTGCTCGGCACGGCGCCCGTGCTGCGCTCGCCGGACGGCCTCGACCACCGCCTCTCGCTGCGCCACGCCGAGATCCTCGTGCTCCTCGCGACGCACCCCCGCGGGCTGTCCGCCGACGAGCTCGCCGTCCTGCTGCACCCCGGCGAGCTCTCCGACGTGACCGTCCGCGCCGAGGTGTCGCGCCTGCGGCGCGTCGCGGGCGCGCTCCTCGCGGGGTCGCGCCCCTACCGGCTCGCCCGGCCACTGCGGACCGACGCCGACGTCGTGCGTGACCACCTCGCGGTGGGCGACGTCCGCGGCGCCGTCGCCGCCTACCGCGCGCCGCTCCTGCCGCGCTCGGGCGCGCCCGCCGTCGAGCACCTGCGCGCCGAGCTCGCGGCCGAGCTGCGCACCGCCGTCGTGGCCGCGGGCAGCGCCGACGTGCTCGACGCGTGGACGCGCACCGACGACGGCGCCGAGGACCACGCCGCGTGGACGCGGCTGCAGCGCGTCGCGGACCACGGCAGCCCGCTGTGGCTGCGCGCCCGCGCCCACCTCGACCTGCTCGACGACGAGCTCGCCTGAGGTCCGGCAGACGCCGCCCGCTGCAACGGTCCTGCAACCCTGCGCCGCCTACCGTCGGCCGCACGGCGCGACGAGGCGCCGGGCCGCGCACCGCCGTCGGACGCTCCCCGCCCGACGGCGACCTCCCCCAGGGCGCGGCGAGGACCAGCACTGCGAGTCAGCACTGCGAGGAGGCAGACGATGACGGTCTACGCAGCCCCCGGCACGGACGGGGCGATCGCCGAGTACAAGGCCCGGTACGACCACTGGATCGGCGGCGAGTACGTCGCGCCGGCCGGCGGGCAGTACTTCGAGAACCCGAGCCCCGTGACGGGCCGGACCTTCACCGAGGTCGCGCGCGGCACCGCCGACGACATCGAGCGCGCTCTCGACGCCGCGCACGGCGCCGCCCGGTCGTGGGGCCGCACGAGCGCGACCGAGCGCGCCAACGTCCTCAACAAGATCGCCGACCGCATGGAGGAGAACCTCGAGCGGATCGCCGTCGCCGAGTCGTGGGAGAACGGCAAGCCCGTCCGCGAGACGCTCGCCGCCGACATCCCGCTCGCGATCGACCACTTCCGCTACTTCGCGGGCGCGATCCGTGCGCAGGAGGGGTCGATCTCCGAGATCGACGAGGACACCATCGCGTACCACTTCCACGAGCCGCTCGGCGTCGTCGGCCAGATCATCCCGTGGAACTTCCCGATCCTCATGGCCGTGTGGAAGCTCGCCCCGGCGCTCGCGGCGGGCAACTGCGTCGTGCTCAAGCCCGCCGAGCAGACGCCCGCGTCGATCCTCTTCCTCATGGACATCATCGGGGACCTGCTGCCGCCCGGGGTGGTGAACGTCGTCAACGGGTTCGGCGTCGAGGCGGGCAAGCCGCTCGCGTCCAGCCCGCGCATCCGCAAGATCGCGTTCACCGGCGAGACGACGACCGGCCGCCTGATCATGCAGTACGCGAGCCAGAACATCATCCCGGTCACGCTCGAGCTCGGCGGCAAGTCGCCGAACATCTTCTTCTCCGACGTCGCCGACGCGCGCGACGACTTCTACGACAAGGCCCTCGAGGGGTTCACGATGTTCGCCCTCAACCAGGGCGAGGTGTGCACGTGCCCGTCGCGCGCCCTCATCCAGTCGTCCATCTACGACACGTTCCTCGGCGACGCGATCGAGCGCACGAAGGCCGTGCGGCAGGGCAACCCGCTCGACACCGAGACGATGATCGGTGCGCAGGCGTCGAACGACCAGCTCGAGAAGATCCTGTCGTACATCGAGATCGGCAAGGCCGAGGGCGCGAAGGTCTTCACCGGCGGGTCGCGCGCCGAGCTCGGCGGCGACCTCGCGGGCGGGTACTACGTGACGCCGACGATCTTCGAGGGCAAGAACTCGATGCGGATCTTCCAGGAGGAGATCTTCGGTCCGGTCGTCGCGGTGACCGACTTCTCCGACTTCGACGACGCCATGACGATCGCCAACGACACCCTCTACGGCCTCGGGGCCGGCGTCTGGTCGCGGTCGGGCAACACCGCCTACCGCGCGGGCCGCACCATCGAGGCCGGACGCGTGTGGACGAACTGCTACCACGCGTACCCCGCCGCCGCCGCGTTCGGCGGCTACAAGGGCTCCGGCGTCGGGCGCGAGAACCACAAGATGATGCTCGACCACTACCAGCAGACGAAGAACCTCCTCGTCTCCTACTCGGCCCAGAAGCTGGGCTTCTTCTAGACCAACCCCACCCGCCCTGCCCGCCTACCGACCACGGGCTCGGCCCCCTCTCCCCCCGGCCGCCGAGCAGGTGGTCCTGGCTCGTCCGGCCGTCCGGACGGACCAGGACCACCTGCTCGCGGCGCCGGGATCGCCTGGTCGGCCTGACACGTGGAGGGTTTCGTGGTCGACGACGTCCCCTCGGTCCGTCCGGTTGGCGCGCCACCCGCGCGGGTCGCGCTCACCGACGACGCCGCGGCGCTGCTCGCGCGGCTGCGGACGGTCCACGGCGAGCTCATGTTCCACCAGTCCGGCGGGTGCTGCGACGGGTCGTCGCCCATGTGCTACCCGCAGGGCGAATTCCTGCTCGGCGACGCCGACGTGCACCTCGGTGACCTCGTCGTCGACGCGCCCGGTCGCACGGACGGTCCCGGCGCGGACGGCCCCGCCGGGGCGGACGGCGCGGCGGGCCGGTTCGTCGTGCCCGTGTGGATGAGCCGCGCGCAGTTCGAGTACTGGAAGCACACCCACCTGACGATCGACGTCGTGCCCGGTCGCGGCGCGGGGTTCAGCGTCGAGGCGCCCGAGGGCGTGCGTTTCATCATCCGGTCGCGCCTGCTCACCGACGACGAGTGGGCGGCGCTCGACATAGCCTAGGCTGACCTCACCGACGGGCTCCACGACGGGCCCGACGGCGGGCCCCACGGGGCCCCGACGGCCCGGAGAGGAGGCAGCGCGATGAACGACCTGCTCGTCGTGGCGCGCGACCTCGCCTCCGCGCTCACGCTCCTGCTCGGCACGTCGACCCTCACGGCCACGCTCTTCCTCCTCGGCGCCACCGCCCTCGTCGCGGCCGTGGCCGCCGTGGCCGCGCGCTGGGGCGCACCCCTCGCGCTCGGTGTGGCGGCTCGCCCCGCGGGCCGCCTGCGCGACACGGTCGACGTCGGTCCCGCCGTCACGCAGAGCGACCCGGACGCCCCGGGTCGTGCCCGACCCCGGGCTCCCGGCCGACTCCTCGGCTGATCACCCGGCCGAGGGACCCCACCCGCACCCGCGTCGCTGCGCGGCGTGCTGCTGCCTGCCCACCGCAGGGTGATCGGCGAACGCGTACCCCGCACGTTCGACCGAGGACACCACCATGAACCTGCTCGACCTCCCGCTCGTCTCCACCGTGCTCGACGCCGCGTACCGCGCGCTGATGGGCCTGTCCGACCTGCTCGAACCCCTCGCGGGCGGCGCCGCGGCCGCGGCGGCCGTCGTCCTGCTGACGCTCGCCGTGCGCGCCCTGCTCGTCCCCGTCGGCGTGTCGCAGGCGAAGGCGGAGCGCGACCGCGCGCGTCTCGCACCGCGGCTCGCCGAGCTCCAGCGTCGGCACCGGAACGACCCCGAGCGGCTGCGGCGCGCAACCGTGGAGCTCTACACCCGCGAGGGCACGACGCCGCTCGCGGGGTGCCTCCCGATGCTGGCCCAGGCGCCCGTGGTCGGGGTGGTCTACGCGCTGTTCCTGCACGCGGAGATCGCCGGCCACGGCAACGCGCTGCTCGGCCACACCCTGTTCGGCGCGCCCCTGGGCTCGAGCCTCGTCGGCGGGCTCGGGGCGGGTGGTGTGCCGACCGTGGTCGTGGCCGGCGTGGTCGTGCTCGCGATCGCCCTCGTCGGCGAGCTCACGCGCCGCGCCTCCCTGCCCGGCGGTCGGCTCGCGCTGCCCCGGACGACGCCCGGTGCCGACACCGGGCCGAGCATGTCCGGTGCGGCGGTGCTCTCCGGCCCGGGCCTGCAGAACGCGCTCGGTGCCCTGCAGTTCGTCACCGCCGTGATCGCCTGCTTCGTGCCCCTCGCCGCTGCCCTGTATCTGCTCGTGACGGTGACGTGGACGCTCGGGCAGCGCCTCGTCCTGCGCCGCCGGTACCCGCTCGTCGCGACGGCGTAGCGGAGGCCGCGGGGCTGTCCAGCGGACCGCCGGCCGCGCGAGAGTGTCGGGGTAGGGCCGATCTGTCGCCCTGTCGCGGGGCCGTCCGCGCGGTCCGCGCAGCCCCGCGGCGGCCTGGGGCGGGCCGCGGCCCGCCCGCGGGTCACAGCGCCGCGAACCGGCCGACGGCGACGAACACCGCGAGGGCGAGCAGCACCACGTTCGCCGGGACGGCCTTGGCCTCGCCGAGGCGCACGTGCAGAGGGATCGCGCCGACCTGCGTGAGCGCGAGCCCGACCGCGGCGACGGGGGTGAGCACCGGCGCGACGCCGAGCGCCCAGGGGAGGATCACGCCGACGGCGCCGGCCACCTCGAGCCACCCGATGGCGCGCACGCCCGCCGCGCGCTCGGGCGTGACCCAACGCATCTGCTCCTGGAGCACCGGGATCGGGCGCAGGGCCTTCATGAGCCCCGCGCCGAGGAAGGCGAGGGCGAGCAGACCGGAGGCGATCCACAGGGCGACGTTCATGCGTGAGTCCTTCGAGAGGAGGCGGCGACGGCCCAGGGCGGCCGGTCACTCTTTGTGCCTGGGCACATGATGGGTAACCATGAGCACCGGTACAAAAGGCACACCGGTGTGCGTGAGGCACACGGAGCAGCATCCGGAGAAGACGGAGACCCCCATGACGACGACGCCCAGCACGGACGTGCCGGTGGTGCGCGAGCTCGCCGAGCGCCACGGCATCCCGGTCGACCGCGGCTGCGCCGCGGCGGAGGCGACGAGCGAGGTGCGCTCGGTCCTCGACCGGGTGGGCGACAAGTGGAGCGTCCTCATCCTGGGGATGCTCTCCGCCGGCCCGCAGCGCTTCACCGGGCTGCTCCACGGGATCGACGGGATCTCGCAGCGCATGCTCACCCTCAACCTGCGCCAGCTCGAGCGGGACGGCCTCGTGAGCCGCACCGTGCACGCCGTCGTGCCGCCGCGCGTCGACTACGCGCTCACGGGGCTCGGCGAGACGCTGCTGCCGCCCGTGCTCGCGCTCGTCGAGTGGGCGCTCGCCCACACGCGCACCATCCGCGAGAACCGCGACGTGTTCGACGCGCGGCGCCCCGCGGGCTGACGAGGCCGTCCGGCCCGCGGGGCGTCGACCAGGTCGGAAGGGCGGTCAGCCCGCGAGCGGGTCGGCCGCGCGCAGGTACCAGGGCTCGTACCGCTCCAGCGAGAGCGTCCAGAGGCCGGGGGCGCCTGCCGGCACCGCGAGGCACACGTTGCCGGTCACGGTGTCGCCCGAGCCGATGAGGCCCGTGCTCACGAGCGCGTGCGGCACCGCGCCGCACCCGCCCTCGGCGTGGACGCCGTCGTCGCCGACGAACCCGACGTCGACCGCGCCCCACGCGGTCACCTGCGAGCTGGACCCGGTGTAGGTGGCGGTGACGGGCACGATCCAGTACTCGACGCCGTCGGGCGGCGGGGCGTTGACGTCGTCGTGCGCGAGCACGTCCGCGGTCGCCTCGTACGGCTCCTCGAGGAGGATCTCCCACTCCTCGCCGCCGATCGTGTACCCGTCGAACAGCCACGGGTCGTCGCGCGTGCCCGTGCCCTCCCAGTCGCCCTCGGACCAGTCCTCGTCCGACCAGCCGTCGCCCGGCCACTCGTCGCCGTACGCGTCGTCGGTCGGGGCCGTGACCCACGCGGCGATCCGGGCGCCGGCGTCGGTCGCGACGCCCGCGGCGTACCCCGTCCCGCCCCCGACCACGAGGCACACGACCCCGACGAGCAGCCCGACGGCCGTCCGAGACAGACCGCCACGCCCCGGTGCCGCGCGCGGCGGGGCCGGCTGCGGGACGTGGGGGTGCGGCGGTCCCGGGTGCGGTGCGAGGGGCTGCGGGGCGCCCGCGTACGGAGGGCCGGGGTGCGCTGCGGACGGCGGCGCCGCGTACGGGTTCGGGTGCGCGGCCGGGCCGGGGGAGGAGGGCGGCGGGCCGGGAGGGGGCGTCGGCGAGGACGGCGGCGTCACAGGGGTGCTCATGGTGCTCCGGTGTCGTGCGGGCGGGCGCCCGGACGACAGGTGCCACCGTGCGTGGCCGGATGCTCCCACACTGCGGTCTCCGCCGTCGAGGGCGATGGCACGCGCCCGTGAGCACGGCCTCGGTGCCGCCGCCGGGTGGGGCGACGGCACCGGGGCCGTGGAGGGCGGGAGACCGCGCTACGGCTGGTCCACCTCGGAACCCACGAGGAACTGCGAGTACGCCCCGATGGTGAGGAACGTCGGGAAGTCCTCGGCGAGCGCGACGGCGCGGAACACGTGCGCGGCGTCGTCGATCCGGTTCCCCGGGGTGCGCGGCAGGTCGTCGACGATCTCCGCGAGCAGCGCCTCGACGCGCTCGCGCGTGATCGGCACGCCGTTCTCGGTGCGCGTGCCGGACGCGATCCACTGCCACACCTGCGACCGCGAGATCTCGGCCGTCGCGGCGTCCTCCATGAGGTGGTCGATCGCGGCGGCCCCGACGCCGCGCAGCCACGACTCGAGGTACCGCACCCCGACGGAGACGTTCGAGCGCAGCCCCGCCGCGGTGACGGTGGCCCCGGCCCGGCGGGCCGACCCGATGTCGAGCAGCTCGTGCTGGCCCACCCGGACGTCGTCGCGCTGCCGCGAGACCTGGTTCGGCGCGTCCCCCAGCACCGCGTCGAACTCGGTGCGCGCGACCTCGATGAGGTCGGGGTGCGCGACCCACGTGCCGTCGAACCCGTCCGTCGCCTCCCGGCGCTTGTCCGCGCGCACCTGCTCGAACGCGCGCTCGGTGACGTCCGGCCGACGGCGGTCCGGGATGAACGCGCTCATGCCGCCGATCGCGTGCGCGCCGCGCCGGTGGCACGTCTGCACGAGCAGCTCGGTGTACGCGCGCATGAACGGTGCGGTCATGGTGACCTGCGCGCGGTCGGGCAGCACGTACGAGTCGCCGCGCGTGCGGAACGCCTTGATCACGGAGAACAGGTAGTCCCAGCGCCCGGCGTTCAGCCCGGCGCAGTGGTCGCGCAGCTCGTGGAGGATCTCCTCCATCTCGAACGCCGCGGGCAGCGTCTCGATGAGCACCGTGGCGCGGATCGTGCCCTGCGGCAGGCCGAGGTAGTCCTGGGCGAGCACGAACACGTCGTTCCACAGCCGGGCCTCGCGGTGCCCCTCGAGCTTGGGCAGGTAGAAGTACGGGCCTCGCCCGCGCGCCACGAGCTCGTGCGCGTTGTGGAACAGGTACAGCCCGAAGTCGACGAGCGACGCCGACGCCGAGACGCTCACGCCCGCCCGGTCGACGTACCGCATGTGCTTCTCGATGAGGTGCCACCCGCGCGGGCGGAACACGATCGTCGGGAGGTCGGTGAGCGTGGTCGAGCGCAGGCGGTACTCCTTGCGGTGCTCGCCCGAGCCGGCCGTGTGGGTCAGCGTCCCGCGGATCGCGTCGTGCAGCGCGAGCTGGCCCTCGATCACGTTGCGCCACGTGGGGCTCGACGCGTCCTCGGCGTCTGCGAGCCAGACCTTGGCGCCGGAGTTGAGGGCGTTGATCGTCATCTTGGGGTCGGTCGGGCCGGTGATCTCGACGCGGCGGTCCTCGAGTCCCGGCGCGCCGGCCGAGCCCGCCACGCGCCACGACGGGTCGTCGCGCACGGGCCGCGTCGAGGCGCGGAAGTCGGGGTCGATGCCGTCGGCGACGTCCTGGCGGCGCTGCTGGCGGTCCATGAGCAGCTCGTGGCGGCGCGCCACGAACCGGTCGTGCAGCAGCGTGAGGAAGTCGAGCGCCTCGGGCGTGAGGATCTCGCGGTAGCGCTCGCCGAGCGTGCCGGTGACGCGCAGGGTCCCGGTGACCCGCGGGCTGCTCGCGGGGGCAGGGGACGACGGGGGAGAGGTGGTCGTGGTCAGCGTGGTCATGGCGTGCTCCGAAGGTCGATGTCGCGAGGTAGAGCTCTGGCAGGC